>CAYFQN010000006.1:0-42047 GCA_964345285.1 uncultured Rhodothermales bacterium
ATCAGGGGCTGACGACACGGTGCGGCCCCGCCTAAGCCCAGCGCCGAACGGCTCGAACGCATGAGCGTTGACGAACGTACGACGGGGTGCAGGGATCATCAACTACACCCTCCATGAGGCCGCAGGAATTCGTGCACACGTCACATCCGGTGCGGCACGTCTTTTCCGTTCCATTCATCATGTGCAACGTATCATGCCGGACGCTATTGCCCCTTTCACGCTGCCAACCAACGGCTCGGCGAGCGACACGTACGACCCTGCCGCCTTCGAGTCGCCTGACTATTACGCCCTCGACGAGCTGCTCACTGACGAAGACAAGGCTATCCGCCAGCGGGTACGCTCGTTTGTGACGGACGAGGTGCTGCCCATCATCGAGCAGCATGCCGATGCGAAAACATTCCCGCGCGACCTCGTCCCGCATTTTGCGGAGCTGGGGCTGCTCGGGCCGAACATGCCAAAGGAATATGGCGGCGGCGGGCACAGCAACATTGTCTACGGACTGATGATGCAGGAAATCGAACGAGGCGATTCCGGGCTGCGTTCGTTCTGCTCGGTGACGGGCTCGCTCGTGATGTATCCGATCTGGCGGTACGGGACGGAGGCGCAGAAACAGCACTGGCTGCCGAAGCTGGCTGCTGCCGAAGCCATTGGCTGCTTCGGGCTCACCGAGCCGGACCATGGCTCTAATCCGTCGGGCATGGAGACGCGGGCCGTGCGCGATGGCGACGACTACATCCTCACCGGCCACAAGCGCTGGTCGACAAACGCCTCGATGGCGGATGTGGCTGTGATCTGGGCGAAAGACGAAACAGACACGATCCGCGGCTTTCTCGTGGAGACGGATCGCGAGGGCGTCCGCACGCCGACGATCGACGACACGTGGTCGCTGCGGGCAGCTGTGACGTCTGAGGTGCTGCTGGACGAGGTGCGCATCCCCGCGTCGAATCTGATCCCGGGCGTCGAGGGGTTGAAGGGGCCGCTCTCGTGCCTGAATCAGGCGCGGTACGGCATCTGCTGGGGAGCGATGGGCGCGGCGATGGCCTGCTACGATGCGGCGCGGCAGCACGCCATCAACCGCCAGCAGTTTGGCGGTCCCATTGCCCGGTTCCAGCTCATCCAGGAGCGGCTGACCGACATGGTGCAGGAGATCACGAAAGCGCAACTCCTCAACTGGCGCCTCGGCATGCTCAAGGATGCCGGCACGATGCGCCCACAGCAGGTCTCGCTCGCGAAGCGCAACAACTGCCAGGCGGCCCTAGAGATCGCGCGGTCGGCGCGGCAGGTGCTCGGCGGCAACGGCGTGACGGGCATGTACCCCGTGATGCGACACATGGCCAATCTGGAGTCCGTCATCACGTACGAGGGCACACACGAGGTACATACGCTCGTCGTGGGGCGCGACATCACAGGCGAAAACGCCTTCGTATAGCCAGGTCACGGGTAGAAGAAAGAAGAGCGGAGAGAGGAGGCCGGCCTTGCCCGCCTCCCTTCCCCAGCTTCTTTCATTGCTCCTCATTTTATCGCTTCTGATTCAGCGCGGCCTGAGCGGCCGAGAGGCGGGCCACCGGCACCCGGAAGGGCGAGCAGGAGACGTAGTCAAGACCTGTCTCGTAGCAGAAGGCGACGGACGACGGCTCGCCGCCGTGTTCGCCGCAGATGCCGACCTTGAGGCTGGGCTGCGTCGCCCGGCCGCGCCCGGTGCCCATCTGCACGAGCTGGCCCACCCCATCCCGGTCAAGGGCCTGAAACGGGTCGCGAGGCAAGATATCGTGCTTGAGATAGTCGGGCAGGAAGGATCCCGTGTCATCCCGGCTGATCCCAAATGTCATTTGCGTGAGGTCATTCGTCCCAAACGAGAAGAAATCAGCTTCTTCGGCGATTGCGCCTGCCGTGAGCGCGGCACGCGGGATTTCAATCATCGTACCCACTTCTAGCTCCACTTGCTCGTCGCGCTCGGCGAACACGGCCTCCGCCGTCTCCACGATGTGCTGCTTCTGATGGGCAAACTCGGCCTCTGTGCTCACGAGGGGCACCATGATCTCCGGGTAAACGGCCATGCCCTCGGCCTGCACGTTGAGGGCCGCTTCGACGATAGCCCGCGCCTGCATCTCGGTGATCGCCGGGACGGTGATGCCAAGCCGGCAGCCGCGGTGGCCGAGCATGGGGTTGAACTCTTCCAGCGCGTTCACTTTGGAGTGGATGCGCTCGACAGGCTGACCGACGTGATCGGCAAGGCGCTGGAGGCCGTCGTCGTCGCTCGGCAAGAACTCGTGCAGCGGCGGGTCGAGCAGGCGGATGGTAACGGGGCGGCCGTCCATCGCGCGGAAGATGCCCTCAAAGTCGGCGCGCTGGACGGGAAGGAGTTGCTCCAGCGCCGCGCGCCGTTCGTCCTCCGTTTCCGCCACGATCATCTCGCGCATGGGTTGGATGCGCTCCTCGCCGAAGAACATGTGCTCCGTGCGGCAGAGCCCGATTCCCTCGGCGCCGAACGTCAGCGCGTGCTCGGCGTCGCTGGGCGTATCGGCGTTGGCGCGGACGCCCATGTCGCGGAACGCATCGGCCCACGCCATGAACGTCGCAAACTCACCGCTCATCTCGGGCTCTACGAGCGGCTGCTGGCCCTGAATGACCTCGCCCGTCGAGCCGTTGATCGAAATCCGGTCGCCTTCAGAGATGGTGACTGCGCCGTTCGTGAACGTCTTGCGCTCGTAGTTCACCACGATGTCGCTGCAGCCGGCCACGCAGGGTTTGCCCCATCCGCGGGCGACGACGGCGGCGTGGGACGTCATGCCGCCGCGCGAGGTGAGGATGCCCTCGGCTGCATCCATGCCGCCTACGTCTTCCGGGCTCGTTTCGATGCGGACGAGAATGACGTCCTCGCCGTCCTCGGCCCAGGCTTCGGCGTCGTCGGCGGTGAAGACGACACGGCCAACAGCGGCGCCCGGCGAGGCCGGGAGGCCTTCACCGAGCACACGGTCCTCGTAGTCGGTATGCTTGAAGCGGGGGTGTAGGAGTTGGTCCAGGTGGCGCGGCTCCACGAGGTCGCGCACAGCCTTCGCCTTGTCGATCAGCCCGTCATCGACCATGGATACGGCGATTTGGATGGCCGCCGGGCCGGTGCGCTTCCCGTCGCGGGTCTGCAGGATGTAGAGCGTCCCGTCCTGCACGGTAAACTCCAAGTCCTGCATGTTGCCATAATGCGCCTCAAGCTGGTGGCAGATGGTTTGCAGCTCGTCATGGATGGACGGCATCACGCGCTGCAGTTCCTGAATGTCGCGCGGCGTGCGCAGGCCGGAGACGACGTCCTCGCCCTGCGCGTTCTGCAGAAACTCGCCGAACAATTTATTCTCGCCCGTTGCGGGGTTGCGCGTGAAGCAGACACCCGTGCCGCTGGTTTCGCCCATGTTGCCGTACACCATCGCCTGCACGGTCACCGCGGTGCCGCGCAGGCCCGTGATGTCGTTGATCTGCCGGTACTTCACGGCGCGCTTGTTCATCCACGAGTCGAATACGGCGTTGATGGCGAAGTGGAGCTGTTCGTACGGATCTTCCGGGAACATGTGGCCCGTCGCTTTGCGGTAGATGGCCTTGTACCGGTCGACGAGTTCGCGAAGGTCATCAGCGGTGAGGTCGAGGTCCGTCTCGGCGCCGCGCTCGTCTTTGAGCGCCGCCATCGCGTCCTCGAAGCGGTCGTGCGGCACGCCCACGACGACGTCGCCAAACATGTCGATGAAGCGGCGATAGGCGTCGTATGCGAAGCGCTCGTTGCTCGCCTTGTCGGCCAGCCCAGCCACTACCTCATCGTTGAGGCCGAGGTTGAGCACCGAGTCCATCATGCCGGGCATGGACACCGCCGCGCCGCTCCGCACGGACACGAGCAGCGGGTTCTCGGGATCGCCGAAGCGCTGATCCATGATCGACGCGATGTGCTGGATGCCCGCGCGCACCGTGTCCTCCAGCCCGTCAGGCCAGGCGCCGTCGTGGTCGTTGTAGTATTGGCAGGCTTCGGTGGAGAGGGTGAAGCCCGGCGGGACGGGCAGCCCGATGGCGCTCATCTCGCTCAGGTTGGCCCCTTTGCCGCCGAGCTGCGCTTTCATCTGCTTGCCGCCCTCGGCCTCGCCGTCGCCGAAGCGGTAGACGTATTTCGTGGTGGCGGATGGATCCGTGCGTGACACAGAGTGAGCCATGAGATTCCCCAAAATGGTGATGTCTTCCCCTTCCAGTGCAGGGCACATCAGCGGCCCAGCGACCGCACCCCGTGGTAGAGGGTGAGCCCAACCACGGCGCCGGTGCCTGCCGCCAGTGCGATGCCTTCAATCATTCCGCCGTTGGCCAGTTTTCCGAGCCGCGACAAGGCGCGCGTCACGCCGGGCGCCCCGCGCACGTCGCCACGGGCCCACAGCGTAAGGCTGGCAGCCGTGCCAGCGGTTCCTGCGACGGCAGCCGTTGCTGCCACTCCTTCAACCCACGCGCGTTTTGACATGATAGCGCCTGCAAGTCTGTCGGGGAAACGAACGGTGAACGTGCATACTCAGGGTAAAAAAGGGCGCGGAGAAGTACGAGTTGCATCAGCATGTTACAGGCCGGCAATCATGTTACGCCATTGATACCAACGGATGCATAGAGCATGCAGGGTGGATGCGGCATCCCTTTTGTCCGTTAGTACCGTGAAGCCAATGGCAGGACACGCCTGCCACGATGGCATTGCCAATCGGTACGTATCCCGTGCTGGTTCTTTTGAATAACCAAACGGCAGACTATGAGCACGATCCCGACGAAAGAATCCGAGACGACGCCAACGCCGGCAAGCAACACGGCAGACACTGATTCGACGTATCACAACGAGCACATGAATGGCGCTCAGGCGCCCTCCGAGGACGAGCGGCGCGACGCACATGGTACGCCGTGGCGCGCGCAGCAAACCGTCGAGGGCAACCCCATCGGGCTGGATGACGAGGTCGTGCAGCAGCTGCTGCCGAGGCTCGATGAGATCCAGGCCACGATGTGGACGCTCTACCATCAGTACCAGAAGCATCACTGGCTGGTGGAAGGCCCGCAGTTCCGTGACCTGCACCTCTACCTCGAAGAAAGCTACGAGGAGGTGCACGAATACATCGACCGCCTCTCTGAGCGGATGACGGCGCTGGGCGGCATCCCGACGAGCAGCCCGGTGAACCAGGCCAAGCTGTCGCACGTGGAGCACGAGCCGGAGGGCACGTTCCGCATCCGCCAGATGCTGCAGCACGACCTAAAGGCCGAAGCCACGCTGATCGCTGAGGTCCGCGACGCCATTGAACGGGCGCTGGAGTTGGGCGACCACGGCACGAAGCGTGAGCTGGAGAAAGCGCTCACCAAAGCCGAGAACCGCGCCCACCATCTCGATCATTACCTCGGTGAAGACTCGCTGGAGATCGGCCTCGCGGCCGACGGAAGCGATGCTCATGCCGCGTAGATCGAGCACATCATCCCAATCAAAAGCCCGCTTCCGCATGCTGGGAGGCGGGCTTTTGCTGTTTTTACCAGCTGCACACATTCCGGGCTGGAACGACACCCGGAGCGCAACCGTGTGAGTTTCGCCGCGTCAAAAAATATGGCGGGCGCTGTCACGTTACGGCTCGCACCTCCTAAACACCCCAAGTTGTATGAAGCGTCTGGTTGTTGTAGAATCGCCCACGAAGGCTCGCACCATCCGCGACTTTCTGTCGCGTGATGACTACGAGATCGAAGCGAGCATGGGCCATATCCGAGACTTGCCGGCCTCTGCCTCGGAGATTCCGAGCGAGTACAAAGGGGAAGACTGGGCACGCCTCGGCGTCAAGATCACCAATGGGTTCGAGCCGCTATATGTGGTGCCGTCCGACAAGAAAAAAGTGGTGAGTGGCCTACGCAAAGCACTCAAGGAGGCCGACGAGCTGTATATTGCGACAGACGAGGACCGCGAAGGCGAATCCATCGGCTGGCATCTCGTGAAGGTGCTAAACCCCGGCGTGCCCGTTCGCCGCATGGTGTTCCACGAGATCACGCAGGAAGCCATCGAACGGGCGTTGAACGAGACGCGCGACATCGACGAAGACTTAGTAGAGGCGCAGGAGGCGCGGCGCATCCTCGACCGGCTGGTTGGCTACAAGATCTCGCCGCTGCTTTGGCGTAAGATCAAGCCCAAGCTGTCGGCTGGGCGCGTGCAGAGCGTCGCGGTCCGCGTGCTGGTGATGCGAGAGAAAGAGCGCATCACGTTCGTGCCCGCCTCGTACTGGGACCTCAAGGCACAACTTGCCAAGAATGGCACCGGCTTCGAGGCGCAGATGACCCACCTCGGCGGCATCCGGCTCGCCTCCGGGCGCGACTTCAGTGACGAGACGGGCCGCCTCAAAGAGGACCTCGAGGAAGGTAAGGATGTGCTCCTTCTCGGCGAAGCGCGCGCCAAAGCGCTTGCCGAAGACTACCTCTCGAAGCCGTGGACCATCGCCGAGATCAAGACGCGGACGCGGACGCGGACGCCGTATGCGCCGTTTATTACGTCGACGCTGCAACAGGAGGCGAGCCGCAAGCTGAGCTTCTCGGCCAGCCGCACCATGCGCATTGCGCAGAAGCTGTACGAGAACGGTCACATCACATACATGCGGACCGACTCCACGAATCTCTCAGAAGAAGCCGTGCAGGCGGCCCGCAAAGCCGTGACGGAGCGGTACGGCGACGAGTATCTCAGTGATGGCCAGCGGAAGTACTCCTCGTCGAAAAGCGCGCAGGAAGCCCACGAGGCGATCCGCCCGGCGGGCAATCAGATGAAGACGAAGAAAGAACTGGGGCTGACCGGCGCCGAGGCCGCGCTGTACGATCTGATCTGGAAGCGGACCGTCGCCACGCAGATGGCCGACGCGCGTGTTCGCTTCACCAATGCCTACATCGAAGTCGGCGAAGGCGATGACAAAGCCCGCTTCCGCGCCTCGGGCAAGACCATCGAGTTCCCCGGCTTTTTCCGCGCGTACGTCGAGGGCAGTGACGACCCCGAGGCGTCGCTCGAAGACCGCGAACACCCGCTACCCCCGCTGGAGGAAGGCGAAACGCCTGACTGCAAGGAGGTGGAGCCCATCGGCCACGAGACGCAGCCACCGTCGCGCTACACAGAAGCATCGCTCGTGAAGACGCTTGAAGAGGAAGGCATCGGCCGGCCCAGCACGTACGCGTCCATCATCGGCACCATCCAGCGCCGCGGGTACGTGCGCAAGCACGGCACGTCGCTCATCCCCACATTCACGGCGTTCGCCACGAATAACCTCATGGAGGAGCAGTTTGAGCCGCTGGTGGACGTGAACTTCACGGCCGAGATGGAGAAGGCGCTTGACCACATCGCCGATGGCCAGGAAGATGCTACGCCCTATCTCAAGCGCTTCTACCTCGGTAACGACGGCATCGAGACCCGCGTCGAGAAAGGGCTGGAAGCGATCGACCCGAAGGCTATCTCCGAGATTCACTTCGACAAGTGGGGGGATTACGTCGTGCGTGTGGGCAAGTACGGCCCATACGTGGAAGGCCCCATGGAGGACGAGACGGTCACGGCCTCGCTGCCGGAGGATCTCGCCCCAGGCGATACCACCGAAGAGGTGCTGGCTGATATCCTCGAAACGGCGAACGCCGGCGACCAGGTGCTTGGGATCCACCCTGAGGCCGACCAGCCCGTGCTACTGAAGTCAGGACCGTATGGCCCGTACGTCCAGCTTGGCGACGACGAGCAGAAGGGCAAGCCGAAGCGCGTGTCGCTCCCGCCCGGCGTCGAACCCGAGGACGTCGACTTCGACATGGGGCTGCAACTCATCAACCTACCGCGGCAGCTGGGTACGCATCCCGAGACGGACCATCCCATCGAAGCCGGCATTGGGCGGTACGGGCCGTTCGTGCGGCACAAAAAGCCTGGAGAGAAAGACACGTATGCCTCGCTCAAGAAATCCGATGATGTGCTGACGGTTGACCTGGAGCGCGCCATGAAACTCATTGAGGCGAAGGAGGCGCGCAACCGGCCGGCCCGCACGCTCGGTGAGCACCCCGATACGGGCAAGGCTATTGAGGTGTGGAATGGACGGTACGGCCCCTACCTCAAGCACAACAAGAAAAATGTCTCGCTACCGGACGACGTGACAATCGACGAGATTACACTGGAACAGGCCCTGGACCTCATCGCAAAGAAGTCCAAGAAGAAGGCAAAGAATTAAGCGAGGAGCGAGCCAGAAGCTCTTCAGTGGGCCGCCTCGGCCCCCGAGCGGAGCGAGTCGAGGATGTTGAGATAGCTCTCATACCGCCGCTCGCTGACCTCGCCGGCTTCCACGGCGTCCTTGATGGCACAGCCGGGCTCGTGGTCGTGCGTGCAATCGTCGAAGCGGCATTCGTTGAGGTAGGGGAGAAACTCGACAAAGAAAAACGCGAGTTCGTCGGGTCGTAGGTTGAGGATGCCGAACTCGCGAATGCCGGGCGTGTCGACGACGTAACCGCCCCCGGAGAGCGCATGGAGCGCGGCGTGCGTGGTGGTGTGTGTGCCCTTGCTCGTCTTTTCGCTTACCGCGCCCGTGTTGATTTCTAATCCCGGCTCCACGGCGTTCAGCAATGTGGACTTGCCCACGCCCGACGGACCGGTGACGACGTTAATCTTGTCAGCTAGCGCCTCCCTGAAGCCCTCTAAGCCAGTACCTTCCGTGGCGCTTGTCATGTGTACCGGGTACCCGAGCTCGGCATAGAGGGCGCGCAGCGACTCGATGTGATCGCGGTCTGTCGTCCGCATCAGGTCGACTTTATTGAATACGAGCCCGGCAGGAATCTCGTATATCTCGGCCATCACTAAAAAGCGGTCGATGAAGCCGGGGTTGATTTTCGGACGGCGGACAGCTTGCACGCCCCACGCCCGGTCAATGTTGGCCACGATGACGTGCTCGCGCTCCGCGCGGTGCCCGGCAGCGCGGCGGCTCAGTTTGTTGCGCCGCTCGTGAATGTCCGTGATGAGACCGGTGTCATCGTCCGCATTGAGACGGAGGGTGACGTGGTCGCCCACGGCCACGGGGTTGGTGACGTCCTGCTCCTCCAGCCGAAACTTACCCCGGATGCGGGAGGGCACCACGCGATCACCGACCTGCACGTCGAGCCACTGGCCCATGGATCGGACAACAAGGCCTTCGACATGGGCGGGAGCGTCGCCTGAAGAAATATCCTCGGGAGGAGGGGGCATGGAGCGGGAAAGCGGGTGAAACTTGACTGCAAGCGTGGCGTCTACGTCAGCACGGGGCGCTGCCGGTTTTGTCTACAACCTATCACTGATCGCGGATCCAAGGCCATGACCGACGCGAACGATTCCGACGCGCAACACAACACGTACCGCCGCACCCGTGACGCGTTCGACCGGATGAACGTAGACGAGCAGGCGTCGTTCTTGATCGAGGCGACGGCTTCGGTGCTAGCACGGGGCGTAGAGCACGTGGGGCGCGCGGTGGCCAGTGGGCTCGATGATCTTTTCTGCGAGGCACAGTCCTCGTCTTCGGCGTCTCCCCGTGAGCGTGGGCCGGGTCCTGCCGAACCGGAAACCTCCCAGCAGCGCCGCCCGCGAGGCGGGCGGTCCGGTCCGAGCGCACAGTAATCCCAAGAGACTCGACTCTATACGTTATGCCTTCTCCCGACCGCGAACATCCGCATTTCTACGAACTTAATTGGCTGGGGAAGGCGGTGTACCTGGGAGGCACGGCGCTTCGCCTTTCCGCGAACCTTGTTGACCACACCGTGCAGCAGGCGCGTCGGATCGTCGATGATTCGCGTGCGGCCTATCTGCGCGAGGTCGATCCCAACATTGAGGACGCAAAGATCATCGAAGAGCGGGCCGATCACTGATCTATCCGGAACGGTCGCTTTCAGCCCCAGGTTGGCCCTGTTGTGGGCTCTATCACAAAAAGCCACAAAAGGTAAAAGACATTTAAGCATCGATCAAGGTAGCCGATAACGGGAGGCAGGGGCGTGTGCACCTGTGGCCCCGCTGTCGTAAGGCGGGGCTGTAGCCCGGCACACGTGCCACTATCGCCCAGTCCAGTCTCCCGTGATACAGCCTGATCGATCATGCTTTCGTCTTGTCCTCGCCTTCTGGGCGGAGTTCTCGTCCTCGCCGTGCTTCTCACCGGTTGCAGTGATAACCTGTTCAGCAGCTTTGACAGTGAGGGAACGAGCGACGACCCCGATGTGCTGCTCGCTGATGCCCGCGCTGCACTCGCGAAAGGAGATACCACCCGGGCGATTGACTATCTGGAGCGGGCGCACAATATCGATCCCGACCACGCCGAGGTCCGCGTAACTCTCGTGGGTACCCGGTTTGAGCAAAACGATGTAGACTTGCTCACCATTCGCGAGATCGGGATGTACATCGCCAACGCCAGCAAGGCTGCACGCCCGAAATCTGCAGCGACCTATGTGTGCTCGTTTGATGGCGATCCATCGATATACGAGCCATTCGACTTCGCACAAGCTCCCGCCTTTCAGCGACTCGCTGCGCTCACCGACCTCTTCAGCGACGCGGAGACGCTGCTTGGAGATCTCGACGCGGCGGAGGCCGACCTGCCCGATGCACTGCGCGCGCGCATGCTACTCATCCGAGCCTTCACGCGCGCCTTCCAGACGATCGTCGCCATTGATGCGGAGGTCAAAAGCCTGGGGGTGGAGCTATTCCGCCTGCCGAGTGGCGACATAGGGATTTGCGCTGACCAGAGCCAATTCGGCAGCGTCAGTGAAGCGCAAGCGCTGGTAACCAGCATCCAAGAGATCATCGTTTGCACCTTACTCCCGAATTACGAAGCAGCGCTGGACGACTTGCGGACCCGCAACCGAATCTTGGGCGGCGATGATGATAACATCGTGCTCAGTGCGATGAGCGACGCGCTCGACGCGATGCGCAACAGCATTGACGCGACCTGTTCAGCCAGCCAATAGGCGTCGTCCCCGCGCACCACCCGCCCGCCGTCCTTCCCCTTACAGCAACCTGTGTTATGGCTATGCTTCGTTTTCGGACCTTCATTTCACTCACCGCCATTTCACTCACTGCGCTCCTTGCTCTGTTTGCCCTCCCCGTGGAGGCGCAAAACCGAATGCAGACCAATCGATCGTTTGTTTCTTCACCAAAAGTATTGGGCATGGGCGATGCTGGGGTAGCCCTCTCATCACGGCAGACGGCCTTCTTCTACAACCCTGCGCACATGGGCCGGTCGGCAAGCCTACTCCACATTAACTTTGCCGGCGTGCATGGGGCAATCAGCAACACCGTCGTCGACCAGGTCGAGTTCTTCAACAACCGCCTGCAGCCGGCGATCGATACGGGCATCGACAACATGTCGGATGCCGAGCTGCGCCGCCTATACGAAGATACGTTTGCGCAAGGTCAGGCCCGATCGAGCGTGAACGGCCAGTTTCTGCTGCCGTCCGTCATGGTCGGGGGCAAAGGGATAGGCGTGGGGGCTGGCGTGTTCGCCACGACGGGGCTGGATTATCGCATTCAGAACGCCGGGCTGGGGCTACCACAACTCAACGTGGTAAGCACGACGGACATTATGGGCGTTGCCACGGTGGGGGTCGATCTGCAAAAACTGATGGGCTTTAACGGGCTAGCCGTTGGGGTCACCGGAAAGTACACGCGCCGGTTCCTCACGGTAAAGAACAAGCCGATCGACGCCTTCAGCAGCGACGAAAACGTGTACTTCATCGAAGGCCGCTCGCTTGGGTTCGACATCGGCGTGCTGTACGATGTGGGGCTGATCCCACTACCAGGGACGCTGACGCTCGGCGCTACCGCGTACGATGTCCACGCTTCGGACTTTGACTACGTCTTCTACGGCACACCGGCTGATCTCCCTGTGATTGGTGACCAAATGGACAGTGACGACTTTATCGTTGATCCTGTGCAGGCCGAAAAGGAGGTTCAGTACGCCAAGGACCGGTACGCCCTTGCGCCGTCGTATCGCATCGGGGTTGCGTACAGCCCACCGAGCATGGGCATGGTGGGAAGCCTCAACGTGGCCGCTGATTACCTCGGATACAACGATCCGACCGTGAACCAGTCCTTCTTTGCGCATCTACATCTAGGGGCACAGATGCGCCTGCTTCGGGTTTTCAAGGTGCGCGGCGGTGTTAGTCAGGGCTATCCGACGTTTGGGGCCGGCCTGGGCCTCGGAGTGATTCATTTCGACTACGCCTTCCACGGCGTTGAGGACGGGCGCATCCCAGGGCAAATTCGGAACCAGCGCCACTCCGCGCAGGTCCGGATCGGCTTCTGACTCAGACCGATGCGCCCGCACGAAACGAAAAGGGCTGCTCACCATGGTGGGCAGCCCTTTTGCATGAAGCGCAAACCGATGTGTGACCGCGCTAACCCGTGACTACCGTCTCTTGCACGGTCGCGGTTTGACCGTCCGATGCAGGAGGGTGCTTCTCGGCGTCCGGCACGGCGAAGAAGTCAGCGGGGTCGAGAACGGGCTCGTCCTCAAGCGCGTGACCGATGACCGATTCCATGCGTTCGACGTACTCGATGTCGAGCCCTTCCAAAGCATCGTCGGTGATCTCCTTCACGTCCTTCTCATTTTTCTCTGGAAGGAGCACGGTCTCAATGCCGGCGCGCTTAGCAGCCAGGCCCTTCTCCTTCACCCCGCCGATGGGTAGCACGAGGCCGCGGAGCGTGATCTCGCCCGTCATAGCGACGGTGTGCTTTACGCGGCGCTGCGTGAAGATGGAGACGAGCGCCGACAGCAGCGCCACACCCGCTGAGGGCCCATCCTTGGGGATTGCTCCCGCGGGGACGTGCACATGCAAGTCCCAGTGCCGGAAGGCGTCCTGCGGGATGCCTAACTCGTCGGCATGCGCCTTCACATAGGAGAGGGCGGCCTGCGCCGACTCCTTCATCACGTCGCCGAGCTGGCCGGTGAGCGACATGCGCCCGGTGCCCCGGGAGACCGAGGCCTCGATAAAGAGGATGTCGCCGCCAACGGCCGTGTATGCGAGGCCTGTTGCCACGCCGGGCACTTCGGTGCGTTCGGCCACTTCAGAAAAGTGCTTTCGCGCGCCCAGGTACGCCTCGATGTTGTCCTTATCCACCGTTTCTGACTCCACTTCGCCCGTCGCTACTTTCTTCGCGACGCGGCGGCACACCGAGCCAATCTCGCGTTCCAACTGGCGGACGCCGCTCTCGCGCGTATACCCGTCGATCAGAAACAGGAGGGCGTCATCGGTGAACGCCATCTGCTCTTCGGTGAGGCCGTTGCGCTCGATCTGGCGCGGCACGAGGTATTGCTTGGCGATCTGGAGTTTTTCATTGGGCGTGTAGCCGTTGATCTCGATCATCTCCATCCGGTCGCGCAGCGGCGCCGGGATGCGCTCAACGTAGTTCGCCGTCGCAATGAAGAGGACTTTCGACAGGTCGTAGTCAAGCTCCAGATAGTGGTCGTTAAAGTTGTCGTTCTGTTCGGGGTCCAGAACTTCGAGCAGCGCGCTTGACGGATCGCCCTGGAAGCCAGAGTCAAGCTTGTCGACCTCGTCTAGCATGAACACCGGGTTGGCCGTGCCTGCCTTTTTGATGCCCTGGATGATGCGGCCGGGCAGCGCGCCGACATACGTGCGCCGGTGCCCGCGGATCTCGGCCTCATCGCGCACGCCGCCCAGGCTCATCCGCACGAACTCGCGGTTGAGGGCGCGGGCAACGCTCTTGCCGAGGCTCGTTTTGCCAACGCCCGGCGGGCCGTGCAGGCAGAGGATAGGCGCCTTCATGTCGCCTTTGAGCTTAAGCACGGCGAGGTACTCCAAAATGCGCCGCTTGACGTCCTCAAGGCCGTAGTGATCCTCGTCGAGGATCTCTGCGGCGCCATCCACTTCGAGGTTATCCTCTGAATACTCACGCCAGGGAAGGTCGAGAATCCAGTCAATGTAGTTGCGCGTGACGGCATAATCCGGAGAAGCCGGATTCGTCCGCTCCAAGCGCTTGAGTTGCTTATCAAGCGTCTCCTGCGCATGCTCCGGGAGGTCCTTCTCCTGGGCGCGCTGACGCAACTCGTCGATTTCCATCGCCGTGTCATCAGACTCGCCCAGCTCTTCTTGGATAGCCTTCATCTGCTGGCGCAGCAGGTACTCGCGCTGCTGCTGGTCGACGTCCGTCTTGACCCGTGAACGGATCTCTTCGGACAGTTCCAGCACCTGAAGCTCCTCGTTGAGCTGGTCCAGCACCTTCTCGGCCCGATCCACAATCGGGACGGTGCTTAGTAGGTCCTGTTTCGCCTCCACCTCCATCTGAAGGTTCGAGGCAATGAAGTGGATCAGAAAAGGGGGCGATTCGATGTTCTCGATCGCATGGGCCGCCTCGCTCGGAAGGTTAGGCGCCAAGTTGACGATCTGAATCGCCAGCTCCTTGATAGACCGGATGCGAGCCTGGAGCTCGATGTCGCTGTCCTCTGGCTCCTCGTCGATCGACTCAACATGCGCCGTGAAGTAGGGCTCGGTCTGCACAAACGCGGTCGTGCGGAAGCGCCGCTGACCCTGGATGACGATCGACTTGGAGCCGTCTGGCATCTTGATCAGCTTTAGGATCTCGGCGACCGTCCCCACCTCGTACAGGTCCTCGGGCGTGGGCGTCTCGATCTCGCTGCCCTTTTGTGCGACGACGCCGATGAGGCGGTCGTTATTGTACGCGTCCCGCACGAGTTCCAGCGATGAGTCGCGGCCCACGGTGATGGGCAGGACCACCCCGGGAAAGAGCACCGTGTTGCGCAACGCCAGGATCGGAAGCACATCCGGCAACTCCGTGTTGCCCATCTCAATTTCCTCGTCGGGCGTGGGAAGCGGAATGCTTTGTTCGGGGGTGTCCCCGCTCATCCAATTCAGCTCGTTATTGCTCATCTAGTTTGAGCTTAGTTCCTGAAAGCAATCGACAAGCAGGAGCTTGCGACCTCCTGCACGTGTGATGGGACCTACTGTCGTAGGCCCTAAGGAATGGCAGTGGATCAACAACTAAGCCAACCCTCAAATCGATCCCTAGGCGTGACAGAGTGGCATACCAGTGCCGCGCAGTGTACACGATGCGGCACAGCCTGCACGATAGGCCTGACGGTTACGGGCGCACGAGTGTCTGGATGGCGGCCTGCAGGTCGTCCAGCTTGAACGGCTTATCAATAGACGCATCGACGACGGATGTCGCATCATCGGTCTCTGTGTCGCCACTGATAAGGACAATGGGGAGGGATGGCGCCCGACCGCGTACGGCAGCAGCCAACTCAGCCCCGCTCATTTCAGGCATGCCGTAATCGGTGAACACGATGTCCGGCTCTGTCGTCTCGATCATCGTCAGTGCCTCCGCGCCGGTTGACGCCTGGTGGACCGTATGGCCGCGCATCGTCAGCAACTTGGTGATCACAGATCGCACCATCGACTCGTCGTCGACGACGAGCACGGCGGCTGGCTCGACCTCTCCGGCGTCCTTAGGCGAGGAGGGGAGCGGGTGCGAGTTGTGTGGGGCCGGAGGGAAGGTGAGCGTGAATGTGGTCCCTTCGCCCGGCGCGGTATCCACGGTGATGGCGCCGTCATGCTCCTGCACAATACCAAAGCTGACGGCGAGTCCCATTCCGGTGCCGTCCTGCCCTTTCGTCGTAAACAGCGGCTCGAAGATGCGCGATTGGACGTCCTCACTCATGCCTATGCCCGTGTCGCCCACCGATACGGCAATGCGGCGCTCGTCGTCCAGGCCAACCTCAAAGTGGAGCGTGCCCCCCTCCGGCATAGCTTGCACGGCGTTCAGGATCAGATTGACAAATACCTCCCGCAGTTCCGTGGGCGAGCCCATGATGGCAGGGACGTCATCGAACGCTTTTTCCAGCGCAATCGTAATGCCTTGCCGGCGCGGCTCGTTGTACCAGTAGGGCTGGGTGAGAGCAATGCAATCCTCTAGGAGCACGGCTAGGTCGACGACTTCAAAGTGTACCGCTGTCTCCTGCCGAATGTAGCGCTGGAGCTTATGGATCAGGGCGCCCCCATCCTCGGCCACTCGCTCGATGGTGCGCAAGGACTGATACGCCGACGAGGGCAGGTCGATGGTCTGGATTTCATTCTTGAGCAGTTCGACGTGACCGACGAGGCCGCTGAGCAGATTGTTGAAGTCGTGCGCAATGCCCATCGTCATGCGGCCGAGCGCTTCCATCCGGTGCTGCTTCGTCTGGTTGACGGTCCACGACGCCGGCTCGGCCATGACCTCGCCCATGACGGTGACGGCGCGGATGCCCCGCCCGTCCTCTTCCGTCTCGTGGACGGGCAAGAACTGAAGCAGCACGGGCAGCGGCTCGTCGCGCTTTCGCGTGCTGGCCTGGACAACGTGGTTTGTTACCAACGAGCCCGCGGCTGCCTCCTGGACTGCCTGATGGGCACGCTCTTTGTCGTCGTCTGAAAGCCCCCGCCACGGGGTTTGGGTTGGGCCGAGGAGTTGGCGCCAGGCGGCATTGCAAAATACGGCGTCGCCTGTGGCTGTGAAGGTGGCGACGAGAAGTTCTGGCTCGATGTTGGGAACGAGATCCATCACGCTAATCAAAACGGAAAGTGCGGCGTATAGGTGGTGCCTTGCATGGACAACGCTATGGATAACGCACAAAGCCACGCGCAGTCCGGGTGCATCCCCTGACGATGGGTACCCGGTATGTTATGTTAACGGCACATACCCGCACATCATCAAATGTCTCACAGGAAGCAAACGGCCATGTGGCACGACTCCATTCTGGATACCATCGGGGAAACCCCGCTCGTTAAGCTCAACCGGGTCGCGGCTGATGCGCCGTGCACGGTGCTGGCGAAGGTCGAGTTTTTCAACCCTGGCGGATCGGTGAAAGATCGGATCGGGATCAGTATGATCGAAGATGCCGAGGCAAAGGGGCTCATCGCACCTGGCGGGACTATCATTGAAGGAACTAGTGGTAACACCGGCGCAGGGCTTGCCGTGGCGGCCATCGCCAAAGGGTACCAGTGTATCTTTACCACGACGGATAAGCAGAGCCAGGAAAAAGTGGACGTGTTGCGCGGTCTTGGCGCCGAGGTCCTGGTGTGCCCGACGAACGTGGAGCCCGATGACCCCCGGTCGTACTACTCCGTGGCCCGCCGGCTGGCCGACGAAATTCCCAACTCGATCTACCTGAATCAGTACGACAACCCGTCGAATACGAAGGCTCATTACGAGACGACCGGCCCCGAAATCTGGGAGCAGACGGACGGGAAGGTCACCCACTTCATCGCTGGGGCGGGGACTGGCGGGACCATCTCAGGCACGGCCCAATACCTGAAAGAACAGCATCCTGGCATTCAGGTCGTCGGCGTCGACCCGTACGGGTCGGTCTTCTACACGTACTTTCATGAGGGCGTTTTCGACGAGGATGAAATCTATCCCTACTTCACGGAAGGCGTGGGCGAAGACATTTTGCCCGAAAACATGGACTTCGACCTTGTAGACGACTTTGTTCGGGTTACGGATAAAGACGCCATGCAAATGACGCGCCGCCTGGCCCGCGAGGAGGGGCTCTTCATCGGGCAGTCGTGCGGCCTGGCCGTGTCCGGTGCGCTGCAGTGGATGGACGACCATCGCGACGCGCTGTCCGAAGACGACGTGGTGGTCATCGTGCTGCCGGACTCGGGTTTCCGTTACCTGTCGAAGACCTACAACGACGAGTGGATGCGCAACCACGGCTTTCTGGAAAGCAAGCCGGACGTGACCGTGGATGAGATCCTCGAGATGCGACCAAAGGATCAGTCCGTCATCGCTATGCATCCGGACGAGAGTGTGGCCGACGCCATCAAGCGCATGACAGAGCGTAACATCTCGCAGATGCCCGTTATCGAAGACGGGGAAGTGGTTGGGAGCCTCACCGAGACCCGAATCTTAAACCGCCTCATCGACCACCCCGGCGCCCGCGACGAACCGGTACGTGGTGTGATGGGCGAGCCGCTCCCGGTGGTCCCGCACTCGCTCCACCTCGACCATCTGTCGGCGTACCTGGAACGCGATGCCGGCGCGGTTCTCGTCGATTCGAATCAGGACAAGAGCTTTGCCGTGATTACCAAAAGCGACCTCATCAGCGCCTTGGCGCGGATGGGGCGCAGCAACGGGAACGGCGAGTAAGTGCTGATACCCACACCTCTCTGAACACCATCGCTTCCATCACCTTTTTCAACGACACGTGCTCCGTGCCTTATGGCTCAATTTGATGATGCAATGGATACCCCTCAGCAGGAACTCAACATCGAACTGGACGAGGAGAAGGCCGAGGGAACGTACTCCAACCTGGTCATGATCGCGCACTCCCCTGAGGAGTTCATCCTCGACTTCATCCGCGTCGTACCGGGTGTTCAGAAAGCCCGTGTGAAGGAACGGATCATCATCACCCCCCAACACGCGAAACGGCTACTCCGCGCCCTGCAGGACAACATCGATCGCTTCGAGGACGATTACGGCCAGATTGATGCAGAAGGCGGGGCGCCCGATCAGCCGTTTCACTTTGGCGGGCCCGATGCAAAGGCGTAGGGCGTCCGCCATGGGCTTGCTGCGTGCTATGGGTATATCGCCGCCTGGCCCACTGCTCGGCCCTGCACGCACAGACTTCTCGCGCAGACTTCTCGCACAGACTTCTACTTCCGTACGCGAAGCACCAGCAAGAGGGCGACTAGCGCGAAGGCGGCGTGCGGAAGCCAGGCCGTAAGGAGAGGCGATAGGTCGCCCGAGTAGCCAAACGGCTCGGTGAGCTTCTGCGCTGCAAGATAGACGAACGCGGTTGCCAGGCCAATCCCGAACTGAACGGCCTGCCCGCCTCGCCGGCGCACCGACGCTAATGGCACGCTGATGAGCAGCAGAATCAGGTTCGCAAACGGGTAGGCGAACTTGGTGTAGTAGGCGACCAGCGTGCGTCCAATGTCGTTAGCGCCTGATCGGCGCAACGCATCCACGAAGTCGGCGGCTGCCGGGATGGTCATCGCCTCGGCGTCGCGGCCGGTGCGGGCGAGGTCACGCGGGTAGATGCTGAGCAGCGTGTCGATCTCAGCGATGCCTGACTCCACCCGCATCTTACCCTTTCGAAACGTGCGGCGCGTGACGTTCTCCAGACGCCACACCCCGAGCGAGTCCACCCACCGCATGCGGGAGGCGTCGATGCGGCGCGTCAAGCGCGAACTGTCGGCAAACGACTGGAGCGAGACGCGGTGGCCGATCTGGTCCGTGCGATCATAGTAGGCGACTGAAACGATGGAGCCAGGGGTGTTCTGCCGATGGATCTCGTCGTTGTCGATCTGCCGGCCGCCCTGGTTCAGGTACTCCCGGTCATATCTCACGACGGTCTCGTTCGTGCGTGGCACGACCCATCCGTTGAACCAAAACATACCTCCGGTGACGAGCACGCCCACCAGCAGGTAGGGCACCATGAGCCGGTAGAGCGACACGCCACTGGCCTTCAACGCGATGATTTGCAGCTCCTGCGCCAGCTTCCCCGTCATGTAGATACTCGATAAAAAGAGGGCGAGCGGCGAGGTGAGCCGGACAATCTCGGGGATGTAACTGGGATAGTAGACCAGGAAAACCTGGCGTAGTGAGGCACCGCCATCGAAAAAGTCATCGCTGTACTCAACGTAGTGAAGCACGATGAAGAAGACGATGAGGGCCACGATGAAGAGGGCAAACCCCTTCAGGAGGCGCCAAATGATATGTCGGTCAAAGCGCGTCACAGTCAAGACAGGTTGGAATACGCCAGCGCATCCGAGGGCGCACAAGCAAACGAAGAACAACCGGCAAAAAACGGCCTGGCATTAGACACTTTCACGGCACGCTGTGTACTTTATCGCAGTCCAACAGTTCACCCAACGCGCTTCACGCACGCTATGAAAGTACACGAGTACCAAGCGAAAGACATCCTTCGAGAGCACGGCGTGTCGGTCCCGCCCGGGATCGTCGCTCACACCGTTGACGAGGCGGTGGAGGCCGCGGAGAAGCTCCAGGAGGATGGAGCCACGCAGTTTGTCGTCAAGGCGCAGATTCATGCCGGTGGACGGGGCAAGGGGGGCGGCGTGAAGCTCGCCGGCAGCGTGGATGAAGTCCGCCAGCACGCCGACGCCATCTTGGGGATGAATCTCGTTACGCATCAGACGGGCCCGGACGGGCAGGTGGTGCGCAAGATTCTGATCACTGACGCCGTCGACATCGCCCAGGAATACTACGTAGGCGTCACGCTCGACCGCGAGCGCAGCATGAATGTGATTATGATCTCGACCGAGGGCGGTGTAGAGATTGAGACGGTGGCCGAAGAGTCGCCGGAGAAAATACTGAAGGAATGGGTCGCCCCGACGATCGGCTTGATGCCGTTTCAGCTCCGGCGCCTTGCGTTCGGACTGGGGCTGGAGGGCGATCAGTTCAAGCAGGCGAGCCAATTTATCCAGTCGCTGTACGCGGCGTATGAAGCCGTGGATGCTACTATCGCCGAAATCAACCCGCTCGTGCTCACCGAGGACGGCCAGGTCGAGGCGGTGGATGCGAAGATTAACCTGGACGACAATGCGCTCTTCCGCCACAAAGATCTTGCGGAGCTGCGCGACATCCACGAGGAAAACCCGCGCGAGGTGGAAGCGGGCGAGCACGGGCTCAGCTACATCAAGCTAGACGGCAACGTGGGCTGCATGGTCAACGGGGCCGGGCTTGCGATGGCCACGATGGACATCATCAAGCTCGCAGGCGGCGAGCCAGCCAATTTTCTCGACGTGGGCGGGTCCGCCAGTGCCGAAACCGTGGAGGCTGGCTTCCGGATTATCCTCAAGGATCCGGCCGTCGAAGCCATTCTTGTCAACATCTTTGGCGGGATTGTCCGGTGCGACCGCGTTGCGAAGGGCGTGATCGAGGCGGCGAAAAACATCGACATCGACGTGCCGCTTATCGTGCGTCTGCAGGGCACCAACGCCGAAGAAGGAAAAGCGCTGCTTGAAGAGAGCGACATCGACCTACAGTCGGCCATCCTGCTCAAGGAGGCTGCCGACAAGGTTACGCAGGCGCTTGGCCGGAGCGATGCGGTGGCCGCGTCGTAGTCAGGCGCCACTTCGTACCGAAATCCAAGCACGCCCCGGCGGACATTGTTCGCTGGGGCGTTGTTGGTTGGCGGCATCGTGCCAGGGGAGTTACCGGAAGCCGCTGCCCCCGGCCAGGCTGCCGGCCTGCTGACCCACGCGGTCGAAGAAGCCGCCCCGGTCGGAGCGGGGGAGACGCAGGTTGAGCAGATCTTGCACGGGGCCGCTCTTGACGCGCAGGCTGAACCCGTAAGACTGAGCGCGGCCGAAGGGAACCCAGTTGAACGCCATCACCCAGCACCCCAGGTCGCGGTTGATGGAAATATCGGTGCGCACCAGTTCGCGGTCGATGAAGTCATATCCCGTAATCCCAGTGACTTGCCACTTCGGCGTGAGGCTGAGGCGGAACGACGTGTTCAGGTTGGCGCGGCGGCTCGTTCGGGTGCCGGTCCGGCGAAGGCCATAGCTGAAGTCCAGGTCTAGCGACCAGGGGATCGAAAAGTTCGCGTATGGATCCAGCTGAGGGACATTGTCTTGCGGGCCCTGTCGACCGGTGCGCCCAGTCCGACCTGTGGTGCCCGGCCGCTGCGAGGGGAGGCCGCCCGGAGACATTCCGCCGCTCCTCGGGGCTGTGCCACCCCGCGCAGAGGAACCACCGCTTATTGCAGTGCCGAGCGACAGGTTGAGGTTGGTCAGGCGTGCGATGGCAAGTCCGGGGCCCTCCGCCACATAGCGGTTGATGGTGCGGCCATTGGGGCCGAGGGCGTACGGCGAAAACGTGGAGCGAAACGCGACATCGAACTGCTCTAAGATGTCTGTCCGCGCGGAAAGCCGGATGTCGCTCAAGTTGAGAGAGTCAGCCGCGAAGTTGTAGCTCGACGAGACGTCGAGGTTGAGGAGCCGGAGCGACTCGCTCTGCGTCTCACCGGTAGAGTCGGTGCGCACGCGCTTCGTCTCGAACACATTGCCGATGCGGAAGCTCATCGCCCGTTGCTCGCTCGTCCCACGCACGGTTCTGCCGTTGATAATGTCGTACCGCTCCAACTCACCATTCTCGTTCTCGAACGTCCGTGTATAGCCCCAGAAGTCGGTGTTAAAGTTCGGCTGGTAGTTAAACGACAGCGATGGGCGCACGGTATGACGGACGCCCTGAAACTGACCAACGCCAACCGGGAAGAGGCCGTAAAAGGTGGTGTTCGCTGAGATGCCGCTGCTAAACTCGCGCCGGGCGAAGAAGCCCGGGACGGTCTCCTCCACCACCTCCGCATCGGTGCTATCCGTGCCGGGAACGAGGCGCTGACGGACCGTCCGGATGTACCACTCGGAGTCGTAACTGATGCTGGGGGAGAGGTTCAACTGGTAGCGCTGCAGCGAGAAGGGCAGGCTTAGCCCGGTGCGGTGCGTTGCCTGAAAGTCGAACGGCTCGTCGTTGCCGGTGGCGCGCCGGTATTTGCTCGGGGAGAGCAGCGCTTCGTACCATGGAATGACACTGGCCAGCGAATCGTTTAGCGGGCGGAAATTGTAGCTGTTGTCCACGTCAAAGTTGTACGTGTCGAACGTCAGCCGCTCATACCAGGCTTGATCGCGCCGCGTCCCGGTCTCCGACTGGAACGGCTTGAAGGAGTTCTGGGAGAACGAGAGGCTCGGCAGAGTTAGATTCACCGAGTTGTCGGCGAAATTTTGGTTGTGGTTGAGACTAAGATTGAGGCGCCGCCCGCCGTCGGGCCAGCGCTTGCTGAACCGCATGCTGGACGAGATGGACTGCCGCACGTTGTCCCGATAATCATCTGAGCTGGTGCGGAGGTAGTTCGAAGACGTTACCAGCCGCAGGTTGCTGTTAAAGTCCGTCGTCGGGTTGATGGTTTGTTGGTGACTCCAGCGGAGGGCGCCCTGCCGGTTTTGCGTGAAGTCGGGGTCACCCCGTTCGCCGCGCCGGTTGTACGAGTAATCGAGGTCGAGCGTCCCTCCATAGTTGTACCGCTTCTCGTAGCGAAACGTCGGCTGGATTTGGTAGCTTCCCTGGCTCCAGATGCCAAAGCGCAGCTGGAGGTCCATGTAGTCGTTCATGGCAAAATACCAGCCCCAGTTGTTCAGGTACAGCCCGCGCTCGTCCTCGCCGTACTGCGGTGGAAGCGGTCCGCTGCGCCGTCCCTGTACGTTAGGCAGAAAGCCAAACGGAAGGACGAAGGGCGTCGGGATGTTAAAGATGAAAAGCTGAATGGGCCCGCTGTACACCCACTTGTCAGCCAGCTTCATTTGGTTTGAGCGCAGGGAGTACGACGGCGTTTCGCCGCGCGGACAGTCGCACGTCGAATAGATTCCATGTTGAAGGAAAACGGTGCTATCCTCGTACACCTTCGTGACAGAGCCTTCGACAAAGCCTTCGTTGATCGGCCGCCGTGCACCCACGACGCGCCCTCGCCCGGTACCCAGGTTATACGACAGCGTACTCCCCGTGAACGCATCGCCTTCCCCCTGTTGGAAGACGGGACGGCTGGCGCCGGCGTTCGGCTGAGAGGCGCGCAACTCGTTCCGGTCAAAGTACATATCGATCTGCGGGCCTTCCAAGGAGGCCTGCTGGTACTGCATGGAGGCCTCGCCATAGAGCGATCCTACGTCGCCGTCCTCCTCGTCGAACGTGATAATCAGGGAGTCGCGCGCGGAGAGTTGCACGGCCTCGTTTAGGTTATCATTGCCCTGCGCAGAACCGGGTTGGGGCGGGGCAGAAGCCGGAGGTGCGCCTTGCCCGCCCCCTGATGGCTGCTGCAGGCTATCAGCCGGTTGAGGATTGATCGGGACAGCTTGTGGTGGGTCTGCAGGAGGCTGTTGGCGCAGCGAGTCCTGCTCCGTCGTGTCCGCGGGAGCGGGTAGCGGAGGCGGCGCATCCGTTTGCTGCGCGGCAACAGACGACGCGCAGAGTCCAAGGGCCAGACAGCCCATCACGATCAGAAGAAAAAAGCGCATGCTTCAAACCACGTACCACAACAACGAACACGGGGTTATAGAGCAAACCCTGCACCGAGTAGTAAGACAAACGCCGCCGTGGGTTCGGCTGGGAAAAGGGCGGGCACACTGTCCTATGCGGTACCCTCTGCCTGCACAATCAGATGGGCAGCACCGAGCATGCCGACGTCGTTGCCGGAGGTCTCCCGGAGAATGGTTACCCGGTCGCGCACGCCGGGCATCACGTAGCGTTTCACCGCTTCGCGGGCTGGCTCCAGGATGAAATCGCCCGCGCCGGACACGCCGCCGCCCACCACGATCGTCGCGAGGTCCAGCAGGTTGATGGCTGATCCGAGCATGCAGCCCAGTTTATGACCGGCCCATGCCAGCATTTCACGCGCCGGTTCGTCGCCATCCTTCGCGGCATCATAAAGCATTCGGGGAGAGATGTCTTCCAGGTCGTCAGCAGCGAGGTCGTGCACCTGGCTTTCGTACCGCGTCAGGAGGCGGTAGCGCGCATGGCGGGACAGAAAGTGCTGGCCGAGATAGGCCTCAATCGCTCCTGCGATGCCCCACCGATCGACAGGGCCTTCGTAATCGATGGAGACATGACCGATCTCGCCGGCGGCCCCGGTGGCCCCTCGGAAGATCTGGTTCTGGTAGATGATGGCACCGCCCACGCCAGTGCCCAACGTCACCATGATGAACGAATCATGCTCAATGGCTACGCCATAATGGGCCGAGCCCAGTCCTGCGCAGTTGGCATCGTTTTCGACGATGATAGCGAGGTCACCGCCCAGCCGTTGTTGCAGCGCATCACGCATATCGACGACGTCCCAGCCGGGGAAATTCGGTGGGTAGCTGACGGTGCGGCGGTCTAGGTCGATGTTGCCGGGCGAGCCAATCCCGACGCCCGTAATGGCACCGTCGGGGGCCTGATCCCGCAACTCCGTGACGGCTTCGGCGATGCGATCCAGTACGTGTTCGGGGCCCTGATCAGCCTCTGTGGGCCGGCTGGTCTGTTGTACCAGTCGATTACCTTGGTGGACGAGGCAGGCTTTCAGGTTGGTGCCGCCCAGATCAATGCCAACGGCGTAGTCACTCATGCGATGCGAAATAGGGGATGCAGGAAAGGGGCGAAGGAGGTGGGCCCGTGCGATGGTGGCTCCCCCAGAGGTCATTGGGTCTCGATGGGGTACACCGTCTCGTCGGGGCGTTTCATGCCGTACTCCTCACGAGCAATCCGTTCTACAACCTCGTCCGACAGGGGCTGATCGAGCTTGCGTTCGAGCGTCCCGATCTGCTGCCGAAGGCGCTCGTTTTCTGCTGACAGCTCTTCAACCTCCTGGTGCCACTGATAGCGGTTCAGCAAGCTATGGCTATCGAAGAAGGTGATCCAAGCAGCCAGCAGCGTAGCGCCGCCAATGAGCAGCCAGCGTGTCAGCACGGTGCGGTGGGGCGTGTCAGTTGGCATGACGAAGGCGATCAGTGAGAAAAGGCGTCTAGGCCAGGATACGTAGCGGCCTCGCCCAAGTCTTCCTCAATACGCAGTAGCTGGTTATACTTCGCGACGCGGTCGCTTCGGCTGGCCGACCCGGTCTTGATTTGGCCGGTTCCCATGGCTACAGCGAGGTCGGCAATCGTGGTGTCCTCCGTCTCGCCTGAGCGGTGGCTGACCACGGCGGTGAAGCCGTTCTTGTGTGCCGTTTCGATAGCATCCAGTGTCTCCGTGAGCGTCCCAATCTGGTTTGGCTTGATGAGGATTGAGTTGCCGCAGCCTTCGTCGATGCCGCGCTGGAGCCGCTCCGTGTTGGTTACGAACAGATCGTCCCCGACGAGTTGGACGCGGTCTCCGACGGCGTCGGTCAGCTTCTGCCAGCCTGTCCAGTCGTCTTCGTCCATCGCATCCTCGATCGAGAGGATCGGATAGCGCTCCACCCAATCGCTCCAATACGCCACCATGTCATCCGCTGAGCGCTTGGTGTCCGGGTCGCTCTTGTAGAAAACGTAGTGGCCGTCCTCGTACATTTCGGCCGAGGCGGGGTCGAGTGTGATGAAGACGTCGTCGCCGGCGGTGTAGGCTGTGCGCTCAACGGCTTCGAGGATGACCTCAATAGCTTCTTCGTTGGAGCGTAGGTCCGGGGCAAAGCCGCCCTCGTCGCCCACTGCTGTGCTGTAGTTTTTTTCGTGGAGCACCGCCTTGAGCTGGTGAAAGACCTCGGCGCCCATTCGAAGCGACTCCGCAAAGGTGGTACCGCCTACGGGGGCGATCATGAACTCTTGCATGTCCACGCTATTATCTGCATGGCGGCCGCCGTTGAGGATATTCATGAGCGGCACCGGCAGGATGTGCGCCCGCGTCCCGCCCACGTACCGGTAGAGCGGAAGCCCAAGCGAGGCAGCGGCCGCTTTAGCGGCTGCAAGCGATACCCCGAGTAGCGCGTTGGCGCCGAGGTTGCGCTTGTTTGGGGTTCCATCCAGGTTCCGAAGTTGAGCGTCGATGGCCACCTGCTCAAAGATACTGTGGCCATTCAGGGCCGGCGCAATCTGCTCATTGACGTTGGCCACGGCATGCCGCACGCCTTTGCCATGGTAGCGCTCGGCTTCGTCATCGCGCAGCTCAACCGCTTCGTACGCACCGGTCGAGGCGCCGCTCGGGACCGCGGCTCGGCCCAGCACGCCGTCGGTCGTGGTCACGTCCACCTCCACGGTAGGGTTGCCTCGACTGTCGAGGATTTCCCGTGCGACAATGTCCTGAAGGGATGCCATCAGTTTGAAGGAAGGTTGGTCAATGAAGACAAGCGCGAAGTCGTGCTAAATTCGCGATCGGGATTCGCAATAACAAGGGACCTCGGAGGGGAGAGATGATGAATGGTTGAACTGCGGTTTGTTCTGAATCGGAACGGTCCAACGGGCAGTGGGCGAAAGAGTGGGCCAAAGGAAAAGCCGGTGAGCAGATGCCCACCGGCTTTGCCATCATAGTCCTAGTGATGGGGTTAGCTCGCCTGGCGGACCGTCGTGGTCTCGTTGATCCAGGAGTAGCACCCGTAATCCACGCGGAAGCTCTGGCCTTCCTTCATGTCGTCGCGGTAGAAGATATCCTCCGCGGTGGGGAAGTACTTAACGTACGTGTTGATTTTGCTGTCAGCCATAGAAGCTACCGACGGGTCGGCGGACTTGGCCTGCTGGTACATATCAACGGCGAGCCAGTAGACGGCCTTGTCGCCACGGCCCATTTCGCTGCCTCCACACGCGGACACCGCCTGCGCATACAGGTCGCCGATCGCGATGTACGCGTCGCCAAAGCTTTGGTCTTGATCGATCGCTTGGCGATAGTAAGAGCGGGCCTCGCGCAAGTTGCCCATCTGCTGCTGCGCCTCGCCCATGTTGAAGTAGTCCTGTGCGGTGAGGGGAGCGTCGGTGCTAGACTCGGCGGTCTGGTACAGCTCAAAGGCCCGCTGCGCTTCGCCGTCCTCCAGCCGCATCTCAGCGACCTGTCGGTAGATCTCCAGGGACGGACTCATCTGCAACAGCTTTCCGGAGAGCTGCGCGGCCTTTTGGCGCTGCCCCTGCTGCATGTACAGCTCAAACAGGTCGCCCATGATCTGCGGGTCATCCGGGCTCTCTTCGAGTTTCGCCTCCAGGAATTCAATGCGGGCCTGTGGGTTACGCCCAAAAACCTGCCGGCGATACTGGTTGACCGCGTTCATGACGTCGGAGTCGTCGCTAAGCGCGGCTTCCACCTCGTCCATAAAGGTCAATGCCGCCTGCTGCTCACCGTTGTTCAAGTACGTGCTGACGATGCGGTCGATGTAGTATGCCTGCATCTTGTCAGGCGCGATGTTGAAAGCCTCCCGGTAATAGGTCACTGGGTCGTCACTCACATCGGGCATCTGCTCGCCGTACTGCTGCAGGAAGCGGCCCTTGCGCATCGTCCAGTTAAATGCCGAGTAGTCAGCGCCTAATCCCTCGAGGCGGCTGGGTGCGTTATTGACGATGGTGTAGGCCGTGTCGAGGTACGCCTGCGTGTCCGACTCCGATTCGGCTTCTTCCGCCAGGGCCGAATACAGTTCGACGGCACGGCGGAAGTTGCGGTCGTCGTTGTTCGGCTGGGCGGGCGCATTGTCTAACATCCACCGGAGGTTGGGGAGTGCTGAGGCGTAGTTCTCGTTTTTGAAATCCTCGAAGTAGAGGCTATAGTGGGTGAGAACCTCGCGCTGGGTGGGCTCGCTGCCCCCGTTCGTCTGGGCTGTGGCTGGCTGGGCGCCGACAACAGCGACCAGTAGGTAAGCGGCCAGCAGGCCGACGGGCAATTTCCAGGGACTCTGTGTAGGTGTGAGCACGTGCATGGCGAGGCAGGATCAGTCCGAGTTCAGGTTGGTGTGTTTTGCTGTGGGGGATAATATATAGACCGGGTGAAATTATCGGAGTTTCCGTTCTTGGAACCAGCGCTCTCCAATGTTCACATTGATGGACAGTCCGTAGAACACATCGCGCACTAATCCCTGGGACGTGGTCCCTCGTGTACCCACCTCTACATCTAGATCAAGGCGTGTGCCGGATAACGTCGTAGGTAGGCTAATCCCTGCTGTAACGGCTCGCACGCCGATCGGCTGGCCATCCACCGGGGTCACGTACGATTGCTCGTAGTACCCGCCAATCCGATAGGCGGTGCGGTACAAGAAGGAGGCGAGAGCGTCGTTACCTGCCGGTAGGTACTCAAGGCCCGCACTGGCACGCCAGCGGTCATTCAGCAAGTCGGTGCCGCCGAGCGGGAAGGCCCCCGGACCGCCCGACGTGCCGTCGAATGTGCTTGCGGCGGTACTCCAGGGGGCATAGAGCCCGTCAGCTACAATGGTTACTTGGTTGTTGGGTTTGTAGGCCAGCCCCCCACGGAGGCGCCACGGTAGCGACACCGAGCCATCCTGTACGGTCCCGATAGTGTCGCGGCTGAGGCTTTCGCCCAGGGTGCGCACCCGGCGGCCTGACAGGTCCGTGGGAAGCGTAAACGACCCTCCAAGCGACAACACGTCATCGCCGGCAAACAGGTCGGGCAGTGTCAGCAGCGCGCCGAGCGTACCGGTGACGCCGCGAAGCCGGGTCGCGTCGGTGAAGTTCACCGGGGCAAAGCCCGCTCCAGGCACGCTTTGGATGCGGGTCTGTCGGTCCTCTTCTAAGATGCCGAAGAGGACGTCGACGCTGGCGCCCACGCTAATCAGGTTGTGAATGCGCCACCCGAGCCCACCACTGATCTGTTGAATGCCACCTTGGCCTTCGAAGTCGACCGTGTAGCTGGTCGTGTCTGTCGGGGAAGGGCCGTATTGGAAGGGCGTCTCCGATGGGCGGACCACGCGGTAGTTCATTTGCGAATACGGGTGGTACCCAACGCTGAAGCCAAGGGTGCGGGAGTAGATCGGGAAGCTAAATTGGATTGCGTTCAGGGTGCCGGCGGTCAAGCGACTGTCAGGGTCTGGGCCCCCTTCAGCGCGGATGCGCTGGTAGTTGGCGCCTGCCACGAAGCGCGTGAGCACCTGGTCGCTCCACGAGGCGGGGTTGGAGAAGCTCGTATAATTGAGCGAGCGTAAGCCAGCGGCACCGCCACCCAGAGCCTGCGCTTGTGGAGACGCAAACGTAGCCAACTCGCCTAAGCCAAAGCGAGAGTACACTGTGCCGTCGCCATTCGACTGCGCTGCAGCCGCCATCGGAAGGAGGCCGACTAGCAGCGCCAGGGTCAGTAGGCGAGAGAGGGAAAAAGACTGAGCGTGCAACATAACGGGGGAGTCGTGATCCAATCGCGGAGGGCCGGCCGAACGAAGAGGCAGTGCTACCGGGTGACGGTGAGTGAGACGCGGGGAGCATTCATAGCTTCTGCGCCGGGCGAATAGAAGAGCAGCGGATTGATGGTGTTGCTCGACTGGCTCAGGGTGAGCCGGTATCGGTCCACGGTGGGTTCGCCAAACACTTGCTGCTGAAAGATCTCGAGCGTGGCATTGGTGGAGAACACATAGCTCCCCTCACCGTCGAGAGGCGCCGGATTTGTCAGGATATTGTCGCCCGCGTCGGTAAAACCCTGCAGGACGAGCTCGTCACTGCGCGGGCGCACAAAGCCGGCCGGGATCGTGGCCGGATCGAACAGCGTCGTGTCTGTCAGCAGCTCCAGTGAGGCCCGGCTGACCGGGGCATCCACGAGGGAGTCGGGGATCGTGAACGAAAAAGCCAACCCCTGGCCAAACCCATCCTGGACCAGGACCCGGTCGCCGAGGTCTGGGGTCGTCAGGCGCTCGATGGCAGACAGTGAACGGGTGCCATCGTACGTAACGGTTTCCTCGCCCACGGTCACTTCAAGCAGGGAAGAGGTGCCCACGACGGCGAATCCGACAACGGCATTGCCCGACTGCGCGCGGAGCTGAAAGCCGTGGAAGGACTCTGCAAAGTCAGTCGTGTCGTTGAGGCTACTGAAGCCACTCCACGTATCCGGAAGGTCGATGCGAACGGTGTCCCCAGGCGTGAAGGGGGCAGACGTGGTGATCAAGTTGCCGGCAGGGGGTTTGGTATCGGAGGTGGTTGCGTCCCACTCCGCAGGCATATCGTAGATGTCCAGCGTCATGGTCGTCGTCGTATCCCCATAAACGTACTGAGGGGCCGAAATATTATTGTTAGAGCCTTCGGGGACGAGCACGAGTTCGGCCGCAGCCACGGTGCCGTCCGTAAAGCCATCGGGGAGCGTGACGGGCAGGGACACGTCCAGATAGCCTGTGGCCTCCATCTCGCCGATGACGGGATCGGTCACACGACCGGCTAGAATGCGGGCCGAGTTGCCAGTTACGTCGTCGATAGACACTACCTCGAAGGTGGTTGGCGTGAGGCTGACGACCTGCGGGGTTCCCCCGTCGAAGCCGTCCGGGCTGACGCCGACGCCCACGCCGGATGGGTCATCGCTACAGGCGGCGAGGAGGAACAACACACACATGCAGGCGGCTAACGGGGCAAGAGGGCGGTGTAGCATAAGACGATGGCGGACGTCGCGCATAAGATCAGGTGATAACAGGAGATCGAGCAGCACGCAAAAAGACCGGTGCCCCTAGATACAACCGAAAACCCCAAACGGCATTCACGCCGATGGGGTTCGGAGGTGCGGCATTAAATTGCATGGGGAGGAGTCTATGGCGGGAAGATGAGGTGCCCCGCCAATAAATACTCGGTGAAATTACGCCGGGACTTCGCTCAACATTTCGTCATAGAGGGCGTGGAGTTGCTCGGCGCGAGCGGCTTCGTCGCTTTCAAACTGGACATGGCCGTCGGGTGGGGCGAGCGAGGGGGGATACACCACCACATCCGCGAAGTGCATGCCGGCCTCAGCAAGCGTCGCGCCGTCCAGGTCATCGGCGGGCAGGCCCTGTTCGTCCAAGAAGTCCCCGTCGAGCGTGGCGACAGTATCGACGGTGTCCGGCGTGTACACCACCTTGGCGCTGCCGAGGAGCTCGTCGCCAGCGTACTCGCTGTTTAGCAGGAGTGGAACCAGACCGCTGACCCAGCCAAAGGCGTGGATGACATCCGGGCCCCAACGTAGCTTGCCAATGGTGTTAAGGACGGCGCGATCGAAGAACAGGGCGCGCTTGGCGTTGTCTTCGAACGGCACGCCCTCCTCATCGGCTGCGATGGCGGAGCGCCCGAAATAATCGTCATGGTCCATGAAGTACACCTGCAGGCGGATGTCCGGCAGCGAGGCCACCTTCACGGTCAGCGTTTCGGTCGTATCGCCTATCGATACATCGGTACCCGAGAGGCGAATCACCTCGTGGAGTTGATTGCGGCGCTCGTTGATCGTGCCATACCGGGGCATCGTAATACGTGCCTCATAGTCGCCGGCCTCCTGAATGTGTTCTGGGAGCGTCCGGGTCAGGCCGGCGATCTCAGAAACCTCAGCAAACGGAGCGACTTCTCCAGCGATGAACAGTATCCTTTTGGATTGAGCCATGCGACTTTCGGTTGATGATGCAGATGGACAACGGAGCGAGCAACTGGCGCACACAAAAAACCGCCCATGGGCCGGCGGATCGGGTGCACACATGAGAGAGCGTGCAACAAGCAGTTCCTCACAGGACGGGGAATGCTTGAGCGTAATGTCAACCCAAATCTAAGCGATAGCCCCTTGAAGTTCAATATAGCGCGGCCCGTTGGATCTTTCTCATGCGGCGCCCATGTGAAAGCCGGCCTGCAATCACTCATCCGTACGATCGATGATACCCCCCCAAACCGAGCGAGCGATCATTCTGTTTGACGGCGTGTGCAACCTGTGCAACGGGTTTGTCAACTTCGTCATTGACCGAGACCCCGACGAGATCTTCCGGTTCGCCGCGTTACAGTCCGAGACAGCGACGACGCTGCTTCAAGCGCACGGCGTGACCGTCGACGCGGACGCGCCGGAGAACCTACTCCAGAGCGTGATTCTCATCGAGAACGAACAGGTGTATCGCCGCTCGACCGCAGCGCTCCGCATCGCCCGGCATCTGGCCCTACCGTGGCCGCTACTGTATGGGCTGATCGCTGTGCCAGCGCCCATTCGCGACGCCATATACGATGGGATCGCGGCTCGCCGCTACGCATGGTTCGGGCAGCGCGACCGGTGCCGCGTGCCAACCCCCGATCTGAGAGATCGGTTTCTCGACGGCGAGGCAGCTGACTGAGCGCATGCCGCACGGCCTAATCATGCCGCATGGCCTAATTAATTAGGCCTCACTCCTGCTCCTGCAGCAACTCGAAGTACCGCTTGATGAGATCCTCGTAGTCTGGCGCATAGCCTGTTTCGAGCGCCCGGATGAGGTCGCGCCGCAGCCGGTCGATCTGCTCCTCGCGGGTGAGCTCACCGGGGCTTTCGCGGTCAAACGCGTCGTCTGCTTCGCGGCCTTCGCGCTGCTCCTCGCGCCCTTGCTGCTGGAGCGACTTCTGAGCGTTCAGCATGCGGGTCAGGATCTGCTGCTGGCGCTCGATGGTGCGGCGGTCGGTCTGATTCTGCTGCAGCTCCTGAATGGTTTCCTCCATCTGCTCAGCGATGCGCTCAAGATCGCCCATCAGCTGGTTCTGCGCGCCGCCCTCCCGGTTGAGCTGCTCCAGCTGCCGTTTGATGGCTTGTTGCTGCCGGGCCATCTGCTGCAGGCGCTCCTGCTGATCGACAGAGAGCCGGTTGCCCTGCATGTCGTTGAGCATCTGCTGCATCTGCTGGTTGAGCTGCTGCTGGTCCTGCGACATCTGCTGCATCTGCTGGATCATCTGCTGCATGGACATCCCGCCGCCTCCGCCGCCCTGCATCATCTGGTTGAGCAGCTCGGAGAGCAGCAGAGCGAGCTCGTTGAGATGCATCATAGAGCCCTTCTGGTGCCCACTCGCTGTGCGGGCATTGCGCTCGCTGAGCGCATCGGTGGCTTGCCGCATCTCCCGCAGGGCGTTGCCCGTTTCGCGCTGCACGGCCCGTGTCATCTGGGGAATGTTGCGGGCAAGCTGCTGCAGGGAGTCGCTGACGATGTGCAGCCCTTCGGACAGCGACACTTGCTCCTGGGCCTTGCGGCGCAGCGTGGGGCTGTCGGCCGAGAGCGTATTCACCGTGTGGCGCAAGCCTTCCTGATTGCGGGAGAGCAGCAGGGTGTTTTCCAGCGCCTGGCGCAGGCCGGCCATGTTCATTTGCTGTTGCTGGCCCTGCATGCCCTGCTTCATGTTCTGCAGTTGCTGCTGCATCTGCTGAAGCTGCTGCTGCATCTGCTGCTGGCCCTGCTGCGCGTCCTGGAGCTGGTTCTGCCGAAGCTGCTCGCTATTCTGTTGCATCTGCTGCGGCAAGTCTTGCTCGCGCATCTGTTGCATGAGCTCCTGCATTTTCTGCTGCGGCGCCGAACGGACCTCGCTCATCTCGTCGCGCATCTCCTGCAGCTTCTCCTGCAACTCGCGCATCTCCTCGCTGGCACGCTCCTGTTGCTGCGCCAGGTCCTCATTGGGGGACTGCTCAGACGGCTCGCTTTGCGCTGAAGATTCGCCTGCCTCAGAGGGTTCCCCTGCTTCGCCTTGACGCCGCTCCTGCGCCTGCTCGCTCTGACCAGACTTATTGCCTTCTGCATTTTGGGTGGAGGCCTCTTGCTCCGATTCACTGGCTTGGGACGACTCGGCGGTTGCGCCTTCCTCAGAAGTCTCCTGTGCGCCTTCGTCGGCCTCCTCGGAGGGGGCGTCCTCAGAGGACTCACGCTGCTCGGCGGACTCCTCCCGGCGCTGCGTCTCTTCAGCGAGGCGCTCTTGCTGCTGGCGGAGATCGTCGGCGCGGCGGGCGGCTTCCTCCAGCTGCTGCTGCATGCGGATCTGCTTGAAGAGCTCTAGCGACCGCTGCAGCCGCTCCTGATACTGCTGCTCGCTAAACTCGAAGTTCTGAAGCGCTTGCTGCATCTGCTCCAGGTCCAAGTTCTGCACGGACTCCTGCAGTTTCTTAAGCGCGTCCATCAGCTCCGGCGAGTTGATTTCCTCAACGACCTGTTGCAGCTCCTGGTACATTTTCATCGTCTCCGGGCTGGCCAGGTTTTGCTCCTGCATCTGGCGGGTCATCTCTTCCATCTGCCGCGAGAGGTTCTCAACATCGGACTCGAGTTGCTCCTGCCGGTTCTGGATCTGCTCCAGTTGGCGCTTGTCCTCCCAGTCGGCGTCCTGTTTGCGGCGGAGTTCGTTGCGCAGCTCGTCGAATTGCTCGCGAATCGACTCGGTCTCGCGCATCATGTCTTCCATCTGCTGCTCCGCACCGTCCTGCTCTGCATCGAGCTGCTCGTACTTCTCGGCAAGCGACGGGAGGCGCAGCCGCTGCGTCGGCGTACGCACCGACTTGTAGCCGGCCACGGCGTCGTTGTCCCACACCCGGGCGTAATAGGTCACCACATCGCCGGGCGCGAGGTCGATCCCATACTCTTGCAGCGCCCAGCGGTGGTCGATCTGCTGGTCAAGCTGGCGCGGGCTCGGCACGGGGAGGTCGAACGAGTCATACGTGCTGTCCACCGCGCCATAGCGCCGCTCGCTGACGCGGTAGTACAGCCGCAACTGTGCGATGCCGAAGTCGTCTGTGAGGCGGAGGCGAAGCGGCTGCTCCAGCGACTCAGGGAGGTCAGCGACCGGGTCTGGCGCCAAAAAGACGACCGAGGGCTGGGCGTCCGCCCGTAGCTGCATGGCATAGCGGATGGGGTCGCGGTTGGGCACGCCGTTCGCGCTGCGGAGCTGGATGCGGTAGGTGCCCTCACGGTCTAGCGTGAACGAGCCGGTCGCCACGCCTGATCGCACGGATAGCGAGTCGGTTGATCCGTCATCGAATCGGAGGAGGGCCTGGTCCACGCGCGGCCCGCCGATCGCGACACGTAGGTCCACTTGGGTACCCGGGAGGCCCGTCACATCGCCGACGTTGGCGCCGAGGCGCCGCTCGGGCAGGTTCGTGTATGCAGGCGGCGATAGGGAGACCTGGAGCGAACGGACGAGCGGCCGCGCTTCGACGGTGGCGTCGTACCAGGCGCTCACTACCGGGCTGGCCGCCACCCGGTACCGCAGGGGCTGACGGACGTTGACGAGGGTATGCTCGAACACGCCGGCAGAGTCGCTACTCACCGTAACGCGATCCACGATCTGCTCACCATCCTGAGTCGTCATCACGGTGAGGGTGTGGGGCAGCTCGTCGCCCACCGCGCGGACGGTGATGCGAAGCGAATCGCCCCGGATGAGGTCGGTGTCACCAGGTTCGACGAGGAGCTGAAACGGCGCGGGACGCTCGAATGGCGTCGCGGGGGCCAGGAGGCGCTGGGAGGCACCGAAGAACGCGCTGGGCGCCGCGATCAGGAAGATGAGAAGCCCAACCACGGGAAGAGAAGCCAGCCGCGACGCGTGACGCGCCCGCTGGAAGTCTTCCATCTGCTCGAACTCGACCGATTCAATCTCTTGGCTGAGCGACTGGACGGCGCGATCGACGAAGGCATCGGGGGAATGGCTGCCACGGCCCTCGGCCAGTTGCAAGACGTTGATCAGCCGGTCGGAGACCTCCGGGTAGTGCTCCCCGATGCGCCGTGCCACCGTCTCCTCGGAGGGCGTCGTCCACAGCCCAATGAGCTGCAGCAGCGGACGCGCCAGAAAATAGGCGATGAGCCCCAGCGCGCAGAGGGCGACCCCGCTGATTAGGGCCGTGCGCCCCGTCGTGCCCAGCCAAAGGCCGGCCTCAAGCGCGGTGGACAGGAGCCAGACGGCCGCGATAACTCCCATCGTGATGACCGCTCCGAACGCCGTCTCCGCGAGCGTCATGCGTTGGATGGTCGTACGGACGCGGGCACGAAGCTGGTCGACGAGGCGGGCCGTTTGCTCACTCATGAAGCCGAGATGCAAAAACCAAGAGGGGTGGTGTAAATGCTGTACCTTCCCCTTCCAACCGGTGTTTCGCAGAATCTCCATCTACCGTGCGGTGGTCCCGGATCCTGCGTGTGCGACTCGTCAGTGCGAGCCATGGGGGGGGTGGATTTAGCGGACGGTAACGCCTATTTTCACAAGCAAATGGGATACCTGCTTCGAGCGTCCCACACGCATCACGCTTTGATGGATCACTCCCGGACTGTACCATGCTACTCGTCAACGTCGGACAACACACCATTAACATCGAACAGGTGGTGGCCTTCCACCAAAACGAAGACCTTGTCAAGGTCATGTTTAACGCCCGCTCCAGCGACGCCCCATCGAGCGATTCATCTCTGTACACGATTGAGCTGACAGGGAAGGAAGCCGAGCGCATGCGGGCCTGGCTGAAGCGCAACGCGGAGGGAGTGCGCGGCACCGCCCAAACGGGCTTCAGCATCGAGGACTGACGGCTCTTGGTGAAAATCGACGGAAGACTCGCCCCCGTCCTGAAAAACAAAATGGGCCGCCGCTTATTAATAGTGCCTAAGTTCCTGCTTACCATTTACCACTTCGACGCACTATGCCCCGGATCGCGCGGTACGCACCTCTTTTCATCGCGGCCTTCGTCTTGGTTGTGACCAGCGGATGTCGGACGTACGGCCAGTACGGCAACACCGAGGCTATCCCGGCGCAAATGCAGCGGGCTGTCCAGCAGTTTGCCGACGACCTGGCGCGCGCTGAGTCCGATATTCTGGCCCTCTCTGAGGCTGCAGCGCAGAACGCCGCGTTGCAGCCGGCGGAATTGGCCTACCGCGACCTGATTGCGAAGCACCAAACATTCCTGGAGGCGCACCGCACCATTGCGGCGGAGTACGAGGACGGCGGCGACTATCGGGCGCTCAACCGTGGGTACGGAGCGATCATCTCCGAGCAGCGCCTCGTGGCGACCCGCTACGCGGAGCTTCATGCGCGGGTCCGTCGCGTCGTCAACGGGCAGTCGCCCGCGCCGGAAGCGACAATGGAGAGCCGGTATGTGGTCAATCCGGCATACTACACGCGCGTCGAGAACCGCCAGCGCCTCAGCATGCAGGATGCGCTCCGGGGCCTATGAGTCTGTGGCATGCGAGCGAGAGGTGCGCTACAGGGATCCTATCCATGCTGTAGGGCACGTTATCCTTACGAAACGGGCACCAGGCCGTCGCATTCATCCGGGCGCGACGGCCTTTCCGTATTCCCTTTCTACGGTCTGCACACATATGGCTACTCGAACGAACCGAATCCTTGTCCTCCTTTCTCTTCTGAGCGTGCTGACGGCAATTGACGCCGTAGCGCAGTCAGGCACTGTAGAGGGCATAATCCAAAATGCAGAAACGGGAACGCCCATTCTTGGCGTCAACGTGGTGCTGGAGGAAGAGGGGAGGCCGCCGCTTGGTACGAGCACGGATGCCAACGGGCAGTTTACGATCGAGGACGTGCCGGTCGGCACGTACGCGGTCCAGGTGTCGGCCATCGGGTTTGCCTCGGCAGAGCGGCAGGTCACGGTGCGTGCAGGGCAGACGCGCACCCTTGCCTTCGCCCTCGTGCCCCAGTCGTATGAGCTCAACGAAATCGTGGTGAGTAGCCGTGGGGGCGAGACGGAGACGCCCTACACGCTCCAGCGGGTTCAGGCCGCTGACATCATCCGGCAAGATGCCTCGGATGTTTCGGAGTTGGCCGTACTACTGCCCGCCACGCACGTCGCCACCAACTCGCGCGGACAGACCATCCTGTACCTGCGCAACGCGGGTGACCGGCAGGTGGGCCAGTTCTTTGACGGTGCGTTGCTCAACGTGCCCTGGGACAACCGGGTCGACATCAGCCTCGTGCCCTCCAGCGTGGTAGGAGGGGTGACGGTCGCAAAGGGCGTCGTGCCCGTCCAGTATGGCACCAATGTGATCGGGGGAGCGATCAACTTCCAGTCGCGCACGCTCGACCAGACGGGGCAGCGCACCGAGGTGGCGGGCCAGTTGGGGACGGCAGCGGACCGCCAAGGCACGATTACCCACCTGCGCCGAACGGACCGGTGGGACTACACCGCGGCGCTGCAATACACCAATCGGGGGGATCTGCCGCTGCCCGACGAGGCCGATGTGCCGTTCAGTCAGCCGCTCAGCGACCGCCGTGTAAACACGGATCGCCAACTGATCAGCGGGTTCGCGCGCGCCAGCTACCGATTCCAACAGGGCGCTCAACTCGCCGTCACGGCCATGCACATCGACGCCGAGCAGGGCATCGCACCAGAAAGTAACCTCAACCCCGCCGAAACGCGCGTCCGTTACTGGCGATACCCCGTCTGGCGCAAATCGGTGCTCATCGCCAGTGGCCGTGCCGCCCTCGGCCCCAACACGGCGTTGCGCGGCGCTGCTTGGGGCAGTCGCTTCGCGCAAGATATCAGTCAGTACCAGACGGTAGCTTACGACGCGCTGGATGAGATCCAGGAGGACCGTGATCGGACCGGCGGCGCCCGGCTCGTTGCCACCCACGACGCCTCTGCAGGAACGCTCACACTGGCAGCCAACGGCCTCATCACGCGCCACGAGCAAACGAACACGCTGTTTGACGGCGGACAGCCTCAGCCAGATTCTGTGTCGATTTTTCGTCAGCATATCTTCAGCGTGGGCAGCACCTATGACGTAGATCTTACCAGTCGCCTCGCGGCTTCTGCCGGCGTCAGCTTCGACGGCACGACGACGCCCAACACGGGGCCATTTCCGGAGCGCGACCCATTCTATGCCGTGGGCGTGACGACGGGCCTATCGTACCAGCTCAGCGAGCAGTACCGGTTGCGGGCATCCGGCGGTCGCAAAGGCCGCTTCCCCACGATGCGCGAGCTGTATGGCGGTGCGCTTGGCAAGTTTGTGCCGAACCCGGAGCTGAGCCCCGTTACGGCGTGGATCGGTGAGTTGGGCCTTGAACGCCAGGGTGCGCGCCTGTCGGGCAGTGTGACGGCTTTCCTCAACCGCGTGACGGATGCTATCGACCAGCGCACCTTCCAGTCCGGTCCCAACGCTGGCCGGGAGCAGCGCATCAACCTGGGCGGCAGCCGCGTGTATGGCGTAGAGACCGCCGCTCGCTGGCAGCTCTCCTCAGCGCTTCTCTTTGATGGCCACGTCACCTGGACGCGCCCCCGCGCCACGAGCGATGGTGAGACGCAGCCGCTCGGTGAGAAACCGGAGTGGCTGGGCACTAGCAGTTTCACATACACGCTGCCGGCAGGCCTTGTGCTTACCGCGCAGGGCCGCTACACGGCCGGCACGCAGGCGCGCAACGAGAGCAATACTTACGTCGAGTTGCCGTCATCGCTCATCCTTGATGCCCGCATGGGTTATGCGATCGACGCGTTGGTGCCCGGCGGTTCGGGGGAGTTGTTCGCCCGCGCGGACAACCTGCTCGATGAGGCGACCTACTTTCAGCTGGGGCTACCTGGCGCTGGACGTCAGTTCCGGGCGGGGATATCTCTCGCGTTGTAGCCCCCTCATCGGCTTGGGCTCTCATTCGTTCGTGTCGGCCCGTTGCATAATTACGTCGGCAGGCCGTGCGATGACGTAGCTGTACGCTGTGGGGCGCGCCGCAAACAGCGGCTTGACCGCGGCCCATGTCGAACGGAAGAGGTCGCTATGCCGGTAGCTGTCCAGGGCGTCGGCCATCGTCCAGTGGCTGTGCGTGGTGAAGCAGGCTGGCGCGTCGACATCGCGCCAGAGTGCGAGATGCTCGCACCCGTCAAACTGGCGGATCCGAGGGGCGGCCCGATCGAAGTGATCCAAGAATGTGTTGACGGCGTCGGGGCGAAACGTCATGCGAACGATGCGGATGAGCACGGCGGGGCGGCGTGATAAGCGGAAAAACGAGCGCCCCCCAATGTACGACGACCGACGCATCCTGTCGAGGACACTGTCGAAGCTGGCTAGCCCGCCGCCACTGTCCGAGAAGTGTGATCAGCGGCTCAGCACATGCTGCCCGATAGCACACGAGAGGCAACGGCCCTGCTGGCAATACGACCGGTAGAGCGCATGCAACCCCTGCGCCTCAAACGCGGACGCCGGTCGCGTGCCTAGCGCCTGGAACGTGCGCGTCACCGAATCGCGCGGAGCTGGCAGATCCCTGAGCACGTCGATCACGTGCTGCTCCACCTCCGGCACCGCACGGTGATCGGCAACTAACAGCATAAGGGGAAGGACTGCATTGACAATGAGCGTGTCCGTCCGGGGGCGCCCGAGTGACGGGTCGCGCGGCTTGGTAGCCCTTGCCAGCCGCAGGTGCGTGTTCCAGAAAGCATGGGGCTGAGCGCTGAGCAAGGACCGAAGCGTATCGAGCGGCGCATCGGATCGAAGCGCCTGGAGGAGGCCATCCGTCGGGTCGGTCCGCAGCAGCCCACCGTCACCGAGCCAAGCCAGGCCCTGCGCAATCCGGAGTGGAGGAAAGTTTGCCGGGCGCAGGCGGAAGAAGGTCCATTGGGTGTGCTCCATCGTGGGAATGTCGTGATGGGTTTGCAGCCGCCGAACGCGAGCGCGGAGATCCATCACGTAGTCCGCCGTGATCCGGTCGCTGTCCAGCAAGTCACCCGGTGCGGGGAGCAGGCCGGCGACGCCAAAGGCAAGGGCTTCACGGTCGAGCGGGTCCGCGATCGTCCGCAACAGCCGAAGCGGCAGACGGCGCGCCAGCGCTTCCATGGCAGAATCGTTTTTTGCATAGCCAAGGCCCGCAAAGAGCCGCTCGTACAACAGTTGATCCCATGCGGGGTGGGTCTGAAACCGCTCGCCCAGCTGCTCGGCCTTAGCGTGCAGTCGGGCGCCGGCCAACTCGTCGATCCACGCGGCGCGGACGGGTTCAGGTACGCGGTCCCAGTGCGGGGCGCACAGCACGTCGGTATCGGTGTGCGTGTGGAACCGGTGGAGGAGGTGGCGCAGCGGACGCTGGAGGCGGGGCGCAAGGACGATCTCCGGGAGCAGCGTTTGATCGGCGCGGAGCAGACCGCCAGTCCACGTGTCCGGGTGCAACGTAACGTGCAGGACGACACTGTTGTAGCGCGCATCTTCATGGTGGCGGTGCGCAAACCAGTCGGCCGACGTCGTGTGAATCTCCACGGCGCCGCGCCAGGTGGTGCCATCGACGTCAATGCGCGCGTCGATGAAGTCCGGCCCGCTGTCCGTGTTGAGCGTGCCGGCATCGTGAACGATGACTGGCGCCCCTGTTGTGGTACACAACCCTGAGCGGTTGAACCGCTGCTCAGCCCAAAGGTGGTGGACAAGGGCTTCCGGCACGGCCGGCCGCTCCGACGTTGGTTCGTGCAAGGTGACGGCGACCGCATCGTCGCCGATGGCATACAGGTGCGTTGAGCAGGGAGAAGGTGATCGGGAAGCCATGGTGTGACAGGGCCGGTGAGGGCATGTGGGCTCTCTAGCAAGACACACCGGCATGGGCACCGTAACGTCTTTAGCGTCGCAGGGAGGCCGCTCTGCTTCTTGAGTGCGCCGCCATGCAGGTCATACCAAGCCACATTCAGGCCAGCCGCACGCTCAGGCCAAGCTTCAACGTCCAGGTTCTAACGTTACGACGAAGCCCACAGGACTAGCCTAGCCCCGCCGGAGAGCATGCGCTTTGGGAGAGCATGC
>CAYFQN010000007.1:0-41884 GCA_964345285.1 uncultured Rhodothermales bacterium
CATCCCGTTGTCGGTGCTTTCACAGCCTGCTCCCCGCCGCAATGATTCCCAAGGAGTTGTTCCGCAAGATCCGCCGCCTGGAGATCCGCACGAAGGGCATGGTGGATAATGTCTTTGGCGGCGAGTATCACTCGGCGTTCAAGGGGCGCGGCATCGAGTTTGCCGAGGTGCGGCCGTATCAGATCGGGGACGACATCCGAACGATCGACTGGAACGTCTCGGCGCGGATGGGCGAAACATACGTGAAGGTGTTCGAAGAAGAGCGAGAGCAGACGCTCATGCTGCTGGTCGACATCTCGGGGTCTGAGGATTTTGGCTCGCAGTACAAGATGAAGCGGGACGTAGCCGCAGAGGTCTGCGCGGTCATTGCCTTCAGCGCAATTCAGAACGGCGACAAGGTGGGACTGCTACTCTTCACAGACACCGTGGAGCTGTTCGTGCCGCCCAAGAAAGGCCGCCGCCACGTGCTGCGGCTCATCCGCGATTTGTTTGCTCACGAGCCTACGTCACGCGGCACCGACCTCTCCAACGCGCTCCGCCGCACGCTGCATCTCTTGCGCCAGCGGTCGATTGCGCTGATCATCAGCGACTTCTTCGACGCGGGGTACGAGCGGCCGCTTCGTGCGCTCGCCCAGCGGCATGACACGGTGGCTGTGCATCTGCAAGACCCACGGGAGACAACGCTTCCTGACGTGGGCCTCGTCGAACTGACCGACGCCGAAACCGGCGAAACTGTCGTCGTCGACACGAACAGTGCAGCGGCACGAGCGGCGTACGCGCAGGCGGCCGCTGACCGCCTGCGCGCCATCGAACAACACATGAATCAGACGCAGGTCGGGTACATTCCGATGCCTACCGACGCTGATTTCGTAGATCCGCTCGTTCGCTTCTTTCGTCAGCGCAACCGGGCGGCCTGAATGCTTCGCGTGTCCTTCTGTCCCCCCTGCCGGTTTTCCTCGCACTCTTCCCTGTGGGCCTTGTGCGCCCTCGTGTTGGGCGTGCTGTCCACTGTGCCATTGGACACGGCAGCGCAGCGCGTTCGGATTCATGCCTCAGCTGACAGCGTACGGATCGGTGAGCGATTCTTTGTCTCCCTCACAGCTACACATCGGTTCAACACGTCGGCAGTGTTTCCCGAGGCCGCGGCCGGCCCCAACGTCTTCGGCGACGTGGAGGCCCTGGAGCGCTCGGCCGTGACGGAACGATACCTGGGAAACAATGCGCCCGGCATGCGGACCGACAGCGTGGTGTACACGGTGACGACGTTTGCCCTTGATACGGCGCGCATCCCAGCCCTGCCGGTGCGCATCGTGACGGGCGCCGACACGATGACTGTCGCGTCCCGCCCCGTGCAGGTCGCCATCCGCTCCACGACTCCGCCCGATGCGCAAGGCGTGCGCGACTTGGCCCCGCTCGCCCTGTTTCCCGGCCCGCAGTGGCCATGGGTGCTACTCGGGCTCGTCGCCATCCTCCTGATAGCGGGCGTTGTTTACTGGTGGCGCCAGCGCGACGCTGACGGCGAGCCCCTCGCCGCACCTTCGCACCTGGCCTCCGAGCCGTCGCCCTACGACGCGGCCATACAGCGCCTTCGGGCGCTGGAGCGGCGCACCGACTGGGCGGGTCCAGACGCGCTCGAAGCCTTCTACGATGAACTGGCTGCGACGCTGCGCCGATACATTGCCGCCCGCCTCGACGTCGCCGCGCTGGAGCGCACGACGGGCGAACTCCTCCAAGCCCTGCGCGCGCACCCGGTGCCGCCGGCTTCGGCTGTACACCAACTGGAAGAGGTGCTCACCCAGGCGGACCTTGTCAAGTTTGCTGACAAGCGCCCCTCGGGCCGCGAGGGGCGAGCTGTACTCAAGGAGGCCCACTTGGCCCTGGATGCCATCGAGCGCGCCGCACCGGCCTCGTCCGAACCGACCACCTCGTCCGAACCGACGACGTCGTAACGGACACGCTGGCACGAAACGCGGGCTGCGCGGTTTAACGCTTTGGACTAGCTTACTCACTCCCTCCACTCCGGTGCCTGACTCATCTTTCAGCGACGCCCTCATCGATCGTCTCGTTCAAGCGCAGCACGTGGCCGTGCTCACCGGCGCGGGGGCGAGTGCGGAGAGCGGCATCCCAACCTTCCGCGACCCCGACGGGTTGTGGGAGCAGTTCGAGCCGCAGGAGCTGGCCAACGTCGAGGCGTTTCTCGACAATCCGGCGCTGGTGCAGGGCTGGTACGCGCACCGGCAATCCATCGCCTCTGAGGCCGCTCCGAACGCCGCCCACGGGGCCCTAGCGCAACTCGAGCAGTGCATCGACACGTTCGCGCTCATCACCCAGAACGTAGACAACCTGCATCAGCAAGCTGGCAGCGAGCGCGTCATTGAATTGCATGGCAACATCACACGCACGTATTGTATCGACTGCGAGCGGCCCGCGGCGGAGGACGAACTGGCCGCACTGGCCGGCGGCGATCCCGCCCAGTGCCCTGCGTGCGGCGGCTACATCCGCCCTGACGTGGTGTGGTTTGGCGAGATGCTGCCGCAGGATGCGCTGCGGGATGCCCAGGACGCCGCCACGCGGGCCGACGTGTTTCTGAGCGTCGGCACGAGCGCCATCGTCCAGCCCGCAGCCGGGCTCCCGCTCACAGCGCAACAGCACGGTGCCTACTTGGTGGAGGTCAACGTCGACGAGACAGCGATTACCCAGGAAGCGGATGAAGTGCTACGCGGCAAGGCGGGAGCCATCCTCCCACCGCTCGTGGAGGCCATCGCCGCGCACCGCTCACCGGCTTAACGCGTTGCACGCCCTATGACGTTCGCACATCCGGACTGGCTATGGTTGCTTGCGCTCGTCCCCCTTGTGGGGCTGGGCGAGTGGTGGCGTATGCGCCGCCGGGCGGGCTTGCGGTTCAGCAATGTGCGCCTGGCCGATGCCGTCCCCACCACGTGGGCGCAGCGCCTCCGCTGGTTGCCGACGGTGCTCCGCATGGGCGTGCTCGCCCTGGGCATCATCGCGCTGGCCCGCCCGCAAGTCGAGAACGTCATCCGCGAGCGCTACGCCGAGGGCATCGACATCATGCTCGTGCTCGACACGTCGACGTCCATGCGCGCGGAAGACTTTGATCCGAACCGGTTTGAGGCAGCCCGCGACGTAGCGGCCGAGTTCATCGACAACCGCGTTTCCGATCGCGTCGGTCTCATCGCGTTCGCGGCCAAGGCCTACACGCAAACTCCGCTGACGCTCGACTATTCGTTTCTGCAGCAGATGCTAGATGAGGTGCAGGTCGGCGTGATCGACGACGGAACGGCCATCGGGACGGCGCTCGCGATGGCTACGAACCGATTGAAAGACACAGAGGCCGAAAGCAAAGTCATCATCCTGCTTACCGATGGACAGAACAATCGCGGCGAGATCGACCCGGCTACGGCTGCTGAAGTTGCCGCTACAATGGGCGTGCGTGTGTATGCCATCGGCGTAGGTACCCGCGGCGAAGCACCGTTCGTGATCGATCATCCATTTACGGGCCAGCGCCGCCAGATGGTGCCCGTCCAGATCGACGAGGAAATGCTGCGCACCGTAGCCCAGACGACCGGCGGGCGCTACTTCCGCGCCACCAGCAAGGGCGGCCTGCGCACCGTGTATGACGAAATCGACCAGTTAGAGAAGACCGAGATCGAGGAGCGCGTTTACACCGACCGCGACGAGCGCTATCCCCTCTTCCTCTGGCCGGCGTTTGGCCTGCTCTGCCTCGAAGTGCTGCTCTCGACCACTGTCCTCCGCCGCTTCCCTTAACTGCATGGACTGGCTGCACCCGACATACGGATGGATGCTACTCGCCGTCGTGCTGATGGGCGGAGGCTTCGCATGGGCTGCCTGGAAGCGCCGGCAGGCCCACGACCGATTCGGCAAGCGCGGCTTGGTCTCTCAGCTGGCTGCCACGGTCCGGCCTCGCCGCCGGCGCGTCAAGGCCGCGCTCGTGTTGCTCGCGGCCACGCTGCTCGTCATCAGCCTGGCCGGGCCGCGCTTTGGCACGACGGTGCGCGACGTGGAGCGCAGGGGCGTCGACCTGCTGATTGCGCTCGACGTGTCGTCCTCCATGCAGGCCGAGGACGTCGCCCCTAACCGCCTCGAACGCGCCAAGAACGAGGTCAAAAAGCTGATCGACGAGCTCAGCGGCGACCGCGTCGGCCTTATCCTCTTCGCGGGTGATGCCTTCATCCAGTGCCCACTCACTACCGACTACGACGCCGTACGGCTCTTCCTGGACGTCGCCGAGCCGTCGCTCATCCCTACGCCTGGCACCGACTTCGAGATGGCGTTCGAGACGGCGCTCCAGGCGTTTGGCCCCTCGGCCATGCAGCAGGCGGTCGATGACGGCGCCCGCCCTGCAGAGACCGCCCGCTCTCGGGCTATGCTGTACATCTCGGACGGCGAAAACCACCGCGGCAGCATCGACTACATCCGCGAGACGGCGCAACAGCGCAACGTCCGGCTGTATGCCGCCGGCGTAGGCGAGCGCGATGGGGCCCGTATCCCAGTTTACGAGAACGGACAACAGACGGGCTTCCAGCGCGACCGGAGCGGGCAGATCGTGAACACTCGCCTGCAGGAAGCCGTGCTGACGGAGTTGGCGCAAGACGGCGCCTACTTCCGCATCGCCCGCACGTCGAGCGCGCTGACGGACCTCTCGGCCTCGCTCGACCGGCTGGAGCAAACTGCGTTCGGCGCCGAGCAGTTTGAGGAGTACGACGAGCAGTTTCAGTGGCCCCTGGCACTGGCCTTATTCGTCCTCGTGACCGATGCCCTGATCGGCGTGCGGCGCCCATAACCGTCCAACCATTCGCTACGACCCCTCTCGCACCATGGCCCCGCGACTGCTCCTCCTGGTTCTGGCGACGCTGCTAAGCGGTGCCGATGGCGCCGATGAGGGCCGCCGCGGCAATCAGCTCTATAAAGCCGGCAACTACACCGCCGCAGCCGAAGCCTATCGCGCAGGCATCGACCAGCACGAGACGGGCGAGGGGGCGCTCTACGCTGACTTGTGGAACAATCTGGGCGCCGCCCTACACCGCGACGAAGCGTACGCCGAAGCCGCTCAGGCCTTCCAGACGGCGGCAGATGTGGCGGCGGCGCCGCGCCAGCGTGCCCGGGCCCTCTACAACGCAGGCAACAATGCCGTTGCCCAGGGCCAGCTGAATGCTGCGCTCGGCTTCTACCGCCGCGCTCTTCTTGCGGATGCAGGCTACGACGATGCCCGCTTTAACTATGAGTACCTAAAGCGTGAGATGGACCAGCGGCAGGAACAGCGCCAAACACCGGCCGACCGGCCGGACCCGTCCGCATTTGCCCGCCGCCTAAAGCAACGCGCTGACTCGCTAGTGACGAACCGCCGGTACGAGGATGCGTATCGTCTTATGCAGAATGGCTTGCAACGAGACTCCACGGTGGCCGCTTTCCAATCGTTCATTACCCGACTGGGCGAGGTCACGCAGATCGACACGATGAACCGATGAGGCTTCCACGCTTCTTTCTTGGCTGGATCGCTGCGCTGCTGGTGTGCGCCTGTGCCAGTCTGGCGCAGGCGCAACCAAGCCCAGTGCAGGAGGCCACTCCTTACTTTCACGAGGCGGCACAGCAGTACGTGGCGGCCGATCTGCAGCAGGCTCTGGCCACCGTAAACGAGGGGCTTCGGATTGCCCCCGACGACGCGCGCCTGCAGGCCTTGCGTGAGGCCATCCAGCAGCAGCGTCAGCGCAGCGGTCAAGGTGGTGGCGGCCAAAACGATGCGCCGCAAAGCGGACAGAACACGTCCAATGGAGGCGGTCAATCCGGCGACAATCCTCAAAGCCAGGATGGCAACACCGAGCAGCCGAACCGCTCGAACGAACAGCCGAATGCGCCGTCGCCAGGCCGGGGTGCTGGCGATGGCGAAACGGCCGACCCACCCTCACCGAATGGTCCTCAAAGCGAATCGGGGCAGGCTGTGGGGCAGGGTAGTGCTCAGGGACGACTTGGCCTTAGCCAGGCGCAGGCAGCCCGCATTCTGCGCGCCCTTGAGAGCCAAGAGAAGCAGCTCCTGCGCCAAGTCTTGAAGCGCGACCGCAAGCCCCAACGCATTCTTAAGGAGTGGTAACGCATGCGTCGTATCGGCTACATGGTACTGGCTGCGGCCCTGGCCCTCGTCCCTCTGGGGAGTGCGCACGGCCAATCGCCCGACGATGCCCTTCGGATTGAGGCTGTAGCGACCCCCAATCCGGTGGGTAGCCGAGAGATACTGGCGTACACCATCCGTGTGCAGGGCGCGACCCTGGCGGGCATCGACACGCCGGAGCCGCCTCTAACGAACAACCTAGCCCTGCAACGCCCCACGCCCGCAACCGAGCGTAACGTGTCGTTTTCCGACGGCCAGCTGACACGCAGCGTCACGTTTCGGTGGACCTATAAGCCCGTCCGTACGGGCCCGGCTCGTATCCATCCGGCGAAAGTAGTCGTGCGGGACGAGCCGTACGAGACGGCGGCCATTGACATCGAAGTAGTGGCGCAGTCGCAGCGCGGCCAGCGCCCGCCGTCCACCGCACCGAACGCTGTCAACCCGTCATCACGAGGTGGTTCGGGGCCCCCTTCGTCGCCGTCATCTGGTGTATCTAACCGCGACCTGTTCATTCGCGCGCAACCCAGCACACGGCAGGTCTACCAAAACGAGCAGCTGATCGTCACGTATCGGCTGTACTTTCGGGATGGTGTCCAGCTGCGGCACAGCCGGCTGGCTAGTGCGTGGGATGCCACCGGGTTTTGGCGAGAGGAGCTGAATGTGGATGCGCGCCCGATTCCTCGCACCACGACCATCGGTGGCCGCTCGTACCAGACGATCGTACTCAAGCGGGCAGCGCTCTTCCCGACGCGGTCGGGGTCACTCAACGTCGAACCCCTGGAGATCGAAACGGAAGCGCGCGCCGCGCCGCGCTACGACCCGTCGGCCCCTTTTTACACGCCCAACGCCCGCTACCAGACGGAACCGCTTGCCTCGGAGGCGCTCCGCATCGAGGCTATGCCGCTCCCTGACGACGCCCCGGCCAGCTTCAAAGGAGCCGTGGGCTCTTTCCGTATGCGCGCTCGGATCGACTCTGCCGAGGTGCATGTGGGCCAGCCGGTGCGGCTGCGCATCCAAATCGAGGGCACGGGCAACATGGCCACCATGCAACCCCCCGCTCTCGAGCCGCCGGACGCCTTCGAGGTATACGACCCAAAAGAGCAGACGTCCATCAACCGCGATGGGACGCGCATCCGCGGCACCAAGACGTTCACGTACGTACTCGTCCCCCAAACAAGCGGGACGTACACCGTTCCGCCGATCGACTTTTCGTTTTTCGATCCCGAGCAGGCGCAGTATCGCACCGTGCGCGCTGGCGTTGACCGCGTGCGCGTGGTGGGTGATGCCCCGGCCGTGGCAACAGGCACTACCGGGAGCGGGCTGCCCGTAAACGACGTGGCTGGAATCATGACGGCGCCGTCATGGACCCGGGCAGATGCGCCCCCCTTGCATGCGCAGGCGTGGCCCTACGCTGCCGTGGTGACGCCTCTGCTGGCATGGATCGGGGTGCTCTTTATCCGCCGTCGCAGCAGCGACACGGCCCCTGAGCAAGCGAATACCGCCCCCAGGGAGCACTTGGCAACGGCCCGTCATCACCAACAGAACCAGAAACCGGAGGCGTGCTACGACGCCGTGGAGCGCGCCGTCCTGCGCTTCATTGCGGAGCGCATGGACGTCGCGGCGGCGGGCCTCACTCGCCCACAGCTGGATGCGGCCCTCACACAGCGCGACGTGCCCCCCCAAGCGCGCAAAGCGCTCTTCGAGTTGCTCGACGTCTGCGACCAGGCGCGGTACTCACCCGCCCGCTCCTCCGACCATGCCATGCAAAGCGCCATCCAGCGTGCCGAGCAGCTGATTGAGTTCCTCGACACGGCACTATCTTAACTCCTGCCCCCAATGCCTCTTCGCACGTTGTTGATTGGATGGATGATGGTTAGTGGTCTGCTGTTGGCTTTCCCTTCCCCCGCCAATGCCCAGCCCAGCGAGGCGCAGCGTCATTTCGAGGCAGGCAACGAACACTACATGCAGGGTGACTATCAGGCAGCGGTCGGCGCGTACCGTGCGGCGCTTGAGACGGGATATACGAGCGGCGCCCTCTACTACAACCTGGGCAATGCATACTTCCGCAGCGCCAACTTGGGGCTGGCTATTCTGTACTATGAGAAGGCCCGGCGCTTGCTGCCCACCCACACGAAGCTGCTTCACAGCCTGGACGTAGCACGCAGCGCGGCAAATGCTCCGCCTCTGCCCGTTTCCCGGGGATGGGCGTCTTTTGTGGCCTCAGTCAACCCGTGGACTAGCCTCCTCCTAGGCCTGCTGGTGTACGGAAGCAGCGTCGGCTGGTTGGTTTACCGCTACTGGCACGGCGCCCCATCTGCCGTTCGTCGACTCGACGGGGCGCTGATGAGTGCCGGTCTTGCACTCATCGGCCTAGCGCTGGTGACCTCGTACGCCCAATCGCTCGACCGCCGCACCGTGGTCATCGCGCAGACGGCCCCCCTGTACACTCGTCCGATGGACGACCAGGCGGCCCGTGATACGACGCTATCGGCCGGGGCCGTGCTCCGCTTGCAGCGCCGGCAGCCCAACTGGTCGGAGGTCGAACTCTCCAGCGGACGCGCTGGCTGGATGCGCACCGACGCCCTGGCTGACGTGTAACCGTTTCGCGTACGCAATGGCGGGGCATTATGGGCATTATCCCATCTTCATCACACGGCTCCGCTACGCCAATTCGCCCTTTCGGCCGAGCCAAAAATTTCCTTTCTTCATACACGCGACGCCCCTCTCCCCTCTGCCCCTTACCCCATGGAACCCTTCGTTGTTGACCGCACCGGCGCCCCGGGCTGGATTGAAGTAGTTTGCGGATCTATGTTTAGCGGGAAAACCGAAGAGCTCATCCGCCGGCTACGGCGTGCGCGCATCGCCCGGCAGCACGTGCAGGCATTCAAGCCCGCGATCGACGCGCGCTACAGCGAAGACGAAACCGTGTCCCACGATGAGACGGCGCTCTCGACGACGCCCGTCCACGCCGCTGCGCAGATTCTGCTTCTTGCCGACAACGCCGACGTCGTTGGCATCGACGAGGCGCAGTTCTTCGATGGCGAACTGGTGCACGTCTGCCGAGAGCTCGCCGCGTCCGGCACACGGGTCATCATCGCAGGACTGGACCAAGACTACCGCGGTGAGCCGTTCGAGCCCATCCCCCAACTCATGGCCATCGCCGAGTACGTGAGCAAGCTACACGCCATCTGCATGGTATGCGGCGCGCCTGCCAACCACTCGCAGCGCCTCGTGGCCGACGGTGAGCGCGTGTTGGTGGGCGCTCAGGAGGCGTACGAGCCACGCTGCCGGCGTTGCTTCGAGCCCACCGAGACGCCCGCCCCCACCAGGCGCCCCGCACCCCCCTTCCAGCAACCGGCAAATGGGACGCCGCCCCCCGATGCCGTGGAGGACGTTGCGCCGGCGAACGCGTAACATAATGGGCCCAACAACCCGCGGGCTCGTCAGTTTGGGCGCATGCATAGGCATCAGACCTTGCATCAGGCCTTGACCAATGATGACGACTGCCCCCCACACGACAGCCACACCCGCACCGCGACGCCGACGCACGCCGAAGCGCCAACCGAAACGAACGCCGAAGCGCCAGCCAACGCGCCGGCCGAACCCCACCAAAGTGCCCGTTCCGGAGCGCCGTGAACCGGCTACTCCGGACCCCAACCCTTCACCGGACCCCGGCCAACCATCGCGCCCGTCGTCCTGAACCCGGTGACCTCCAGGCGGAGCCCCTCCAACAGACTTTCATGCGTTATCACCTTTAGCGTAACGGTGCGTCTTTGTACCTTGCGGCAAACAGCAGTGATCTTGTTCGGTGTGCAGGCGTTTCATACTGGGTAACCGCGTAGCGCACGTAGTTTTCTTCATTGGCTTCGCCCCTCATGTCCGACCAGCGGTATCTCGTGGCGGCCCGCAAGTACCGGCCCGCCCTGTTCAAGGAAATCGTCGCGCAGGAGCACGTCACCGACACGCTCAAGAACGCGATCCGCCTCGACCGGCTGGCGCATGCCTACCTGTTTAGCGGACCGCGCGGCGTGGGGAAGACGACAGCAGCGCGCGTGCTCGCGAAGGCCATCAACTGCACGACGCCGCGCGACGAGCGCGAGGACCACGCCGAGCCGTGCCGCACGTGCGACTCGTGCCGTGCCTTTGAGGATGGCCGCAGCCTGAACATCTTCGAGATCGACGCCGCGTCAAACAACAAGGTTGACGACATCCGCGAGCTGCGGGAGACGGTGCGTGTCCCACCGCAGGGTAGCAAGAAGAAGGTGTACATCATTGACGAGGTGCACATGCTGTCGAAGCAGGCGTTCAATGCCCTGCTGAAGACGCTGGAGGAGCCACCGCCGCACGCGCTGTTCATCTTCGCCACCACGGAGCCGCACAAGGTCCTGCCCACCATCCTGTCGCGGTGCCAGCGGTTCGACTTCCGCCGGATTCCCGTGCCCGAGGTCGTGAACCGGCTGCGCGACATCTGCGAAGAAGAAGGCATCACGGCCGACGAGGAGTCGCTCATGCTCATCGCCCGGAAGGGCGACGGCGCGCTTCGCGATGCGCTCTCGGCCTTCGACCAGGCCGTCTCGCTCTGCGGCACAGACCTTCAGTACGCCGAGCTAGCGCAGGCGATGGGCGTCGTAGACCTCGACCTATTTTTCCACCTCACCGAGCACGTATTGAACCAGCACAGCGCAGGTGTGCTGCAGCTCGTCGAGCGCGTCATGCGCGAAGGATACGACCTGCAAGAGTTCCTGTCGGGGCTGGCCGAGCACCTACGCAACCTGCTCGTGGCCCGCTCGATGGAGGATGACTCGCTCATCGAAGCCGCCGAGGCTACCCGCCAGCGCTATGCAGCGGCCAGCCGGCACTTCGAGGCGTCCGACCTGCTGCGCCTGCTGATGATTGTGGGCGACGCCGAGGATGACATCAAGAGCAGTTCGCAGCCGCGCCTCAAGCTGGAGATGGCGCTCCTCAAGATGGCCTCTATCACGCACGCCGTTGACCTGCGCGATGCCCTTGCCAAGCTCGACCGGCTGGAGCAGATGGTCGATGAGGGGAGGCTACCGGCCTCCCTGTCGGGCGATGGCGCATCGGGCGACTCAAGGGCCACAGATGCCCCGTCGGACGCTATGCCCTCTGCCACCGGCGAACCTGCAACGGACTACGCCGCCTCTCCCTCGCCGGATGCGGCCACTTCGTCGCCGCCCGCGTCATCCGGTGCGAGCGACGACGCCGGTACGAAGCCTACGTCGGCATCGGAGGCACCGGCATCGACTGATGGCCCGCCGACCTCTTCGCCGTCTGACGAGCACGGTGCCAGTTCCTCGGCCTCCATGGGAGACGCTCCGCCCCCCGACGAAGCACCGGCTGCTACCGGTCGAAACGAGGAGAAAGACGCAGCAGACAATCGCACCACGGACGACGACGAGCCGCTGTCGCCCCCTGACTCTTCGTCGGACCCTGACTCTTCGTCGGACACAGATGACCCCGAGGGCGGCGCCCCGGAAAGCGGTGGATCAGAGGATGCCCCGCCGCCCCCACAAGCAGGCTATCGCGACTTGTTTGGGAAGCCCGTTCTCCAAAAAAAGACAGAAGAGCCGGCCGACGCCCCGCCCGAAGACGCAGCGCCAGGGTCCGCGTCACAGAACCAGGCCTCCTCGGCCGCCCTGCCCGGCGGGGAGGGCGGCGTAGCGACCGCTACGGCACCGCCTGACGACGCACCCTCTAGCGATGAACTGCAGCGCTTGACCGCCGTGTGGGGCGATTTCGTACGGTCTGTGACGAGCGACCGGATCCGCGTCGGATCGTGCCTGCAGCACGCCGCCCCGATGGATGTGCGCAACGGCATTGCCCGCGTGGCCGTCCCCGATGACTTCCACCGCCGCCAGCTGACCGATCACGAATCGCTTCTTACCGATCACTTGTCCGACGTACTGGACCGGGCCGTGGAGCAGTTTCGGTTTGTTGTAGAAGAAAGCACCTCGCCGAGCAGCAGCGGGGAAACTACCTCAGAAAGCGATCCGTACGAGCGCATGCGCAATCTTCGCGGACAGTATCCCGTCATTGAGATGCTGTTCGATGAGTTCGGCGGCGAGCTCGTGTGGTAACGACTTGCCCCCTACGTTCTCCTCCCCTTCTCTGAATCAACACCTGGTGACCCTTATGGCCAACGGACCCAACATGGGCGACATGTTCAACAAAATGATGAACATGCAGAACAAGATTAACGCTGCCCAGGACGAACTGGCAAAGAAAACGACGACGGCAGAAGCCGGTGGCGGCATGGTGAAAGTGACCGCCAATGGCGCCCAGAAGATTACTGCCATCGAAATCGACCCAGACGCGATTGACCCGGACGACCTGGAGCTGCTCGAGGACCTCATTATCGCCGGCGTAAACAAAGCCCTTGAAGAGGCGGGCGACATGGCGCAGGAGGAAATGCGCAACTCGATGTCGGGGATGCTGCCGCCGGGCATGGACCTGAGTCAGTTGGGTCTCTAAAACACCCCGGCTCGGCGGCTCGAAAGGCTACAGCTGCCCTCTCGTCGGGCGGAGGCGTATGACACTACGCCGTCTCCCTGCGTGACGATATTAGGATTCCTGTAGCCTGCTCATCTGCCACGTTCCAACCCAATCTATGCAGTTCACTTCTGAATCGGTCGAGGCGCTGGTTGAGCAGTTTGCCAAGCTCCCTACGATTGGTCGCAAGACGGCTCGGCGGCTCGCCTCCTACGTGCTCAAAATGCCCCGCGAAGAGGTGCAAGCCATCGCAGAGGCCCTCTTGGCGGTGAAAGACCAGGTGCGGCGCTGCTCACAGTGCCACGTGGTCACCGACCAAAGCCCCTGCCCGATCTGCCGCTCGTCGAAGCGCGACCGGTCGACGATCTGCGTGGTGGAAGAGTCGAATGATGTCCTGGCCCTGGAGCGCACCGGCGAGTACAACGGCCTATACCACGTGCTCGGCGGTGTCATCTCACCGCTCGACGGCGTGGGGCCGGATGACCTGCGGATCCGTGAACTGGCGAACCGCATCGACCCCTCGTTTAACGACACGGCGGCGGGCTCGAACGGGCAGGTGGCCGAGCCGTCGGCCAATGGCGACGAGCACAACAGCGACGAGGGGGCAGCGCGCGTTGACGAAGTGATCCTGGCGGTGAATCCGAACGTAGAGGGCGACACGACGGCGTACTACATCTCGCAGCTGCTGCGCTCGTTCGACGTGCGGGTGAGTCGCATCGCCCGCGGCCTGCCCATCGGAGGGGATCTGGAATATGCAGACGAGGCGACACTGTCCCGCGCCCTTGAGGGCCGGGGAGACGTGTGACCCCCGACGGCGCCTCCATTATCATTCAGTGCATTCATTATCATTCAGTGCATTGCCCACCGGTCGGTTGAAAACGGCGTCCCTGCATTGTAAATACCGAACGGTTTCCACTGCTCTTACGATCTGCCCTTCCTCATGCCTCGCCGCGGCGCCGACGTGCGCTCGCGGCGGGGCCTAACGGTGCGCAACTAGCATGAAAATATCGGTTATCGGTGCGGGAACGATTGGAACGGCCATCGTCCAGGAGCTGTGCGAGCGCACCGACGCCGTCTCCAAGGTGCAAGTCTGCGACACCCGATCGCGGGCCCTGCAGGCCCTGCACGACCGCGTGGACAGTTCCGTGCTGCGCTCCTTTCAGATCGACGCGCGCGACCACAGCGTGCTCGGCCCAATCATCCAGGGCAGCGACTGCGTGGTGAGCTGCGTCCCGCCGGAGCTCAACCCCGAGCTGGCCGCGCTCTGTCTGGACCACGGCATTCACTTCTGCGACCTCGGCGGTAACGACTCCATCGTGCAGCAGGAGCTTAACCTCGACGCGCAAGCCCGTGAGAAGTCCGTGTGGATCGTACCAAACTGCGGGTTGGCGCCAGGCCTCGTCAACATCCTCTGCCTCTACGGCGTCGACCAGTTCGACACGGTGGACGCCGCACGGTTGCGCGTGGGCGACGTGCCGCTCCACCCCGAGCCTCCGTTCAATTTTCGCATCTCGTGGTCGGCCGAGCGCATCATCGACGACTACACCAACCCGGCCTTCCTGATTGAGGATGGCAAAGTCAAAGAAGTCGACGCCCTCTCGCGTGACGAGGCCATCACCTTTGGCGAGCCCTTCGGCGAGATGGAGGCATTTTGCACGCAGGGCGGCCTGTCCACACTGACCGATGCGCTATCCGGTCGTGTCCAGATGCTTGATCACAAGACGATCCGCTGGCCGGGACACGCCCACCAGATGCGGTTCATCATGGGCCTTGGTTTTGGGCGTAGCCAGAAGATTGACGTGCGCACGCATCTTACCTACCGCGATGTGCTCGTGCGCTGCTTGCGCAACCGGCTAGGCGGCCCGCATGCCGATGCCGTGCTCATGCGCGTCCTGATCCGCGGGCAGAAAGATGGCACCGACAAGACGCTCGTGTTCGAGATGGTGGAGCAGTACGACAAGGAGAGCGACTTCACGGCGATGATGCGATCCACGAGCATCCCGACCGTAGCCACGGTGTGCCTGATCGGCCAGCACCAGATTCCGGGCGGCGGCGCCTCCGTACCCGAAAATGTCGTTCCGCGCGAGGACTACTATGCCGAACTCGCCGACCGGGGCCTCAACATCTCAATGCAGTGGTATGACGGACATGTGGAAGTGACCGACCTGGAATCACTGCAAGCCTCCAATGCGGCGTCAGGGTGAGGCGGACGAGGTGTGGTCGTGGACGATGCGCCACCCATCCGCGCGCCGCATGAACAGCAGCGTGAACAACCCGCTAGGCGTATCGGACGCGCGCGCCAGTTGCCACCGGCCAAACACGAGGGCTGACGTCGGACCGAGCACGCGAACGTCGAGCTGTTGGAACGCCAACGTACCCATCGCGGCCCGGCTGGGATAGGACGCCTGATAGCGCTCCAGTGCCGCTGCCCATCCGCGCTGGACGGAGCCGCCCGACGCAAAGCGCAGCGAGTCCGTGCGCGCGTACCCGTCCATAAACGCTTCAATGTCGCCTCGATTCCAAGCGGCGACCTGTGCGGCGAGCACGTCCCGGATGGCCGCCCGGTCCGCCTCTGGGGCCGGTGACAGAGCTCGGCACCCGCTTCCGATGCCGACAAAAAAGGCGGCAAACAGCGCGATGTGAAACCAGGAGGAAACAAAGCGAGGCATTTTGGTATCTCTTTTGTTCTGAGTGTCGATGGCGCGAGTAGTGCGCTTCCCAAACTGTTCGCAAGGCACGTACACGACACAGGGCTTACCCGCGTCCGCTCTTGCAGCGAAGATAGCGAATTCCTACCTTGGCATACACGCGGTGATGGGCGTTCCTCCCTCACCCTGTCGGCGGGCGATTATCGTCTTATTTAGTAGTACTCACCCATCTACATCGTCTGCGTATCGGCCTGAACTGGTACAGACCTCCAATGCCGCAAAGCTCGAGCTCTGGATGTCTGCTGTGCAGTGCACATGCCTTGTGAGCTCGTTGCTGTAGATCTCTGAACGAGTAGGCTGCCCCGATACGTGCCGTCGTTTTCGCCCGTCTCCATTCGGTTGCCCGGAGCTGACCGCTTCGCCACGGCCCTGCGTGCGGCCGTCGTCGCGTGCGTGCTAGTCGCGTGCGTGCTATCCGCCGTTTTACTCTGGATAGCCGGTCGCTCCTCGCAAGCCGCCTCATCGGGGAGCGCGCTGTCCGTGCTGCAAGCCGATACCACGGAGGTCGACCGCACGGCCGCAGACACCACGGTGCAGGATACAGCGGAGGGCATTCCCTCTGAGGGGGCCTCCTCGCAGGAGCCCCCCGCGGCGGTTTCGATGCCAACGCAAGCGCTCGGCGAGCCCGACGTACGCGTGCCCACCGACACGATTGAGGCCGATAGCACAGCTCGGGCCGCCGCGGACACAGCCGTGTACGTGCCCCGATACGTCGATCCGCAGCTGCGCCGCCGGATGCGGTCGCCCTTCCGGCGCACCTCCCCCTTCCTCTCTCCACGGCCCGACCCATGGGCCGATTACGACGTAACGCTCGACTCGACGTCGAACCGCTACCGCGCGCGCCGTTTCGGCGAGGGCGGCCTGGACGAGCCGATGGCGATCGACTCCACCACGTACCGGCGCACCCGCTTGCAGTCCAACATCGCCAGCAACTGGCGCACCCTGGCCGACCAGCAGAGCCGGCGCCGCAACGCCCAGAGCGGGCTGGGCGTCAACATCGTGGTGCCCGGCGGGCGGCAGAGCGCGTTTTCGACCATCTTCGGCAAGCCGCAGGTTGACCTCCGCGTCAACGGCCAGGCGGATATCAACGCCGGCTTCGACTACCGGCGGAGCGATCAGCAGGTGTCGATCACCGGCGATGCCAGCCAAATCGACCCCGACTTCGAGCAGAACCTCCAACTCGGCGTCACGGGCACGATCGGCGACAAGATGCAGATCGACGTGGACTGGGACACGAACAACCAGTTCGAGTATCAGAATCAGGTCAAGCTCCAGTACACGGGCTACGAGGATGAGATTATCCAAAGCATCGAAGCCGGAAACGTCTTTCTGGAAACGCCCTCGTCGCTGATTCGTGGGGGGCAGAGTCTGTTCGGCATCAAGAGTGAGTTTCAGCTCGGCAACCTGCGGCTCACCACGGTGGCGAGCCAGCAAGAGGGGCAGTCACAGTCGCTCTCCATCGAAGGCGGTTCAGAGACGACCGAGTTCAGCATTAAGCCGACGGACTACGACGACAACACCCACTTCTTCCTCGGCTACTACTTCCGCAACCGGTGGGACCCGGCCCACGCCCAGCCGCCGGATATCGTGCTCGCGAACGGATTCGAGCGCATTACCGACATTGAGGTGTGGAAGCTGCGCACGACGGCCAACCCCGACGAGGACAACGTACGCAAAGCGGTGGCGATGGTCGACCTTGGCGAGCCGGTGGCACTGCTCACGCAGGCGGATGGTTTCACCGACGACGTCCTTCCCAACGCGGAAGCGCTTGACCAGTACGACGCAGGCGATATCGCCACGCTACGGGACGGGGGCAGTCCCACCACGCCGGTCACGTACCTAACGGCCCCGGACAATGTGGATCAGCCCCTATCCAGCAACGACTACCAGGTGGGCGACTTCCGCAAGCTGGAGCGCGGACGCGACTACGCGTTCGATGGTCTCCTCGGCTATATCTCACTGACGCAGCGGCTGCAGGATAACGAGGCCCTGGCCGTCGCTTTCCGGTATCAGGCGAACGGGCAAACCGTGACGGTGGGCGACTTCGCCTCGGAAGCCGGCGGTACGAGCGGCGGGCAGAACGCCGACCGGCTCGTGCTCAAGCTGATCCGGCCGGCCAACCTCACGCAGCCCGGCGCGTCTACCAACCCGGCGGCCTGGTACCTGCAGATGCGCAACATCTACCGGTTGCAGGGGCGCGGCTTCAATCCCGACAACTTCACGCTCGACATCCAATACGAACCGTCAGGCCGATCGCCTGCCACCACGATCCCCGAGTTGGCGGGGCAGTCGACCCTCTTACAACTCCTCGGGCTGGACCGGCTCAACCGCGATGGGGCGCCCAGCCCGGATGACGCGTTCGACTACCTGCGCGGCTACACCATCGACCCCGGTGAAGGCTACCTGATCTTCCCATACGTAGAACCCTTCGGCGCCCGTATCGCCGATGTGATCGCCGCGCGGAGCACCCTCTCTGCCGGCCAGCAGCAGGAGCTGGAGGACCAGTTCGTATTCCGGAGCCTGTACCGCCAGAAGCCCGAAAACGCACGCCTCGATCAGGAGCTCGACATCTATCGCATCGACGGCTCATACAAAGGCGCGGTACAAGATTTCTACGACCTGCGTGCCTTTGCAGGCCTGGTGGAGGGCTCGGTGGATGTAACGGCCGGTGGTACCCCACTGCAGGAGGGCGTCGATTACACGGTGGATTACCAGGGCGGGACGGTGACCATCACCAATCAGTCGTACCTGGCCACGGGGCGCACCATCGAAATCGACTACGAGCAGAACTCGTTCGCCAATCTGCAAAAGAAGACGTTGCTCGGCGCCCGGGCCGACTACGCCCTCGACGACCGGCTCGCACTCGGCGCTACGGTGATGCGGCTTAGCCAGCAGTCGCCCATCGACAAGTTTCGGATCGGGGAAGAGCCCATCCAGAACACGATCTGGGGGCTCGATGGCTCGCTCGACCTGGAGCCGCGCTGGCTGACGCGCACCGTCGATGCGCTCCCGCTCGTGCAGACGCGTGCGCCGAGTGCACTCTCCGTATCGGGCGAGTTTGCCCAGTTGCGCCCCGGCCACACCACGACCGATGCGTTCGAGACAACCCGCGACAGCTTGCGCGGCCGGGGCCGCGACTTCAGCTCGGACGAGCTCAACGGCATCTCGTACATCGACGACTTCGAGGGGTTTGAGAACACCTTCTCACTGCGCCAGCCGGGCGCGTGGCAACTCAGCGCCCCGCCTGATTCCATCGCCCGCGTGCCCGCTGACGTGGCCGGCCTGACGGACGACTCGCTGCGCACCACGTGGCGCGGCACGTTTGCCTGGTACCAGCTCAACCAGAACATCGTCGAGCAGCTGTCGGGGAAGGCGTCTTCGTTTGACGACGAAGCCGCACGCATCCTGCGCATCGACGAGGTCTTTCCCGAACGCGACATCAGTGGCGAGATCGACCGGTCGCTGACGACGCTCGACCTGTACTTCGACCCCCAGTCGCGTGGGCCGTACAACTACACCACCGAGCTAGACGCGTTCATCCGCAACCCGAAGGACGTGTGGGGCGGGTTTACGCAACGCATCCCCGAAGGATACACGGACTTCAACCTGCAGAACGTGGAGTTTGTGGAGTTCATCTTCAAACCGTATCCGGAGAACAGCCAGCGCGATGCCGGCCGCGACGCGCGGTTGTATCTCGACCTCGGCTCCATCTCGGAAGATGTGATCCCGAATGAAAAGTTGAACACAGAAGACGGCATCTCGACGACGGGCTTCAGCGAGCGCGACCTCGACCCGTCATGGGGCCGGCTGCCGGGCGGGCAGGAAAACTCGGCCGTGGACGTTAACGGCGACCGCACGGAAGACCTCGGGCTTGACGGCGTTGTCTCATACAACGAGGCGCCGTACGACCCGCGCGCCACCGAATCGGTGCGCTTCGAGTCGTTCCTCAACGCGCTACCTGACGGTGCAAGCGGCCTCACCAGCGCACAGCAGACGCGCCTGCAGGCCGAGATTGAACGGGCTCGCCGCGACCCCTCTGGCGATGACTATCGATACTTCGACGACGACCGGTACTTCGACGACACAGCGCTCTTCCCGGACGGCGCCTCCTTCCAGGAGCGGTTCAGTCGCTGGTACGCGGGGCAGGAGCTGAACTCGTTCGAGGGGCAGAACCGGCTCGCGCAGGACGTGTCCATCCGGCGTGGCAATGCGCGAACGCCCGACTCGGAAGACCTGAACTTCAACGCCACCATCGACACGGAGAACAGCTACTTCCAGTACAGCGTGCCACTCGGCGCGGCCGCGCTCGACTCATTGGCCCAGCCGGCGCGCAGCGATGACTTCATCGTCAGCGAGATCGTAGCACCCGGCGGGCAGGGCACGGGCTGGTATAAGGTGCGCATCCCCGTGCGCGACTTCACGCGGCGCGTGGGCAGCATCCAAGACTTCAGCCTCATCGAGTCCATCCGCCTGTGGACGACGGGCCACGAGGTGCCCATCACCATGCGCATTGCCGAGTTGGAGCTCGTCGGTAGCCAGTGGCGCACGTCGGACGCCGTGGTTGAAGACGATACGCTCAGCGCGCCGCCGCTCACCGAGTCCACGTTGTCGGTTTCCAGCATCAACAACGAGGAGGACGCCGTGTACGAGGCGCCGACCGGGGCCATCGTGAGCCAGTCGCGCACCCTGAGCGGGCGGCGCCAGGCCTCGCGCGAGCAGGCCCTGGTGCTCAACGTGAACGACCTGGAAGCGGGCCGCCAGACGGGGGTGTTCAAGACGTACAGCCAAGGCCTCGACCTGCTCAAGTACTCGAACCTGCGCATGTTCTTGCACCTGAACGGCACGCTGGGCAGTGGGACCAACCTGGCCGACCTGCCAGAGGCCGAAGGCCGCGACAAGGTGCGCGTGTTCGTCCGGCTCGGCGCGAACGAGACGAAGGACTATTACGAGTACGAGCAGCCGCTTACCCCCTCCCGGTTGACGTCAGGCAACCCGGAGCTGCTGTGGCGCCCCGACGAGAACAGCATGAACCTCGTGCTCAGCGCGCTCAACCAACTCAAGGTGGCACGCGACCGCGACAGCAATGCGGCAATCGACAGCGTATACTGGAGCCTCGAGGATGGAGCCCTCAAGCCCGGCGCACCCGATGCGGAGCAGTTTGCTCCTGCCGGCACGCGCCTCGCCATCAAAGGTACGCCGTCCCTGCAGGACATTACAACCATCGTGATCGGCATCCGTAACCCCGCCCTGCCCCCGGAAGCGGAGGGCGGCGATTTGAACCCGGCAAACACGCTGCAGGACGTCACGCTCTGGGTAAATGAGTTGCGCGTGTCGGGCTACGATGAGGATGGCGGCTGGGCTGCCCTCGCCAACGCCAGCATGGACCTGGCGGACCTCGGCCGCGTCCAGGCGAGCTTTCAGCGCCAGACGGACGGGTTCGGCTCCCTCTCCAGCACGCTCGGGCAGCGAGACCAACAGAGCCTGCTCAACTGGAGCCTGACGACGGACCTCAATGCCGACAAGCTGCTGCCGGCGCGGTTCGGGTGGTCCATCCCCCTTTCGATGCAACTCCAGTCGAACACGTCCACGCCGCGCTTTGCACCCAATCGGGGCGACGTGCGGCTCAGCGAAATTTTGAGTCAGATCGACGCACGCCCCGACCTGAGCGAGGCCGAGCGCGCCAACCAGCGCGAGACGGCCATCCAATCGGCGCAGACGGCGAGCCTCTCGCGGTCGTTTACGGCGCGCCTTCAGAAACAAGGGTCGGAGTCGTGGCTCGTTCGCAACACGTTGGACGACCTATCGCTCAACTACTCGTACTCGCAGCAGGACGCCCGCAGCCCCTCGCGGGAGTTCAACGACTCGTGGCGCTGGTCGGGCGCGGTGAACTACCAGCTCGACATCAACCGGCCGCGCACGGTGAAGCCGCTCTGGTTCTTGGGTGGAGCACCGTTCATCGGACCGCTGGGCGACCTGCAGTTCAACTACGCGCCGCAGTCGGTCGCATTCTCGGGGTCGGCATCGCGCAACTTCTCCACGCAACGCACCCGTCCGCCCGCACTCCGCCCCGAAGACAGCAGCGTGCCCGACCGGATCACGTATCCGCTCCGCGAGCAACAGACGTTCAGCCACCGGCGCACGTTCGGGCTGCAATACAACCCGTTTGACTTCCTCAACCTGTCGTTCGACACGAACACGGATCAGAGCCTCAATGCCGTCGGTGCCGACACGCTGCGCAACATCGTGACAGCGGATGGGCAGGTGTTCAACGACATCGATCCGGCCACTTTCTTTGAAGAGAACCCGGCGTTTACGCCGGATCAGCTGGGCACCTCGATCTTCCTGGAAGAGCGACTCGCCCTCCGCTCGGAAGCCGAGATCGCCCAGGGCTTGCTCCAGGGCGATCTATCGCCGCGCACCAATCAGTACACCCAGCGCTTCACGGGTACGCTCCGCTCCACGCTGCTGAACAGTGCGGCGTTCAACTGGATCGACCTGCAGGACATCTCCTACCAGACCTCGTTCCGCTGGCAGAACAGCGCCGTGGGGCGCCGCAGCGGCGCCATCGTGAGCAACGAAGTCAACGTCCGCAGCGGGATCACCCTGCACCCCGTTGACCTCTGGCGGAAGTTTGGGTTCTACCGAGCCCTTGAGGAGTCTCAGGAGAACGACGACCGTGGGGGCGGCCGGGAAACTGATGCCGAGGAGGATGGTGAGGATGGCGAGGACGACGGCCCCGCCCTCAGCGAGCTGCCCCTCCCCAACCCACTCCACCTGCTGCGCCGGGCCGTGCTTACCGTCACCGGCATCCGCGACTTTTCGGTGACGTACACGGGCGGCCGCGGAGCGACGTCGTACAACGTCGGCCGCTTCAATGCCGACTCGTCCGACGTGCTGGTGGATTACAGCCTGGTCGACGCCTTCCGGGGGGAGGCCCCACCGCTCGGCTACCGGTTCGGGCTCGACCGGCGGATCCCACGCGAGCAGCGCATCCTGTCAGCGACGCGGCAGGCGCGCGACAACTTCTCGAACAGCAACCAGATTCAGGCCCGCACGACGCTGACGCCAAGCCAGCGCTTCCGGATCAGCCTCAACTGGGGCGTCGACTGGTCGAATGGCGAGGACGTGTCGTACCGGCAGCTGCCCGAGGGCCGATTTACGACGTTCAGCACGGAAGACGGAACCAACTCGGCCTCGGTATGGGCCTTCGGCGCTTCGTACCTCGACCTCTTCGACCAGCAGCTCCAAACGCTCCGCGCCGACATCGACGCAGGCGAGACGAACGACGGTGTGATTCGCGATGCGGACGGCGATGGGCGCGTGGTGCTCACCAACCAGTCGATCACCAATGACTTCCGGAACGAGTACGTGTCGGGGCTCGGCACCATCGGGCGACGCGGTTTTCTCCCCTTCCCCATGCCGGGCTGGACGGTCAACTACTCGGGCGTGTCGGAGTGGCCCCTCATCAGCCGCATCACACAGAGCGTGACGGTGCGCCACAGCTACACGGCAGAGTACAACTCCGGCTACGCCTCTCTCACGGGCGACTCGCTGTCCACGTTTGCGTTCGGCGGTCAGCAGGTTCAGTTCGCTCGCCCCGAGTTCTCGATCAACTCCATTCGGATCAACGAGCGCTACCAGCCGCTGGTGGGCGTCGACCTCAGTTGGCTCGGCAACTTCCAGACGAACATCTCATGGAACCGAACGAACTCGTACCTGCTCAGCACGACCAACTCGGTGGTGACGGAGAGCAAGACGAGCGAGCTGACGGTGACGGCCAGCTATCGGAAGCGCGGCCTCAACATCCCACTGCTGCCCATTGGGCGGCTCAACAACCAGATCAGCTTCAACCTGACGCTCTCGCGTGCCATCAATGACGAGCGGCGTTTCTCCATGAAACGCGCGCTGACCGCCGCCGCGCTCGACGATGCGTTCGCCCCCCAGCAGGCACTGGAGGGCGACAACGTAACGCCGGTCCGTGAGACGCAGCGTCTGGCCATCACGCCCAAGATCTCGTACCAGTTCAGCAACCGCGTCTCGGCCGACTTTGTGCTGCGCTACGAGAAGTTTACTAGCGAAAACAGCCGCCGCCCGTCGTACACCAATGTAAACGGCGGCTTCAACGTGCGCATCAACGTCTCCGGCTGATTGAACTTCCAGGCCTCTCCGCAGGTACATGTTGTGCTTATTTCCATGGAGTACGCCCGCCTCGCCATGTCGGACCCACAGCGCCTCGTTGCCTGCCATCTCGGCCGTGTACCGTACGAGCCGGCCTGGACGCTACAGCAGCAGATTCAGGATCGCCTCATCGCTGCAAAACGGCAGTCGCCCCCCGAGACGGTGCCGCACGTGCTGCTCCTTCTGGAGCATCCGCCTGTCTACACGCTGGGTAAGAGCGGGAATGCCGACAATCTCTTGCTCCCAACGGATGAGTTGGAGCAGCGCGGCGTATCGTTCTTTCACATCGACCGTGGCGGGGATATCACGTACCACGGGCCGGGTCAGTTGGTTGGCTATGCAATGCTCGACCTCGATCGCTTCTTCACCGACCTGGGCCGCTACCTGCGCACCCTCGAAGAAGCCGTCATCCGCACGTGCGCCGATTATGGGCTGGACGCAAGTCGGGTCGACGGACGGACGGGTGCATGGATCGGGCCGGACGAGCACGGATCCGAGCGCAAGGTCTGCGCGATGGGCGTGCGCTGCAGCCGATGGGTAACGATGCACGGCTTTGCGTTCAACCTGAACACCGACCTCGACTATTTCAATCACATCGTTCCGTGCGGCATTGCCGACCGAGGCGTAACGTCCCTCGCGAACGAGCTCAACCGCCTCATCGACGAGGCGGAGGCGACGGCCCACATCGTGCACCACCTCGCAGCGCTGCTCGACGTGGATCTCACCGTGCTGCAGGGCAACGATGCCCGTGCCTTCCTGCATGACTTTACCGGCGAGGCCCTCCCGGATCCGGTTCCTGCTTCGAGCTCTTGAGGCAGCCCCTCGGCGCCAAACGGTGGAGCACGCGGCCCCTTGACCGGTGGCTCAGTCTGCACGAGCAGACTGGACGGCACGGCGGGCCTGCTGCTCTAGGGTCTCGTGCAGGTCGCGGTTCGCCTCTCGGTCGGTCTGCACCTCGATGAGGGCCGATATGCCCTGCTCGCACGCGTGCCGGTACGCCCGCTCAAAGTCGTCCCTGGTCTCCGGACGCTTGTAGGGCAGGTCGAAGCAGGCGGCCGCGTGCTCAAACGAGCATCCGTGTGGCGTCGCAAAGTACGGCTCGAAGACGTCCGTGTGCTTGGCGATGGGCAGGAAGTGAAAGATGCCGCCGCCGTGGTTGTTGACCACCACAACAATGACGGGCACCTCGCCAAGCAGCGCGAGCGAGTTGAGGTCGTGCAGCAACGCCAAGTCGCCGATCAGTAGCGTGGCCGGTGCCGCGCGGGCTGCGGCTACGCCCGCTGCGGTAGCCACGGTGCCGTCGATGCCGCTTGCACCACGGTTTGCCACGACGGGCACGGCGGCTCCGTCTGTCGCCCCGTAACGGTTGGCGTCCCGCACAGGCATGCTGCTCGCGAGCACCAACGCCTGTGCATCAGGCACACGCTGTGTAATGTGATGGGCGACGAACGGCTCACTGAGCGAGGCGCCGTCTCGGAGGAGAGCACGTTCGACCGCATCCTGCGCCGCATCGGTTGCGGCCGTCCACTGCCGCATCCACGCCGTTTGCCCAGGCGACGTCACGTGCTCGGCCAGTGCCGCGCAAAACGCAGTCACGTCACTCTCGATGTGCTGGGTCACTTGATGCCCTGGGTCGATGCGCGCTGGATCCGGACGCACGACGATGTGGTGTGTGGGCCGGGCGGCTTCGACATACTGCTGGAGGCGCTTAGACACGAACCGCCCCCCGACGTGCAGCACAGCCTCGGGCTGCATAGCATCGCGAAATGACGCGTCGGTGAGCACCTGATCGGCAAAGGCTATGCGCCGGGCAGCGGCGCCCCCGAACCGGAGGCCAGATGTTACGTCTGGAATCAGGGGCCAGCCCAGCTGCTCGGCTAGCCGGCTCACAGCTGAACGCTCGGCTTCAGTGTCTAACCGGCCCACGACGAGCAGCCCGCGCTCTGTGGCTCGTACCACCGCGGCCACGGCGTCGATCGAGGCCGGATCGGGAGCTAGTGTGGTTGCTGGGTAACAAGTGTATGGGGTAGATTGCGCCGCCCAATCGCTCAGTGCTCTCGTGTAATCGGTGTAATCTGCGCCGTCGGGCTGCGGCTGCAGCGGCTTGCGAAACATGCAATTGAGGTGGACCGGTCCGGCCGGCGCGCGTGTTGCGCGGTGCACGGCCTGGTCCGCCGTCGAGAGCACCATGGCGGGAGCGATGTCCGTCGTGGGCGTGGGCAGGTCCATCTGCCACCGGACGTGCTCGCCAAAGATCTTGACCTGGTCAATTGTCTGATTGGCGGCCGTGTCGCGCAGCTCTGGCGGCCGGTCGGCGGTGAGTAAGAGCATTGGCACGCCATCGGTGGCGCCCTCTACGACGGCGGGTAGCCCGTTGGCTACCGCCGTGCCCGAGGTAGTGATCCAGCCCGCCGGTCGTCCTGTGGCGCGGCCGTACCCGAGGGTAGCGAAGGCCGTGCCGCGCTCATCGAAATGCACGATGGCATGAGCTGCAGGGTGACGCGCAACGGCCGTTGTGAGGGGCGTTGACCGTGACCCCGGGGCCAGGAAGAAGGTGTCGACGCCGCTCCGCGTCAGCTCGTCGATGAGTAGCTGGGCCCACAGGTGGTTGAGGTTAGCCGCATGAAGGGCCGAGCGCGTGAGGGAAGAGTCAGACACAGCAGGGCGTCGGTTGCAGAGAAGGCGCGTGATGCGGATTCACGAAGCGAGGTCAATCACCGCAGCAAAGTCGCCAATCTTCTGTTCAATCTCATCCCACTCCGCCTCCGGCACAGATCCGTCGACGATGCCGGCTCCCGAGTACAACGCCAGGGTGTTGTCGCGCACGAGTCCCGAACGGATGGCGACGGCAAACTCCGCCTCGTCCGGGCCCATCCACCCGACGGGTCCGGCGTACCAGCCGCGGGCAAACGGCTCTTGGTCGCGGATGGCCCGCACAGCAGCCTCAGTGGGCACGCCGCCGATGGCGGGCGTAGGGTGCAGCGCGCGCAACACGTCGAAGGTGGACACGTCGTCGCGCAGGCGGCCTTGGAACTCCGAGCGCAGATGGCGCCCGCGCGCCAAGCGCATTTCCGAAGCCGCGCGGTCTTGCTCGACGATAGTGCATAGCGCTTCCAGCCGCTGGCGAATGGCGTCGGCCACGAAGGCGTGCTCGCGGCGATCTTTTTCACTTTCCAACAGCTCATTGCGGAGGGCAGCATCGGCCTGCGCCGAGTCACCCCGAGAGCGGGTACCGGCCACGGCCTCGGTCTGTACGCGGTTGCCGCAGCGGCCGACGAGCCGTTCCGGAGAGGCTCCGACAAAAGCCGTTGCATCCGCTGGCTGGAACAGAAAGTGAAAGCAATTGGGCGTGGCCGCGTGGAGGCGGTGCAGCAAATCGGCCGGGGCCAGGGTATCCAGGAAGTCAAACGTGGACCGGCGGGCCAAGACAACTTTGTCGAGCGCGGCGTCGTCAATGCGGTCGAGCGCCCAGCGCACCATGCGGAGCCACGCATCGCGCCGGGGCCGATTGGTGCGCGCCACAGCCGCCGGCAGATCGACGGGTGCAGCACCGGCTGGCCACACCAACTGGTCAATGGCATTGAGGATGGTTTCGGTGCGGCGCCCATCGCGAGGCAGGATTAGGTTGCAGGCCAGCGTGGCCGTTCCGGACGCCTCGGTGCGCAGCTCAAACCGGGGCAGCACAAAGCGCTGCGTGCCAAAGGTACTCCATCCATCGTCTAAGGGCTGGGCCGGATCAAAGGCCCAGCCACCGTAATAGCGAACAGCCACATCCGGGTCCACCTGATTAAACCGGGCCTGCAGTTGCTGCTCAAGGGCTGTACGATCCGGATCGGCGTTGGTCGTCGTCTGCAGCCGCTCGGCTACCCCAACGGCAGCCGCGGCTGAAGCTACGGAGCGACCGCTCCAGTACAGCTGCTCGCTGTGCGATTGCGCGCGCAACCACTCCAGCGGGTCCATGGCGTCCAGGTCGATGGTCACGCGCACCACCCGAGGCGCGTCGGCGGCGTGTGTGAGCAGGGCGTGCCTGACCCGGCGGCGCAGGGTGTGGCGCAGCGCAGGCGCGGCGCTTACCTCATCGATAGCAATGGTATCGTCGTAATTTAGCATATCAGCGCATGGGTTCCGTGTGCAGATACTCCCCCCGTGAGCTGCATGTCATCATGCATCATCCAAATGGGCCGTACAGTTCAGCAGCTCGGCCTTGAAGGTGTCCTTTCGATGTACGAGCCGGTTGACTGCTGTGTTGGAATGGGGCAGTTCGTGCATCCGTGTCAGGCCATACTCGTCGAGCAGCGAGGCGAGCACGATGCGTAGGAACCGGCCGTGCGTCACGACCAACACGGTGCGGCCCTCCTCTCGCTCTAAAATGTGGTCCACGGCGCGGAGCGCTCGGTGTTGGACATCAAGGATAGACTCCCCACCCTCGATCGCCTCGTGGAAGGCCCCCTGGCGCCAGCGCTTCTTGATGGCATCCAGCTTGGCGTCGCGATCGGGTGATGGGTGGGCGCCCTCGTACACGCCCCACGCCATCTCATCTAGGTCGGCCAGGTAGGCCATGGACGTGTCGGCGTGGGGGCGGGCCAGGATCTTGGCCGTTTGCTGGGCACGGCGCAGCGAGCTGGCGTAGATGGCATCGAACGACACCGAGGCGAGCCGGTCGGCCAGAGCTTGGGCCTGCTCCTGACCCGTCGGGTTGAGTACACTATCGATGCCTCGCCCCTGAACGATGCGCTGGCGGTTGTACTCCGTCTCTCCGTGGCGGACGAAATAGAACCGAGTCTCGGTGCGACGAGCAACAGCTTCGGACGTAGCGTCGGGCATACAAAACAGCTAAGGCTTATCGTGGCGGTAACTCCAAGTCTCTAGAATGTCTTTCTGCATCGCATCGAGTTGCGGCAGCGACAAGCGCCGGTTGAGCGCCAGGCGAATGACGAACGCACGCAGCACCTGATCGGACAAGGGGAGGGCGTACAGGACGCGCAGGGCCGGCCGAACGAGCGGGTTGAGCGCCCGCTCCACAAGCCCCCACCGCAGCAGCACGAAGCCGATGAGCCCCATAACAAGCGCTGCGTAGCGGCTTTGGGCAGCCAGCATACTCAGCACAAACACGTAGAAGAGGCCTTGCACCACTGCGATGTCGAGGCGGTCGGCTACCCGCACCATGGTTTCGCTCACGAGCGATGGGCTGGCCACCTTCCAGACCGCGAACAGCCCCACGCCGACGAGGGCGGCGCCCAGAGGCGGCAAAAGCCACAGGGCAACAGGGAACGCCCACAGCGTGACGATCTGCGGCGATCGCATCCACAAGGCCGCCCACCGCAACAATCGCTCCAGCGAGATTTCGTCCAGCAGCTCCGACGCATACTCCCGCAGTCCGTCCTCGCGGATGTGAAACCAGATGCCTTCGGCTGTAAAGATGCCGTACGGCGTGTCAACAAACGCCGCATCGTCGTCTTGAAGGCGAGACGGGTCCATGGTGGTCAAGCTCCGTGGAAGAAATCGGTGCGATACGGCATGCAGCGGAGGTATGGAATAGCCGGAAACTTAGTGAGCGTGAGGAGCGAGAATTAACCCCCACAGCTAACCAACCACGCTACCGCTAGTTTCAGAAATCATTGAAAGCGCTTCCCGGCCTATCTCGTCTGTAACCAGATCGTTTGGCTCCGTCAGGAACGACACCGCGTAGGTTTCTCTTTGGATGGTATACTCTTTTTTTCTTTTCCCACGGACCGGTCTTCGCGCAATGGAACGCCCCATCTCCGAACTCCTGCAGCACCACGGTGTCATCATCCACACCAGTCCCGAGTCGACGGTGCAGCACGCCGTCTCGATTATGGCCGAGCACGACGTCGGCTCCGTCCTGGTGTTTCGGAATAATACGGAACTGCTGGGTATCTTTACCGAGCGTGACCTTCTCCACCGCGTGGTCAACGCGGGGCTGGACCCCTCCACGACCCCTCTCCGTGAGGTCATGACGGATGACGTCGTCGTCGTATCGGCGGATACGCCTCGAGTCGACGTCATCGATCTGATGCGCGAGGAGCGATTCCGCCATGTGCCCATTGCACAAGACGGCCAGCTGATCGGTGTGGTCTCGCTACGCGACGTCCTGCGCTTCGAAACCCGGCAGCAAGCCTTCGAGATTGAGCAGCTTCGCGAATACGTCTTGGAAAAGCCCTATCCGACGTATCCGGGATGATGTCGCCTCGCGGTATGGGCGGAGTTACCCCTGCTGGGGCTGCAAGACCAACTGATCCCCTATTTCGAAGCGGAACCGAGGGTTCGGCACCCCGGCTGCCCTGAGTACGGGGCGTAAGAGCTTCTCAAGGGCCCGCGCCGTGTTTACCCGCGGTTGCGTTGCCGCGTTGAGGTGTGCCTGCCCTTGCCGCCGGAGCGCGCCACGCACGCCTCCAAGCGCATCACGCTCCGCCTGCTCTTCCTGGCTACCGAATAGCTGCATCCACCCGGTTGCTTCCGTTCGCACCTCCAACTGACGTAAGTACGGCTCGGCTGAATAGACGGTGAGGGAGGGCAGCGAGACACTGACCCATCCGCCCGGCTCCACCCGGATCTGCTCGGCGGATAGCTCCGATACGTCGAATCCGTACGAGATGCGTCCCGGCACGCGCACCGTGGCGCGCGCAGAGGCTTGGTTAAGGCCTGGCCAGCTGGGTTGTGCCTGACGCAGCAGCGCGAATAGCGTAGGAAACAGCTGCTCGGTGCGCGTCACCTCTTCCGTTACGGTGATATCTAGCGTACCCGTCACATAAAACGACGCTGGCGCTTCCTGCTGGATGGTGGTCACCACCGTTCGTTGCACCTCGGCCGCGTCGTACGCCGGGCGCAGTATCCACAGCAGCACGCCGGCCATCATCACGAAGAAGAGAGCCGCGGCGCCGATCACGCCGATGCGTTGCAGCCACGCCATAGGGAAAAGGAATGAGTAGCCGAGAGGTCTGCCTACAGGTTGAGCAACAACAGCGCCACGACGGCCAGCCCGAGCCCGATCCGATTGATGCGCGAGAGCTGCTCGCCCCACACTGTAACGCCCAGCAGCGCCGCAAGCAACACGACGGCGATGTTGTTTACCGGAAACACGAACGTACCTGGTAGCTGTTCGATGGCGCGCAAAATGAACTCCAGCGAGCCATAGTTGATGACGCCGAGGAACACGCCCCATCCTACGGTGGTGCGCGTTGGCCATGTGCCGTGTTGCACGCCTCGCCACAGCACGACGGCCAGTCCGATCAGGAAGGCGATGCCGAACGCGAGCAATAAAAACAGCACCCGACTATTCTGCGCACCGAATGCTTCCTCGAACGTTTTCATGGTGACATCTACGGCTCCCCCGGAGAGAAAGACGAGCGCCAGCACGCCGAAGACGCGCCAGCTAGCCTCCCCGTCGTCCGCATCCGCCACAGGGGCGTGGGAAGCTGCCGCAGACGATGCTGAGGCCCGGCCTGTTGCGGTGGCAGCTGCCGTCGCCGTAGCCCGCTCCGGACTGGGAACAGGCCGATGGCGCCGCGCGATGAGGAAGAAAGCGGCGCTCGCCAGCACGAGCCCGACCACTTGCGCGGCCGATGGCGCTTCGTTCCAGATGATCCACGACATAAGAAACGGGATAACGACCGAAACACGCATCACCCCGATAGCCAGCGACATCCCGGCCACGTCCGTCGCCAGCGATAGCACGAAGAAGCCAAAAATAAGCAGGGCACCCGTTCCCACGGCGAGTGTAACGAGGGCCGCATCCGCCGTAAGCCCGCCAGAGAGCGTCCGCCCACCGAGTGCAAGCAGTCCTCCGGCTACGCCTACCGCTGCGGCGTAGTTGACCGTCAGCAGCGCTGTACGGTCCATCTGCTGGCGGCCGGCGTGCTTGAAGATCATTCCAATCGTCAAGCTGCAGCAGACGGCAAGGGCGAGGTAAATCATGGCGGGGGTGGATCAGACCAGACGGGGCTATTCGCCCGTGACAAACGTGTAGTACTGAAGCTGCGATGGGATCATTTCGGGGTCGCGGATGATGAGGTCGTCCGGTAGGTTCAGATCGGGACGCACGTACCCTGTGGTGTCGGCACGAATCTGATCGTACGAAACCGTAGCGAAGAAGTCGGGGACGCGCTGGGAGACGAAGAGTTGATCGAAGAGGACGCGGTAGCGCACGCGGATGGTCGACGGCTGCAGCGTGACGATGTTTTGCCCGGAAGGCACCCCCGTCACCTCCACGGCGATCTCGCGCGTCGCCTCGGCAAAGCGAGCCGCCCGGGCGATGACCGACACGTACTGCGGGCGGTGCGTGACGAGCTGTTCGAGCGTATCGGCCAGCAACACGCGCACCTGAATGGAGTCGCGCACGCCCTCGATCGTCATCGAGTCCGTGGGCCAAGTTCTCAGATCGTCAATGATGGACTGGGCGCCTGCCACCGTCACAGAATCCGGGCGCAGGCGTGAGGGTTCGACGAGTTCGTACGCCGGCGGCGTTTGCACCCGGACGCGCGATCGGACCGGGATGCGGCGCTCAATGCGGGGTTCTTGCTCGACGGTCACCTGCCGTGGCGTGACGCTCTGCAGCCGAACATTGTCCGGCAAGCTCAGTGCATCGGCCAAGTTGACCGTCTGCTCCGCAGCATCGATGGGGATGACAGGTGTGTTGTAGTACATCCAGAGCAGCTGGACGCCCTCGCCCTCAACCTGCACGCTGGCTGCGCGCGGCGGCACGTCGTTGAGCGCCTCTTCCTCAGGAACGTTCACCACCTCAGTCGGGAACTCCAGTGTGACGACCTTTACCTCTTGCAGGGTGAAGGTGAGCCACAGCACAAAGGAAATTGCAACGCATATCGCGATGGCCACCCCGCGCCGGCGGGGCGGCTCGTTCGTACTCAGGTCTTCCTGACGGCCCGACGTAAACAGGCTACGCAGCCGTTCCCAAAAGATGGGCCCTTGTGAATCGGTGTCGGATGATGCCACAGTATGAGGCGGTTAGTACTACCCAGCAGAGGATGCTCCGGTGAGGGGCTGTTGCACGAGCAACGCGAAGACTTTGTTCGTCCCTCGCCGTGCATCTCGCACCGGTCAGGGCGCGACCGTATCATGATACGCGGTGAACCCCAGTTGATCCAGATAGGCATACGTCGGCCTGAACTCGTGCCGGAGCGCCTCGCGCTTGGCGCCGGATAGCACGTCGCGCTCGGCGGTGCCCAGCACATGCAGGAGTTGCTGTTTGGCCCACTGCACTACGGGGCTTTCTAGCATCCGTTCGTACACGCCCGGGAAGCGCTGCTTGATGGGATGGACGGTGTGGCGATAGATCCGGCGGAAGGCGGCACCGCCCGTTGGGTTTTTGGGGCGCGCGCTGAGATCGGGAAGCGGAACCGGGTCGAGGTCCAGAAACGCTTGCAGATCGTCCCACTGCTTGTCTGGCGCAGCAATGGCTTCTTCCAGGCTTACCACGTGGAACTGCGCGTCGCCGAACGTCTCGCGCCAGGCCGGCAGTGTTTGCTCGTAGTGGCTGTCGTCCAGCAACTGGAAGGAGGCATCGGCGAAGACGTCATCCAGCGTGGCCTCCTCGGGCAACACGCCGAGCTGTTTGTGATACCGAAACTGGGAGAGCACCCGCTCGATGGGGTCGCGCACGATAGCCAGCACCTTCGCTGCGGGCGAGTACTCGCGGACCGCACGGGCGATGGCCTCATCTCGGAAGTACGTGACCGTGGCCTCCCCGAAGTACGCGTAGTCCTCCTCAAACGGGAAGTGGCGGTGATAATCGTCCAATTCGTCCAGTCCGCGCTCGCCGAAGAAGTATAGCTCCTTCACGTCCGACATGAAGACGTCGGGGTGCTGGTTCAGCAGGTAGTACAGCCAGCTTGTCCCGGCCTTCTTTACGCCGATGATGAAGAGATTGACGACGCTCATGCGATGTACGAATGGGTGGGCGGAGCCTTTCCGGCAGCGGCGGCGCGGTACACCACAGCGTGCTCCTGAATGATGTGCGACAGCGCCAGTCTCTCGCGAAGCTGAGTCCGGGCAGCTCGCCCCGCGTCGGACGTCCCGCCGAGTTGCGCGAGCGCGGCCATAGCCAAGGCCTCGGGGGCATACGGCGCAAAGGTAGCGATGGCCCCGGCAGCCATGGCGTTGTACTCGGCGATTTGCGGCTGCTCGGAGGCGAGGATGGGCCGCTCGGCGGCGATCCACGTCGCCAGTGAGCCTGACGCGGAAACCTCTTCGAACGGGCACAGCGCCAGATCGGTGGCAGCCAGATAGCAATCGAGCGTTTTCTCGTCGAGATAGCCGGTGGTGCGCAGCCGGCTGGCCACCTCGAGTTGCACAGCGCGCTCCTCCAGCCGACGGGCGAAGTCGGCGCTGCCCACGGCCGGGCGGCCAGCAAACACCACATGTACATCGTCCGGCCAGTGCGGCATCGCCTCAACCACGAGCGCATGGCCTTTCGCGCGATGCATGAAGCCAAGTACCGTGCACACGCGCTGTCCTGCCAAGCTGATAGCGGACTTCGCCTCGTCTGGCGTGATATCAAAGGAGCGATCTTCCACAAAATGCGGAATGACCGTGACGGCATCGGCAGGGGCGAGCCCACGCAGGCGTCGTGCCTCTTCACGAGTGCAGACGAGGACCTGCGCGGCGCGGCGTGCCAGGTGCTTCGTGGCGCGGGTGTTTTGCCACTCTTTCCACACATACCGTCCGGCACGTCCCAAAGATGCCCAGAGGCCGGTGGCACGGTCTGTATCTCCGCCGCTCGGGGCGCGGCTGCCTGTTGGCGTGACGAGTGACGGCACGCTGGCCGTGCGCCGAGCCCACGTGCGCCGCCCGATGCCCCACCAGCCGTACCGCTTCCGGACGTCGTGCAGCGTAGCCACGACAGGCGCGTTGCACGTCTCGAATACCGTGCGGATGTGCGCAGTGGCGTCTGCGTTGCCCCACACGCGCTCGTTGTACTGGAGATGTACGACGTCCGCAGGCGCCAGCGCCCGGACAGCGGTTCTCAGCCGATCCGCCGCGGCGTCTCGCGTGCCATGGAGGTCAAGGGCCGCGTCGAGCACATCAGCGTCGAGGTGCGTACGGGCGGCCTCGGCCAGCATCCGGCCATACCGCACGACGCCGTGCTGCTCCGGTCCAACGTGGAGGAACCCGATCGTCATGCGTCGCGCCACGCGTTGATGATTAGCTCTAGCTTCCAGCCGAGGCGGCGCACGGGCAGGGTTGCCCGCACAGCCGTGCGCTGCCACGCCGGCTGCTCGGGCCCGTAGTCCCAGTGGCGCATCTCGTCGGCGGCTACGGCCTCCACCTCGGCCCAATGGCGCGGCGAGAGCGTTGTGCGCCACCGATCGGCCGTCGCCCGATCGATCGGCTGGGTCGCGTTCTCTTTCCACGGCTCCCGCGCGACATTCACCGCCTGGGGCATACGCTCGTGGAACGCCAGCATGGCGGAGTCACAGTCGATTGCCAAATGATTGCAGACGCGGCGCAGTTCGTCGCTCGGCGCACGCACGAGCTCCTCGAAGTGAACCACCAAGAGCGCCTCGCCGAGCAGCGACTGAGCCGCCCGGCCCGCGGCGACGTATTCGACCCAGATTTCGGCGTCGCGCCACGCCCGCCCTGACGACCATGGCACTGACTGCCACGAGTTGACGACAGCCCGCGGATCGCGCACCAGATGGATGAACCGTGCCTCCGGAAAAAAGTTGTGCAGCGTCGACAGGTACAGCACATGATTGGGCGTCTTCTCGCCCACGACCTGTGCGCCGCGTTGACCGGCGAACTGCCGAAGCATCAGCCGAAACAGGGCGGCGTATGAGCGCTCCGTATTTCGCGCCGCCGCAGCAAACGCGTCAGCGTGCAACCCCATCTCATCAAATTCCGGGACCGAGGTGATGTCGTGAAGGAGCCGCTCGTACGGGTCGTCGTGCTGGAGGTCTCCGTACGTGGCCCGACGGCGCCAGAACCGGCGGATGAAGAACGTTTCCGGTGCGATAGCCACGTTGGGGTGGGCGTCAAGCATGCGCTGCAGCAGCGTCGTCCCCGATCGCGGGCAGCCGACGATGAAAACAGGCCGATCGGCGACGTCAGACGGACTCATTGCGGTGCAGGCGCCGTCTCCTGATAACCCAGTTGGCGCAGCAGCGGACCGGCTTCGCGGAGCGCCGTTCGGTGCTGCTCTGGCGTCAGCTCCGTGCGCCAGTTCTGCACGGAATCGGTCCGTGCCCGGCTAGCCTCGCGGTGCGCCGCGTCCCTGACCGCGCCGGACGGAACTTCCAGAAAATCGAGCAGCCGATCGACCTCATTGTGGGGCGCGTGCACGAACGCTTCGTAGCGGATCGTGTGGTGCTGCGTCGTCGGCAGTTCTGCGGTGCCGTCCAGTATGCTTTCGACGTGCCGCCGCCATGCCCAGATGCAGCGGTGGAAATCCGTCGTCTGCTCGAACTCATCGGCGCGGTCGGGCTCCACCCAGAAGCGAGGGGACGGGCCGAACGGGTAGCCCCCCGTCTCATGCCGCCCTGATGGAGCAGAGGCCGCCTGTAGCCAGGGCTTCTTACTGTGAGAAAGCGCTGCATCTCGCCCATCACGCACAATATGGACGAACCGAGCTGCCGGGAAGGCGCGATGCAAGAACGGGATGATAAACGCGTTACGTGGCGTTTTCTCGGCATAGCGGAGGTCGCCGTCTCCGTGGATGCGCATCAGCCCGCGGTACGTCGCCCGGTAAAACCGCTGCGCTCGCTCGAAGGACCACGCCTGCCCGTACACGAGGCGGGCCGCCGCTTTCGTGGCTACCGGCTCAAAGTGGTACGACATCATCGGCAACGCCCCGATACAGTCGCCCAGAAACGTCGTCCCTGACCGCGGTGCGCCGAGCACGAAGGTTGGCCGATGCAGCGAGGGGTGCACGTTAGCCCACAGCCGCTCCCACGTCCAGGGGCGCGGCGTACGACGATACCGCTTCCAGTCGCGCTTGACCGTCTGATAGGCCCAGCGGGGTAGCGTGATTGGGGTGATGGGTCGAACCGGCGCGGCCATGCAATCTGCTGTCAGGCGTTATTGAGTCGGGAGGAGTGATACGATGAGGCGCTGCACTTGTTGAATCCGGTCGCGCGCCACCAGCCATATCGTTCCCACGTAGGCAATGGCCCCGAACGGAATGCTGATTGCGAGGACAGCGATGTCGCCCCCTGCCCCGCCCAACCCCCACCGCGTGGCAACGACGACGGCGGCGATGGCGAGGGTGCCTAGCAGGGGCGGCCCATAGGCCGAAAAGTACGCCCCCCACTCAATGCGGATGAGGCGTCGGACTAGAACGAGCGGCAACGGGGCAAAGATGTAGCTCTGCAGTACAAACGCGGCAGCAACAGCCACAATGCCCCACTGCACCGCCACCGCGAACGCCGCCACGTTCGTTACGGCATTGATCGCGCTAATCATCAGTCGCCACTGCGGCTTGCCCGACGCCATCATGACGGCTGCGTTGAAGTAGAAGGCCGCGTGCAGCACGCCGACGAACGCGAGCACCTGGAACGTCTGCGCGGTGAGCGGCAACCACTTTTCCCCGAATACGGTGCCGATGAGCTCAGGCGCCACGAGCGCTGCACCCAAAAAGGCCGGGAAAGCCACCAGGCACACCACGCGCGTGGCCGTGTAGAACCCCTGGCGCATCCGTGCGGGATCGCTCTGCATCCGAGAGAACGTTGAGAAAGCGACCGACGATACGGCATTCGTGATGAGGTGCGTGGCGGCCATGAAGAGTTGGTACGCCACTTCATAGAAACCAAGAGGGCCCGCCCCCAGCGCATACCCAATGATTAGATTATCAGCGCGGCGATTGACGTAGCCGAGCAGGTTGGAGCCAACGACGTTGATACCAAAGGCAAACAGGTCGCGGAACGGCTGCATCCGGATGCGAGCACCTGGGCGCCACGGGCTCGCCGTCCACAGCACAACGACAGCCGCTGTGCGCTCGGCCAGCAGCATGCCCACGAGGCTGTAGACGCCGAAGCCTGAGAAAGCCATCGTAACGCCCACCGCGCCCCCCACCAGCGCCGCCACAAACTCGCGGACGGCCAAGGTCTGGTAGTCCAGGTTGCGCTCGAAAAGCGCTTCCTGCACGCCAGACAGCGCGGCTAACACGAAGCTCGGCGACAGCCAGATGATGACATCTGCCAGATGAGGAGCGTCAAATAGCTGGGCGATCCACGGCGCAGCCCCTATGCTAGCCGCCGTGAAAACAACACTGAGGCCAAGATTCACCCAGAACGCTGTGTCGCGGTGCGCATCGCTCAGCGTATCACGCTGAATGATCGCATCGGCGAATCCCTGATCGACGAAGACCCGGACGAACGCGATGTACGCCCCGGCCAGGGCAACAAGTCCAAATGCCTCCGTCGCCAGCATATTCGCCAGCACAGCGAAGACGACGAAGTTGATGGCTCGGCTCCCCCAGTTGCGGGCGGCCGACCACGCGACGCCGCGCACGGCTTTCTCGCGTAATCCCTCACCGCTGTCCTGGGCAGGATCGCTCATCACGCATCTCGCACGGCTTCGTAGGCGTTCCGGGTCTGCTCAGCCAGCACGGGCCACGCCAGCGCATCGAGCGGCGCCATCTCAGCCCGCGTGGTCTCGGCCGCCCATTGTAAGCCCGCTGTCAAATCCCCCGGCCCGAGCGGCCCCTCGTACGTGCGCACCCAGTCGGTGCCGACCTGCGCTTGGAGTTCGCTCATCGCACCTCGGTCGGGCACCAGCACGGGGCGGTTGAAGGATAGCGCGAGCAGCGCACTGCCGGAGTGGAGGATATCCTCGTAGGGCAGCACGACCAGGTCGGCGGCGTTCAGGAAGCCCTGCATGGCATCGCCAGGCACAAACTCCAGCGTGAGCCGGATCCGCGGGTCATTCCCCGCCGCTTTGTTGATGTTGCGCCGCAGCAGCCGCTCGGCCGGGTTGCCCACGATGAACAGCCGCGCCGCATCATCCTTCAGCATGCGAAAGATGCGCACGAGGTGGGGCACATTTTTGTACCGGCGGATGCGCCCTACGTACAGGAGCACCGGGGCCTCAGGGCCGACGTCCAGCATGCCGCGCGCCTGCGCCCGCGACAGCGTGTTCGGATAGGCCGTCCGGTAATGACCGTGCGGTACGACGAAGCCCGGCACGTGCTGCAGCGCCGGAAACACGCGCTCCGCCATTTTCTTTCCGTACCGGCTCAAGCTGATGAAGCCATCCACCTGCGGCAGAAAGAAGCGCCAGAACCACGCTTCCAGTACAGGGTGATACGACTCGTGCGGCCCGAGGTCGTGCACCGTCCATACGATGCGCGTGCCGCGGAGGCGCATCCAGGCCATGAGCAGAATGAGCCCGACCACCCGTAGCAGCGCGCCACGCTTGTCGCGGATGCTCAAGAGATCATCGGGCCAGTGCATATGCCAGACGTCGTATGTGCCGAGCAGTGCGCGGCGCGGCGTGAATTCATCGACGTGCACGCCCTGCGCTTCCATCGCCTCATACAGCAGGCGGTTGTAGGGGTTGCCCGTGGTGTTGTCGAACGCGGGCCAGGCCAGGACGCGAAGCGGCGGGTCGGAGGCGGTCATGCAGCAGTGGGTTCGGTGGAAGAAGTGAGCCAGGCAGAGAGGTCGCGGTCGACGAGGTCCTGCAAGCGTAGGATATCGTCCCGATACGCCGCGATGAGGCGGTCGCGTACGGCCGGCTCCAGCGGCGGCTTCTCCAGGTTGACGTTTTTCATGCGGACCAAGAGCCGCTCGCGCACCGACTCCGGGATCACGTACCGCGAGAGGCGGCGAACCCAGTGATCGGGGTCGAGCAGAAACTGCTGAAAGCGATCGCTCTTCGGCACGCCAGATTTCTCGTAGCGCATCGACGTGTTGGGCACGAATGCATCGTCCACGCCGAGCACGCGGAAGATGTCTTGCGCGAGCCCGACCGGGTCGGCCTTGAAGTCTTCGAACAAGTAGACGGTGAGTTGTTCGGGGTCGACGTGGTCGAGGTAGCGAGCGATCTGCGCGCCGTAGAACCCCATCCGCCGGTAGTGCCACGACCACTCCCAGCCGTTGGCGATACGCTCCGGCTCGGCATTGAGCGCGGCCTCAAAGTCACGCAGCGGCTCGCGCCCGCTCCGTACGAGGTGGAGGAAGTGCGAGTACGCCCGCGCCACCGGGTTACGCAGGATGGCGATAAGCCGCACGTTGGGGATGTGCTCATGGATACGCGGCGGCGCTGTGGAACTGTACAGGTAATTGGGCGATGCCTCACCGACCGCCGATTCCGTGGCGGCATCGGCGAAGAGGCGCTGATAGGCGTCGAGCGTGTAGACGGCGCCAGCTGCTTCGTTGGTGCGCGCATCGCCCGGCCCGTTCATCGCCGGCGGATCGTCGACGTACGCGAAGAAGCGCGGCTCTTTCACGGTTGGCATGAACACGTCGGGGTGCTGCCGCAGGTAGTGGTACAGCGAGGTCGTCCCTGACTTCGCCGCGCCGATGATCAAAAAGTTCGGGAGCCGCTCCGTCATGCGTGCTGTGGATTGGCCGAAGAAGGCGTGTGCGTCGTCAGTTCGTCGAACAGCCGTGCCATCCGCTCGGCCTGGTGCCGGCGGTTGTGGTGCTGGATGGCCTCGAACGGCGCGCCATCGCGCGGCGATCCGCTAGCCCACGCGTCGTAGTGTGCCCGGACTGCATCGGCCACCGATTGTGCATCATGCCACGACACGACGCGCCCGGCACCGGCGCCCTGCAGCACCGCGTTTGCATCACCATCCGGCGGGCCGATGCCCAGCACCGGACGTCCGGAAGCCAGATACTCGTATAGCTTGCTCGTGATCATGCCGCGGGCCTGGGCGAACGGCTCGATGGTCAGGAGCAGCAGCGTGCTACGCGCCATCTGCCGGATGGCCTCTTCGTGCGGCACAAACGGCTCGACAGCCACGATTGGGTCCAGCCCGTGCTGCGCAATGCTGCGGCGCACGACGGGATCGACCGTGCCGATAAGCCGAACGCGCAGGTGGGGAATCTCGTTCTCGGCGCGCAGTGCGGCCAGGGCCTCCCACAGCGCCGTCGGGTTGCGGCTCGCGTACAGCTTGCCGATATGGGCCAGCACGAACGAATCATCCAGCGGCTCGCCCACGTCGGCGAACGCCGCTGCGTCGAATCCATTTTCGACGACCGCGTACCGGTTCGGCGCCTTGCCCCGAAACAACTCGGCCCACGAGGGGCTGACGGTCGTCACCGCCGAGGCTTCGCGGAGCACGGAGCGCTCCAGCTGGGCGTCGAGCCGCCGCGCCCAGTCGGTGTGCGGAAACTCGTCGTAATAGCTAATGTCCGTCCACGGATCGTGCAGGTCGGCTACCCACGGCACGCCCGTCGCGCGGTGCAGGCTGCGCCCGATGAGGTGGACCGAGTGCGGCGCTCCGCTCGACAAGATCACGTCGAATTCGCGTTCGCGGAGCAACCGTTTTCCCGCGGCTACGGCAAAGGGCCACCAGCCGATACGGGCATCGGGAATAAACACGTTCGCCCGCCCCCAGCGCGCGAGGTATTCGAGCCACGACGGCTCATCCCCCATCGACCCCGCCGGCAAGTTCCTCTCGTCGTCATCGCTCGACGCCGTCAGCCGGGCGTACAGCGCCAACGGGTCGAGGGACGCCGTCCGGTGCACGTCAATGAAGGGTGGCACAGCCTCAAGCAGCGACGGATCGCGGTTCGGGTAGGCGCCCTGTCGCACGGTGAGCACGGCCGGCTGCCAGCCGTAGTCGGCGAGGTACTCGACGAACTGCAGGATGCGCTGCACGGCCGGCCCACCCGCCGGCGGAAAGTAATACGCCAGCAGCAGCACACGCCGCGCGGCGGCACGGGATGGCTTTGTGTTGGATGGGTGCGGCGTCGGCATGGTTGGTCGAAGGGGAAAGCGCGAACTCGCTCAGCGTGCGACGTAGGAGTCTACCCCAGGCGGACGTACCGGCTCAAACGCCTTCGCCTCGCCCGCTGGGTTCGTCTGCGGCTTCGCCATCGTGGTGCCGGCGCACATACGGGAGGCCGAGCAGGACCAGCACGCCGCCGTACACAAAGGCCGTTGATACCGCCGAAATCCACACGCCGGTGGTGTGCACTTGAGGGTCGAAGCGCATCGTCACGGTGTGCTCGCCGGCCGGCACGTGCACGGCGCGGAGCAGATAGTTGGCGCGGTGAATCTCGGCCGGCTCGCCGTCAACGGTCGCCGTCCACCCGGCGGGGTAGTATACCTCACTAACGACGAGCAGGCGCGGCGCATCCGTCTGCACCCGCCACGATATCTCGCGCGGCGCGTACTCCTGCAGGGTCACCGACGTCGTGCT
>CAYFQN010000008.1:0-32419 GCA_964345285.1 uncultured Rhodothermales bacterium
TCCACTCGACGGTCGCCTTGTCGCTCGGATGGTCGACGGTCGGCAGCCAGTGGCGGGCGCGGTTCGGCCAGTTGTCGCCGAAGAAGGTGCGGTCGCCGTGCCGGTTTTCCCCGATGATGAGCCCATCGGCCGGAACCCCTTCGTACGCCACGAGGAACGTGTGCTCCGCCCCGACCGACGCGTCCTCCAGCGCGATGTGCACGTGGTTGTTCGACTGCGAGAAATCGGCGGGCGCCCCGTCTTTGGTCACCGAGGAGACGCGCATCCCCGTCCCGCCATCGACACCGATCAGGTCAAGCCGGGCCGCCGTCAGCGTGTCGCTCTCGACGCGGAGCCGGACCGTGGCCTCGCCCTGGATCCGGTCCGACGCGTCCGAGAGCGTCAGCTGGAACGTGTAGTGCAGCACGTCGATGCCGGGATGCGGCGCGGCCTGGTGCGCCTGCGACGGGCCACAGCCCAGGAGCAGCAGCGTGAGGACGGTGACCAATCGGTAGCCAAGGGAGCAGCGGGACATGCGGACCGGGGCGATTAGCAGGAAAGCGTCGATGCCGGGTATATACAGCGACGCCCCGGCCCGTTCCCGCACGTATACGGGATCCGACCGGGGCCATCGCTCATCTGACACGATGCGAAGCAGCTACATCTCGCCGCGCTCCACGGTGATTTCGCGCTCGGTGGTGTTGAACGTGCCCGGCACCACATTGCCGTCGGCATCGAGCAGTTCGAGGCGGAAGATGTAGTTCCCCGACGCCAATCCGGTGATGAACGCGGGAGTCCACTCAGTGAGCGTGATGGAGGCCAGCGGCTCAGCATCGGCGGTCGCATCGGCCGGACGCACCGTGTAGCGTGCCTTGTAGCCGTCGTCGCTCAGCGTCACGTTGTGCAGGTAGAAGTCGAGCATGATGCGCTCGGCCCCGGCGCCGCTGTACGTGCCCTTTGGGCGGCTGTAGATAATGGTGGGCTGCGACGGGTCGAGCGGGAACGCCCCCGTTTCTTCGCCCACATAGACGTTGAGGATATCGTGCGCGCCATCGTTCTTCACCGCCTCGTGGTAGGAACGGCTGGGGAACGTGATGAGCGAGTGCGCCCCCGGCTCCAGCGTGCCGATATCGAACGGCTCGCCCGGCGTGTAATTTGCCAGATACGGCTCGTTGTCGATGATGACGTGTGTGTGCTGCCCGTTGCCGGAGTTGGCAATCTCCTCGGCGCGCGGCGTCTCAGTTTGAACGCCCGCTTCAAAATTCTCCACATTGACGACGACGGACACGTTGGGATCGTCCACGACGACGCTATCCTGCGGCGAGGCGAAGCTCGCCGCAGCGCCCTCGATGGCCGGGGAGCGCTCGCCCAGCGTGATGGTGACGCTGGACGACGTATCGGACTCCCCGCCGCCACAGCCCACGAGGACCAGGGCCAAGAGCAAGGGGAGTACAGCAGCAAAACGAATGGTACGAAGCATGTGGCTAGTTGAGAATGATGGGGGATTCTGACGTAGATGAACGCATGCCCACTGGGGTGTGCAAGCCCGTATGCCAGCTATAGCTAGCGCAACGTACTGAGCATGCCCTACCTCTGTCAAGCGTTGTGCGGCCCGTTACAGGGTCGTTAGCTCTGCACGCTGCACTGTGGTAAGGGGCCCGAGGGAACTGAACTGTGCGCCCACAGATACGAACCGCGTACCTTGTCGTCTACCATCCTTCCGCGGATTCCATGTCGGATTCTGCTTCGACACAATCTTCCGAATCGTCCAGCCGCGTTTCGAAGCGGCGCCGGATCCTGATTGCCGTTGCAGCGCTCTTCTTTGCGTTTGTCATGTACCAGGTCCTGAATCCCTTCCCTGATCAGCCGTACATGGAGATCCCGCACGGGGACCACAGCCACTACGTCCCGAAGGACCGCAACCAGGATGTTCCGCTGAATCGCTTCCCGACCCAACCGCCCGGTCCCAACGAGCGCATTTTGCCCGACGGGCGGGTGGTGACGACGACGCCACCGCAATAATCTTACCTGTGCTGCTGATGATGCCCCGATCGCTCTCCACCTCGCTTCTTGCCGGACTCATTGCGCTCGGCTTGGCCATGGCGCCTCCTGCCGCGGCCCAGCAGCCAGCCCCCGACCGACCGACGAACGTCATCCTCTTCATTCCGGATGGCTTTGGCCCGGCGAGCGGTACCATGGCACGCGACTTTCTCCGCTACCGGGACGGCGTGACGAGCCTGGCGCTCGATAGCGTACTCGTCGGCTCGGTGCGCACGTTTGCCTCCAACGGCCGCATTACCGACTCGGCCGCTGGCGCGACGGCTTATGCGACGGCCATCAAAACGTACAATGGCGCTATCGCTGTCGACACGACCCGCACGCCTGTGGCAACCCTCCTGGAGGCGGCCGAGCGACGTGGCATGGCGACCGGCCTCGTAGCCACGAGCCGGATCACTCACGCTACACCCGCCTCGTTCTCGGCGCACGTTGTGAACCGCGGGATGGAAAACGAAATCGCCACGCAGCAGATTAGCAAAGACATCGAAGTGATCCTCGGCGGCGGCCGCCGCCACTTCCTCCCCGCTGCCGACGGCGGACGGCGGGATGACGGGCGCAACCTGACCGCCGAAGCGCAGCAGAATGGCTATCAGTACGTGACCAATGGGAGCGACCTGTCTGCCATCACCGAGGCGCCAGTGCTTGGCCTCTTCAGCGCCAGTCACATGAGCTACGAGATCGACCGCGATCCGGCCGTGCAACCCAGCCTCGCGGAGATGACGGCAAAGGCGCTCGACTTAGTCGATGACGACGAAGACGGCTACTTCTTGATGGTGGAGGCCAGCCGCATCGATCACGCCGGCCATAGCAACGACGCCGCAGCCCACCTGCACGACATCCTCGCTTACAACGAAGCCGTGGCTGTTGCCCTCGAAAAAGCGCGCACGGACGGCAACACCCTATTTGTCTCTGTGTCCGATCATGAGACGGGCGGGATGTCGCTCGGCATCGACGGCGTGTACGCGTGGGACCCTGCCGCGCTAGGCCGCGTGCAGGCCTCGCATCGGGTCATACTGAACGAGGCGCTCTCCTCTGTAACGGTCGAGGGCGACCCCATCCCGATGATCCGGCCAAGCGTGATCCAGGCCCAGACGGGCATCGAGCCAAGCAGTGAGACCATCGCTCAGTTGCGCTCGAACGTGGACGACCCGGGGGCGCTGGAAACGACCCTGTCGGGCATGATTAGCCGTAGGACACGGGTCGGGTGGACGACGACCGGGCACACGGCCACCGACGTCAATCTCTACGCGTATGGGCCGGGTGCGAACCGCTTCACGGGCAACCACGACAACACGTTCGTCGGCGAAACGCTGGCCGACTTGCTGGGCTTCGACCTCACCACGCTGACCACCGATCTGATGCAGCGGATGGACACCGGCACCGTATCCACCGGGGACGACCGGTAGCTGAGGTAGCTGGTGACCGCAGCCGATCGAGCCATATGCCTCACGGCGTTATGCGGCGAGCTTGCAAGCGCTGAATCAGCACGGGCCCTTGCCCGTTGACGCCCATCCCAGCGCGGCCTGGCGGCAGCGGGTCGGTATGGCCGTGCACCATCATTTGGTCATCGACATATCCGCGGAAGTGCTCGCCATCGCCTGTTGCCCGCACGGTGATCCAGCCAGCGGCTTCGAGCGGTGCCTCGTCGAGCACGGTTGACGTGCCGTCTTGCACGCGACCGATCTGCATCGTGTTGCCCCGCAGTGCGAGGTAGTCGTACGTTTGCGCGTTCTGGACGTGGTGCAGCAGCAAGACGTCGCCCCCGAACTGGCTCGGATCAATGCGCGCTTCCACTTGCACATTGTCCAGCGTATCGGGCACGACGAAGAAGACGCGCCCGGCCTGCTCCATGCGCAGGGAAAGCACCCGACCACCGTCATCGGTGTCGACAAGGCGCGTGCGCATCTCGCCAGACGGACGCCCCATCCAGGTGGTGCGTTGCGTCCAGGCGGCCGGCGTTCGGGGCATCCACGTCCATCCGTCGGCGCTCATCATAACGCCGGCAGCATCGGGGTCCTGCATGGCCGGCTGCTGTGTCGTTTCCGACTGAGCAGCTTGCACGCCAACCCCATACTGATACACCATCTGGGCGCCGTGCTCCCCTGCTTCCCATGGCAGGTAGAGCCCAAGCAGGGCGACGACGCACAACGCGCCTTGCACGGCCGGCCGATCGCGCGCGGGGGCGTACCACTGTGCGCCGAGCCGTACTAGTGCGTACAGGCCGAAGAACCACATCGTCCACCAACCCAGATTGGCATGCTCACCAAGCAGCGGCTCTACCTCGGCGGCTATGCGCACCGATTCCGCCGCCCACGTGCCGGTGAAGTACGTAACGATCGCAGAGGCCCCACCCAGCACGTACAACGCGACAGAGGCCGGGCGTAGCCATGACCAGCGCCGCAGGGCGAACGAGAGTACGTCTGCCGCAACGGCGACGAACAGCAGCGCCAGCGGAAAGTGGACGATCATCGGGTGCAGGTTGGGCGCCCACTCAGGAAGCATTAGCGTACAGCAGTTGGAGAAACAGATCGGACGAACGCGCTCAACATACGAACCGCGCACCAGCGCGTAAACGTAGCCGCGGTCAATCCGGCTTCCGTGCGCAGATGAACCCATACCGGAACGCCCCAGTGCGAAACCCAACCCACAGGCGGAGGACGGTTAAGGCGAAGCGACGGTTCTGCTGTGCCCGATCGAGCAGGTACCGCCGGTACGCCGGTCGAGTCAGGATCGCCCGCACGACGCGCTTGATCACGACGGACCACGTCCGCTGCACGTTGCGGCCGATGTCCTCTATCTGAGTGACATGGAGGCCAGCAGCTGGCAGTATACGCTGATACTCGCCGATGGTGGGCAGCCCCGGCAGCTGTCCCTCGCGACAGATGGGCTCCAGAATGTACCGCTCGGTCCAGGTCGGGGGCTCTAGGGCAGCCAACCACACGCAGGCGACGAGCCAGCCGCCGGGCCGTAGCACCTGTTGGGCCGCTGTCAGCGCTCGCTGCTTATCCCGCATGTGGGCGAGGCTCTCGACGAAAAGCACCGCATCGAACGTCGCTTCAGGCAGCGATGCGTCCAACCAGTCGCCCAACAGATAGGTCGGTGCAGGCCCCCCTGCAGTCGCCTCTGCCTTCGCCACGCGGTACTGGTGCGGCGAAACGGTGATGCCGGTTACACGAGCCCGATGCGCCTGCGCCAACCAGCGTGCCGTGGCCCCGTATCCACAGCCTACGTCGCACACCGCACTGCCCGGCCCGATATCCGCTGCGTCGGCAACGCGTTCCACCAGTTGGACAACCGCCTCTTCGGGGGGTTCGCGGCCTGTTTGCCAGAAACCATGGTGGACGTGCTCGCCCCACAGTTCGCGGTAGAAGGCGTCTAGTTCGTCGTAGTGTCGGGCGACGTCGCGGCTCGAAATGGAATGGCGCGGTGCAATCATGCTGCATGATACACACCAGCCGGCGGATTTCCACGCCCCGTCTCGCTGGCGTGTTGTCTCGCTGGGGTGCAGACTGGATGGACAGGTGGCACAACCAAAAGCAGCCCCCAACGGAATACGTCGGGGGCTGCCAGGGATGTGCCGCAGGGAGTCGGCGGTTGTTATCCCAGCTTATAGAACTTCTCATGTACAACTTGGCCGTCGTCGTTCCACGTGCGTACGGCCACCTGCTTTTGCTCCACGCGGCCCACGCCTTCAAGGGTGAACTCCATGTCCCACTCGGAGAGCGTGACGTTATTCTCTTCGTCGATGCCAACAGCTGTCACTTCGCCGTGGTGGAACTCCTGCAGGGCACCAACAAACTGCTCTTCGTACTCGCGGTTGGCTTCCTTGCCGACACGCTTGTCGTCACCCTCTTCCATCACGACGTCTTCAGCGTACATGTCTTCGAAGGCGCCGAGGATGTCGCCCTGGAGGACGCGGTTGTTGAGCTTTTCTTCGAGGCTTTTGAGATCAACACTCATGGCTGATGTAGTTGGTTTGGTTGACTGAAATCGAATGTGAATCCAGGCGTCGTGCCTAGGGCATGCCAGCGATGTACCGACCAGCACGCGGTGCTACTGTCCTTATTGTGTTACTACGCTATACGTTACAACACGCAAATAGGTAAATGTTAATCGGCATCGGTGTACTCGCCATAAATCCCCTCGCAGATGCGGGAGAGGTGCTCGAGGTCTCGTTGTGCGATCCGCTGACCGAATCGTTCCTGCACATCCGTGATAGCAGGATGCATGTCATCCAGCAGGTCCAGCCCCTCATCGGTGATCGTGTGGATCGTCACGCGTCGATCCTCCTCGCTGCGTGAGCGCTCCACGAACCCGTGATGCACCAGCTTGTCAATGAGGCGCGTCACATCCGGCGAGGGATCAATCATTCGGTCGATAATGTCGCAGCGAGCGTGACCTTCCGGATAGACGCCACGCAGAATGCGGAGAACGTTGTAGTGGCTAAATTGAATCCCAAAGTCCTGGCATACTTGCTCAATCTGGCGACGCGTGTGCGCCGCTGCCACAAAGAGGTTGAGCATCGCCTCTTGCGCTGGACTCTCAAAGTCTGTCGTCTGCTTAATCCGTTGGGCTAAACCACCTGGCATACGGACTGCGGTCTTAATGAAAGAGCCGATTGCTCATGCGGCAATGGACGGTGCGAATATGTGCAGCTCACGCACGTGGCCACGTGGACTACGCGTTGCCGCGTGAAGCATATGATCGGCGATTTCGTTCCGCTCGATCCACGTCTCCGGATTGGCATCGGGCATGGCCTCGCGGTTTGCTGGCGTGTCTACAACGCCCATCGGGTAGAGGACCGTGGTGCGAATGCCTTTGTCGCGCAGTTCTGCGTGAAGCGACTTGAGATACGCTGCCACACCGGCTTTGCTCGCCGCATACAGGGCTGCCTGAGATGCTCCGTCGATGGCTGCCGCCGCCGAGACGCCAAGCACCAGGCCCTCCCCATGCTCTTGCAGGTGCGGCAACACAGCTCGGGTCGTGTTAAATAAGGTCACGAAGTTCAACTGGTGCATGGTTGCCCGATCGTCATCAGTCGCCTCCGCGGCAGGCTGCATGGCAAATCCACCTGCGATATTCAGCACCACGCCAATCGGTCCTACCTCGTCCTCAACGGCTTTCACGGCGTCGCGAGCAGACGCTTCGTCTGTCAGATCTGCCGACGCAACGAAAGCGTCGGGAAATTGCGCGTTCAAGGTCTGGATACTGTCTTCGACATAGTCCAGCAGTGCGAGGGACCAGTCGGCCTCGTCAAATCGCTGGGCGACAACAGACCCGACGGCACCTCCGGCTCCTGTAATCAGAACAACGTTATGGGATGACATCGGGGCTCCGCCTAGTGATCATAATTGTGTGTTACAACACGACAAATGCTGAAGTGGCGTTCCGTCTTTGTATCCAGGTTGCCGGTTCGTTACAGAACAGAAGCCCTCTGTTCAGCAGTGCTTCGCAGCCTCGTCGCTAGCGGGTGATGGTGACAGTACTCCGAGCGATGAACGCATCGGGATACTGCCGTTTCACTACGGCTAAGGCCGCCTCAGCTCGCTCGCGCTCCGCAAAGCTCCCGATCCGCACGCGATAGTAGGGCTGCCGGTACTCGATGACGGCAGGTAACTCTTCCGCAAATAGATCGTCCTGTACGTCTTCTTGCTGGCGGAGCTGCCCCCACCAGTCACGCGCCCCGGTGAGTCGGCGCTCCGCAATGGTTTTCTGCTGCGAGGAGAAGATCTGGATGCGAAACCCTTCGACGGTGCGGCGAACGCCTCGACTTGCTTCTCCGCGCATCAGCCGAGCCGGCACTGTGTGCTGGATGGTGATGCGCCGCTGAGGAGGCTGCACGGCGTACATCGTGGGGTCAAACGTCTCAAAGGCCGAGAGCCGCATCGTCTCTTCTTCCGGCGCGCTGCTGGACGCTTGGTCGCTGCGGGGCTGCCCCTCCGTTTGCTGAACGCCCGAGCAGGCGGAAAAGAAAAGCAGCGCTATGCAACTGATCACGAGCGGGAGTCGCATGAGTAGATTGCGCACAGTGGGTAGCGTCGTTATGTGGATCTAGTACGTTGAGTCGGAGGTCATGCCTTGCATGATGGCAACGCCTCCACTCGCGCCGATGCGCGTGGCGCCATGGGCCACCATTTGTTGCACGTCATCCGCCGAGCCGACGCCGCCGGAGGCTTTTACGCCCAGGTCGTCGCCCACAATCTGCCGCATGAGCGCGACGTCTCGTGGGGTGGCCCCGCCGCCAGCAAACCCGGTCGACGTTTTCACGAAGTCCGCTTCAGCACGTTTAGCGGCGACACACGCCACAGCCTTCTCGGCGTCGGTGAGGAGCGCTGTTTCGAGAATGACCTTGACCCGTGCCGCTTCTGCGTCCGACGGCGTTGCCTCACGCGCCGCATCGACGACGGCACGGATGTCGGCTTCCACCGCGTCGGCCCGCCCACTTTTCAGCCGTCCAATCGGAAGTACCATGTCGACCTCCGTCGCCCCGTCGCGAATCGCTTGTTTGGTCTCGTAGGCCTTCGTGCTGGACTGATTCGCACCGTGGGGAAAGCCAATGACGGTGCAGACCGTCACCGAACTGTCTGCCACCGATCCACGCGCCAGGGGCACGTAGTAAGGATGAACGCAGACGGACGCAAATTCGTACCGTTGCGCCTCGGTGCAGAGTTGGCGGATTTGATCGTCGGTCGCCGCAGGCTTGAGTTGCGTGTGGTCAATCAGCGTCGCGATGGCTGCTGCGTCGAGAGTTGGTACGTCGGCAGGACCGCCGGTGCCCGGCTGGCGGGGCGGGTGCAGGCGGTCCTGGGCCTCGCGCACGTAATCCGCCATGGCGGTGTTGGCATGCACGTCCTGGAGGCGTGTAAGGGCATCAATAAGGCGGGATGCGTCAATCATACTCGCAGCATAGGGAATCCGAGCGCGAGTGGCAACCGCTTGGTTTGCTGCAAGCGCGACGTTGCCTGCCGGTAACACCGTGAGGGTATGTTCATTAGCGGTCTACGACTTCATCGAGATTATACCGTTTACGCTTATCCCACAGCGTTTTCTTGGAGATTCCCAGGCTGTCGGCGATGTCGGCGTAGCTGCTGTCGTTCTCTTCCAGCGTACGGCGGATGTAGGCACGCTCCAGATCTTTGAGCGTACGTCCTACGGGAAACTGGAAGGCGTTCCCGGTAAGCCGTAGCGCCTCATCTTGATCAGGCGTGGCCAGTGTCAGGTCACCCGCGTCGATGCGCGGCCCATCGGCAAAGATCATCGCCCGCTCGAGCACATTGCGCAGTTCGCGGACGTTGCCGGGCCACTGATGCTCCAACAGCTTCTGCTCGGCCTCATCTGTGAATCCGTCAATGGACGCGCCCATCTCCTTGCTGAACTGGTCTACCATCGATCGGGCAATGGTAAGCACGTCTTCGTCCATTTGGCGGAGCGCCGGCAGCCGGACATTGACAACGTTGATGCGAAAGTAGAGGTCTTTCCGAAAGTCGCCCTCCTGTACGCTTTCCTCGAGCTTGGCATTGGTGGCACACAGTACGCGGACGTCTACGTTCATGTCGTCCACGCCGCCGAGGCGACGGAAGGTGCGGCTTTCCAAGAACGAGAGCAACTTGGCCTGGAGGGCCATGCTCATCGAGTCGATCTCGTCCAGGAAAAGCGTCCCTCCATCAGCCACCTCGATCAGTCCTTGCTTGGAATCGCGCGCGTCAGTGAAGGCCCCTTTTTCATAGCCGAACAGCTCGGCCTCTAGCAGGTTATCCGGCAGCGCTGCGCAGTTGATCTCGGTGAAGGCGTTTTTGCTGCGCGGCGAGTTGTAGTGCAACGTTTTGGCCGCCAGGTTTTTACCTACCCCCGTCTCCCCGGAGAACAGCACGGTGGTGCTGGGCGCCTGGCACAGCGTTTGGATCGTCTCACGCACTTCGATGACAGCTGCGCTATCACCCAGGATACCATCGATGGGATAGGCTGCGCGCTGCTTGTCTTTGATCGTCTTGAGCTCCTTTTGGACGTCGTGAAGCTCCAGCGCTTTCTTCAGCAGCGCCCGCATTTCCTCCAGGTTGACGGGTTTCTGGAGGTAATGAAAGGCGCCATGCTGCATGGCCTCCACGGCTGTTTGGACCGAGGAGTGCGCCGTCATGATGATGACGGGCACCTCGGTGCCGCGGTCTTCCAAGACCTCCAGCAGCTCGACTCCGCTCAGATCAGGCAGCATCATGTCTGCCAGAATCACGTCTGGATGCTGGGTCTCATCGCTGAGCCGGTCCAGCATGTCGAGCGGATTCATGAACGTATCGACCTGATAGCCGTCGCGCTGGAGCACATTCGAGAACAGGTCCCCAATTTTGGGTTCATCGTCGACGACAAAAACGCATTTTTTCATAAAACCAGTGGTCGATTGGTAAACAAAGCCGCTAGATAGCGGGCTAGCTCAATAGGCCGGCGCCCCCAAGGTAGGCGCTTAATGGTGCATCATAGGTGCCGTGGGAGCAGGGTAAATTCCACCTATTGCGTGCCAGCCGAATTCATAGTGGAGTTTTCTACCGGCCATACGATACAGGAAGCATGCCGCACCCGTATGGAATTTGGCGTCTCACTTTTCTATTTTCGACGATCTCGCACGTACTACCAAGCTGGTTATCGGACAATCGTTTCGTTTTCTCAATTGTTACGTTTCTTCCCATCCATTTTTCATCTCACGCAGCATTTTTCCCCACTCGTTTCTTTCGGTAATCTTGTTCTGGTCATTGCACTGCTCCTGACCGGCTGCACGCCTTCCTCTGACGAGGCCGCCCCCCCGGAGACTTTTTCCGATGCCCTGAACCGGTCTGTCGCTCTTTCCCGCCCGGTGGAGCGCGTGGTGACCCTAGCCCCCAACCTCACAGAGATCGTCTTCGCAGCCGGTGCGGGCCACAAGCTTGTGGGAGTGACGACGGCCGATGACTATCCGCCTGCGGTGGACACGATTGGCCGCTTCAGCGCATTGCCCGTTGATTTTGAGGCGATCACGAGTCTGAAACCAGACCTCGTTTTGGCGACGGATCAGGTTAACACGCCTCGTGATGCCGAAACCTTTGCGGCGCTGGACATGCCGGTGTACTTCTTCTCGTTCTCGACCGTGGATGACGTGCTCACCAGCATCCGCACGACGGGCGAGCTGCTCGGCACCGCGAGGATAGCTCATACCACGGTCGATTCGCTATCCTCTTCGCTGGATACCCTTCAGGCCCGGACTGCAGCCGTCGCTCAGCGTCCGCGGGTCCTTTTTTTGATTGGAGACGAACCGTTGTACGCGTTCGGTGCGCAGAGCTACATGCATACGCTCATCCAACGGGCGGGTGGCGAAAGCGTAACAGCCGACCTGGATGTAAAGGCACCTACACTAAGCGAAGAGTACGTGCTGACCCAGCAGCCCGACGTTATTATTGGGGCGTTTGGCACCGACTACGATCCGGGTCAGCTGTTGGAGTTGCACCCGTCGTGGGACGTCGTGCCGGCCATTCGGGATGATCGCGTTTACAGCCTGAACCCGGACGTGCTGCTGCGCCCCGGACCGCGCCTCGTTGAGGGTGCGTGGCAGATGGCGCACCGCCTGCACCCGACCCACGTGCCATCCGCCGCCATCCCTTCTGTCCGCCTAAATGCCGACGCGACGCCATGAAGCGTATCGTAGCGATTAGTGTTGGGCTCGCGGCGGCGCTCATTCTGTCCATCGGTGTATCCGTGACGCTGGGCAGCGAGTCGGTGGCGTTGGGCGACGTGTACCACGTGCTCTGGCACGAGCTGACTGGGCGCGGCGCGCCACCCGATCCGGTCGTAGAGCGCATCGTGTGGCGCCTGCGAATGCCCCGGGCCCTACTCGCCCTGCTCGTTGGCGGCGGGCTATCCATCATTGGGGTGGCGATGCAGACGCTCGTGCGCAACCCGTTGGCCGAGCCGTATATCTTAGGGATTTCGAGCGGTGCAACAGCCGGGGCCTCGCTCTTTTATCTCGGTTTTCTACCTCCACTGGTGTCGCGCACGCTGTCGATGCCCATCGCAGCGTTCCTCGGGGGGCTACTGTCCATCACCATCGTATACCTCGTGGCCCGGAAGGCCACCCACGTGTCTGTCGCGCGCTTATTGCTCGCTGGCGTGGCCATGTCGGCGCTGATGTCATCCATCACGTCGTTCGTCACGTTTTCGTCTCCGGAGCCAGACAAGCTACGTGCCGTGCTGTTTTGGCTTCTCGGCTCGTTCAGCGGTACCCGGTGGGAGCTGCTGCCAATCCCGGCCATTACATCGGGCTTAGGGCTTGTCCTGATGATCGGCCTGACGCGCCCACTCGATGCCCTGCTGATCGGCGAAGAACCCGCGCATAGCCTCGGCGTACCGGTCGAACTCCTGAAGCGCCTGCTCATCGTCCTCGCTGCGCTCGTCACGGGCACGCTCGTAGCTACGTCAGGCGCAATCGGTTTTGTGGGGCTTATTGTACCGCACGCGGTGCGCCTCACCGTGGGGGTTACGCACCGGCGCCTCGTGCCGCTCAGCTTTGCAGTGGGCGCGCTGTTTCTGCTCTGGGCGGATGTCGCTGCGCGATCGATCCTGCCTGGTCAAGAACTGCCGGTGGGCATCCTTACCGCGCTGTGCGGCGTGCCGTTCTTCCTCGCCCTACTGCGCACGAATAATTACCAGTTTGGCACCCCGTAGCCGTAGCGACCAGCCCGGTCGTCGCTTCACTCGGCGAGGGCTGTGCTGCCCGTGAGCACGCCCCCTCCACGCGGCAATTATGGGCGCCCCGTGCGGAAAACTTTCTTCCCGTAGGACGCGTTACAAGCCGTCCAATCTTTCAATAATTTCTGAAAGCCCACATGCCTGACGCCCCCTTGATGGCATCGGACGAGCCGACGGTTTCGCCCTCTGCAGAGAAGCCTCGGCGGCGGCTTGATGAGCGATCTGAACCGGTTTCGCTGGATGACATCCGCCGGCCCATCGAAGCTGAGCTCGACGCCTTTCAGGCATACTTCCGCGACTCGATGCGGTCGGACGTCGGGCTGCTGGATAAGATTACGCAGTACGTCCTCAAGCAAAAGGGCAAACGCATTCGTCCCATCTTGGTCCTCCTTTCTGCCAAGTTGTGCGGTGGCATCTCAGAAACGAGCTATCGTGCGGCGGCCCTTGTGGAACTGCTCCACACGGCCACGCTCGTGCATGACGACGTGGTTGACCATGCCGAGCGCCGGCGCAGCATGTTTTCCATCAATGCGCTGTGGAAGAACAAAATCGCTGTCCTCCTCGGTGATTTTCTGCTGAGCCGGGGCCTCCTGCTCTCGCTCGACCATCAGGACTACACGGTGCTGCACACGCTGTCGGACGCCGTGCGACGCATGAGCGAGGGCGAGTTGCTGCAGATCGAAAAATCGCGCCTGCTCGACATTGACGAGGAGACGTACTTCCGCATCATCTCCGACAAGACGGCCTCGCTGATTTCGGCCTGCACCACCGCCGGCGCCCTCAGCGCCACCGACGACGAGGCCACCGTCGATCGGATGCGCACCATGGGCGAAAAGCTCGGCCTTGCCTTCCAGATCCGCGATGACCTGTTCGACTTCGGAGTAAAGGATGTCGGTAAACCCGTTGGCATCGACCTCCAAGAGAAGAAACTAACCCTACCGCTCATCTACGCGCTGCGCGAGTCGGGCCGACGCGAAACGCGCCGGATCATGAAGATCGTGCGGCAGGACGACAAGAGCCGGAGTGACATCCGCACCGTATCTGAGTTCGTGACCGAGCGCGGTGGCATCGACTACGCCCGGGAGCAGATGATTGTCCTAGCCCGCGAGGCCCACGCGCTGCTTACCGAGTTTCCGCCGTCCGAGACGCGCGCCGCGCTGCTCAACCTAGTCGCCTTTACCGTGCAGCGGAAGAAGTAATCACTTGACGTGATCTCGACCGAGCTGGTGCCGGAACCGATGATCCATTTCTCCGGCCGTCCATCAAGTACCTAGCACGCTTCGGAGCGACGGTTTCTACCTTGTTCTTTACCCAGTTCGGGTCACCGTCGTTGTCTGCTCACGTCCAACCGCGCAAGCCATGCCATCAAGCCGCCCCACCATAGCGTTCGTTCTCTCCTTAGCCGCAACGCTTTGCTCGCTGTACGTCCTCATTAGCCTCCCCGATGATGCTAGCGCAGTGCGCATCGGAATGGCGGCGACCGGTTTCCTGATCTTTCTCGCGCTCTTTGCGGCTCTCGTGATCCACCGCATGCGCGCCCCGGCCGGTGGCGAATCGGCTCATGACGCTTCCTGATAGACGCCTGCCAGGGCAGTCCAAGACGTAACGTCTCCGGAAGAACCACCCGCGCATATCAAACCATGGGTCGACTTTGAGAGGCGGGGTCGTTAAGATCCGGCAAATGCTCCGCTCGAACGCTTCTCTCATCAACCGACCTAGACTCATGACGCGACGCTTTATCTTTCGCTCGACAGGCCTGCTGCTCGCGCTGTCTTTACTACTCTCCTCCAATGTCTACGCCCAACGCGACCATAGCGAGCCGCGGGCTAGCCCGAATGCCGCCGTCTCCCAAACCGTTGGTACAACGGTGGTCGACATGCACTTTAGCCGCCCTGGCGTGAAGGGGCGTACGATCTTTGGCGATCTGGTGCCGTACGGCACCGTCTGGCGTGCTGGTGCCAACGAGCCGACTATGATCACCTTCAGCGACGACGTGCAGATCGAAGGCGAAACGCTGGAAGCCGGGACGTACAACTTGTTCATCCGCCCGAACGAGAACGGCCCGTGGGACGTGATCTTCACCACGCAGGTGAATTGGGGCACGATGTTCAACCAGGCCGACCCCGTGCTGGAGGTGAGCGTGACGCCGCAGGACGCCGTCATGCAGGAGTGGATGACGTACCGTTTCGAGGACCTGAGCGATTCCTCGGCCACGCTGATCATGCACTGGGCGGATACCATGCTGCCCATCGAGCTATCGACCGCCGGCTGATCCGCGAGCCCATCTGTGGGATGCGTCACGACGCGGCCGGAGACATACCCTCCGGCCGTTTTTTGTAGCTGCCTGTGGGGGAGCCGGCCACCGGTCGACTTTCGCAGAACCTGTCGTTATCCTATCTCATCCTTCCAAGGCCTTGCGAACCGCGAACCGATTGCCATGGCTACTCTTCATCTTCTGGGCACCGGTGCCGCCATCAGCGACCCGCACCGCACGACGACGATGCTGGCCGTGTCCGATGATGCCGCTGACGAGCCCGATGTCCTGCTGGTCGACTGCGGCGGCGACGTCCTCCAGCGCATGCTCATGGCCGGGCTGTCCTTCGACCGGCTGGCCGGGCTCATCGTCACGCACGCCCATCCCGACCATGTGAGCGGCTTTCCGCTGTTCATGGAGAAGATCTGGTTGGCGGGCCGGCACCAGCCCATCCCCGTCTGCGGCATCAAGCCGGCGCTGGAGCAAGCCCGGAAGACGTTCGACGCCTTCAGCACCATCACCGACGGCTGGGACGACATGCCGCCCATCGATTGGCGCCCCGTTGACTATGTCATGGATGCAACTGTGTGGGATGACGCGACGTGGACCGTGACGGCCGCGCCCGTCGAGCATGGCATCCCGAACGTGGGCCTGCGTATCCAAAGCAACCGCTCCGGTGGGACGGTCGGCTACTCGTGCGACACGGCGCCGTCGGGCAACGTTGCGCACCTCGGCCGCGATGCCGATTGGCTCGTCCACGAAGCAAATGGCACGGGCGAGGGCCACTCCTCGGCTCCGCAAGCCGCCCGCATCGCGAAGCAAGCTCAGGCCAACCGGTTGCTGCTCGTCCACCTCCCACCCGGCAACAAGCAAGACGACCTCATCGACGCCCAGTCAATTTTCGATGCGACAGAGCTGGGCGAGGAAGGCGGCGCGTACCCGCTTTGACGACCCGGCGCGATGCTACCACGGCACCACGTAGAAGAGCACGGCGCAATAGTGCGTGATGCTGCCGACAAGCACAAAGACGTGCCAGATGGCGTGACTGTACGGCAGCCCATGCCAGCCGTAAAAGATGATACCGACCGTATACGCCAATCCGCCGGCGACGAGCCACAGCATCGCACCCAAAGGGATCGCTTGCAGCATCGGCTCGATGAACAGCACGCTGAGCCAGCCCATGAGCACATATAGCGTCGTGGTACTCCAGTGGAAGCGCCGGCGGGAGAAGATCTTGAACAGGAGTCCGATGACCGCCAAGCTCCAAACGAGCGCTAGAAGCAGCCAGCCCCCGCCGTCGCGCAGGAAGATCATCGTGAACGGCGTGTACGTGCCGGCGATGAGTAAGAAGATGGCAACGTGGTCGATAATCCGCAGTACGCGCTTCGACCGCCGCCTGCGGGCGTTGTGATAGCACGTGGAGGCGCCGTACAGGAAGACGAGCGTGCCGCCGTAAATCCCGCAACTCAGCAAGTGCCAACCGTCGCCAAACAGGGTGGCCAGCACCATAAGTGCGATCCAACCGACGATGCTGAGCACGAGTCCTACACCGTGCGTGATGCTGTTCGCCAGTTCTTCGGTTTCGGTTTGAGGCGTAGCTCCCTGAATAATGCGCATGCTGCTTTTTCGCTTCGCTGGATGCTGAACGTGCCCTCATGATAGCAAACGCAGCTATTGTGTGCTGCCCGGCAGCGTCACGATACTGTGATCCTACCCGAAAGCGTCACACGTCGTTGCTTGTCTCGGCAAGCTGCTGTCGCTCTCTCCATGCCTTGTAGTCGTACAGGTCTTGCTCTACCATCAGTAAGCAGACAGACAGCACGGCCGCATCATCGACGAGCCCCACACCGGGCAATGCGTCGGGAACGAGATCGAGCGGATTCGCCACATAGAGCAGCGTGAACGCGACGGCCGAGAGCGTCCAGTACGGCAAGCGCCGATACTCACGCCGCCAGTAGTCTTTGACGAGTGATAGCAGCAAGTGGCCATCGTCCACGAGCCGGCCAAGGGGCCCTTCTTTGCTGAGCCGCTGCTCGATGGCGTCAGCTTTTTCGACCACCTCGTGCACGTCGTCTTCCGAGACGCGGCGGCTCCCCTTCTCCACGAAGTCCGTGTCGATGGTGTGTAGCGCTGTCTTCACCCGGTCGCGGATGCGCTTCGGGCTGCCGTTCGATCCGTTTTCAGCCGATGAGTCCATATCGATGCAGGAGCAGAGCGGGAAGATGCTGATTACATCACGTACTACGTCTGAATGACGCCGGGGTTGAAGGGCAGCATCTCCGGGTTGTGATCGGCCACCTCGATGCCGCGCGAGAGCCACTCGCGCGTCGCCGTCGGATCGATAATGGCGTCCACCCACAACCGAGCGGCGGCGTAGTACGGCGTCGTCTGCTTTTCGTAGCGGGCTTCGATGGACGAGAGTAGCGCCTCCTCTTCGTTGCTCGACAACTCTTTCCCCTGCTTCTCCAGCTTGCGGACCTGAATCTGCTTGAGCACCGTGGCCGCCTGCGTGCCGCCCATCACAGCAATCTTGGCGGTTGGCCAGGCGAGCATGAGGCGCGGGTCGTACGCGCGGCCGCACATGGCGTAGTTGCCAGCGCCGTACGAGTTGCCCATTACCACCGTAAACTTGGGCACGACCGAGTTGGCCACGGCGTTCACCATCTTGGCGCCGTCCTTGATAATGCCGCCGTGCTCGGCCCGCTTGCCCACCATGAAGCCGGTAACGTCCTGGAAGAACACGAGCGGTACGCGCTTCTGATTGCAATTCATGATGAACCGCGCGGCCTTATCCGCCGCGTCCGAGTACACGACGCCGCCGACTTGGATCTCACCGCGCGCGTCGTGCTTAATCTTCTTGCGTACGATGCTCCGCTGGTTTGCGACGATACCCACATTCCATCCATCGATGCGCGCGTAGCCGGTGATGAGTGTCTTGCCGTATCCCTCCTTGTACTCCGTCCACGAGTCGGCGTCGACGATGCGGGCGATGATCTCGCGCATCTCGTACTGCTGGTTGCCGCTGTCCGGCATCAAGCCGTACATCTCGTCCGCGTCGAAGGCAGGATCTACTGACTCCTTGCGCGTGTAGCCAGCCCGCTCGAATGGGCCGAACTGGTCGACGAGATCGCGCACCGTGTCGAGGCATTCTTCGTCGTCGTCCACCTCGTAATCCGTGACGCCGGAGATTTCGGAGTGGGTGATGGCCCCGCCCAGCGTCTCGGCGTCGACGTCTTCACCGATGGCTGCCTTCACGAGGTACGGGCCGGCCAGGAAAACTGAACCGGTGCCCTCTACGATCAACGCCTCGTCACTCATGATGGGCAGGTACGCACCACCCGCCACGCAGCTGCCCATGATGGCGGCAACCTGCGGGATGCCCTGGCTCGACAGCCGCGCGTTGTTGCGGAAGATGCGCCCAAAGTGCTCCTTATCGGGGAAGATCTCATCTTGCATCGGCAGATACACGCCCGCGGAGTCGACGAGGTAGATGATGGGCACATGGTTCTCTAGCGCGATCTCCTGCGCGCGGAGGTTCTTCTTCGCGGTGATTGGAAACCACGCGCCGGCCTTCACGGTGGCGTCGTTTGCTACGACGAGGCAGAGTCGATCGCTGATGTGGCCAAGCCCCATGACGGTGCCCCCGGAGGGGCATCCCCCTTCGTCTTCGTACATCTCGTAGCCGGCGAAGAGGCCTAGTTCCGTAAAGTCGTTCGGGTCGTCGAGGACATACTCGATCCGCTCGCGGGCGGTCATCTTGCCGCGTTTATGCTGCCGCTCGATGCGCTTCGCGCCGCCGCCCTGCTTCACGGTCTCGGTGCGCTCGGCGAGCTGGTTGAGCAGGTCCTGGTAGTGGTCAGCGCGCTGTTGGTACGAGGCGTCGTCGGGGTCAGCCGGCGAGCCGATAGAAGCGGAGGCAGCGGATTCAGGCATAACAAGGCGAGCGGATAAGAAAAGACGTCGACCGGGAGTGAAGGGGGCTGGAACCCCTTCCAACATACGGAGACCGTTCGGCCAAACAAAAGCCTGCCCCGGGCTGCAGGAACCCGGAGCAGGCGTGTTACAGAAGAATTCTACAATAGGTGTGTAGCCTACCGAAGGTTAGATTACGGCGCTCATCTTCCGGCGAATCTCTTCCGGGGATTCACCCGTCTTGTCGTGAATCAGGCCGACGATCTTGTGCATCTCGCCGCGGGCCCGCTTCATTTCTTTGTCGTCAAAGTCAGCGTCGCTCCAGATCGACTTGATCTGATCGCGGATGCGCCGCCAGCTTTCGTTCATTGCTTCTGTCGCCATAAGTAACCTCCGTTTCTCGGTTAGAACATCCAGTCATGTATAAAGTACAGGTTTATCCTATACCGGGTTTCAGTCTCTTAACCCCATATCCCCACTCCTCTTCTCTCCCGCAGTACACGCAGTATCTCGACCGACGCCCCTATGGCATCCGTTGGTATTCTTGGAGCCGGCATTGCAGGACTCACAGCAGGCCACCATTTGCAGCGCGCAGGGCTTGATGTGACGGTGTTCGAGGCCACCGACCACGTGGGTGGCAAAATTCGATCGGAACGTGCCGAGGGCTACCTGATCGAGCATGGCCCAAACACCGTCCAGTCAAGCACGCCGCTGATGAGCACCCTCATCGACCAACTGGATCTGAATGATGCCGTAGTCGAGGCCGATGCGGCCGCCAAGAAACGCTACATCGTGCGCGACGGGACGCCGCATCCGCTGCCAACCTCACCCTTAGACTTTCTCCGCTCCGACCTGCTCTCGATGCGCGGTAAGCTGCGGCTGTTGGCCGAACCCTTCATCAGCACCTCGCATTCGCATGCTGACGAGAGCCTAGCCGATTTCGCGCGGCGCCGCCTCGGAAATGAGGTGCTGGACTATGGGCTCAACCCGTTTGTAGCGGGCGTCTTTGCCGGCGACCCGGAGACGCTCTCCGTCCGGCATGCCTTCGAGCGGCTCCACGCGATGGAGCGCGAACACGGCTCCTTGTTCCGAGGACTGATCGCGTCCATGCGCGACCGATCCCAGTCCGATGGCGACCCCGCCAACTCCGAACCGAAGCGGCGCATGTTCTCCTTCTGCGGCGGGCTTCAGACCCTGCCCGACCGATTGGCTCGCCCGCTCACGATCCGCCTATCGGCGCCTGTGGTGGCACTGCACTCCGATGGTACTACATGGACCCTTACGGTGAAGCCGGGCGGCACGGAACCTGAAACCCACGCGTTCGATGCCGTAATCTCCACCATGCCGCTTCACCGGCTGGCCGGCCTGGACGTCGAGACGGACCTGGACCTCTCCCGGCTTACTCGTGTCGCGTATCCACCGGTGAGTGTGGTGGCCATGGGGTTCCGGTGCGACGAAGTCCACCATCCGCTCGATGGGTTCGGCATGCTCGTACCGGAAGCGGAAGACGCGTTTCACATCCTCGGCACCATCTTCACGTCCACAATCTTCCCCGATCGGTCGCCGGACGACCACGTCCTACTGACGACCTTCGTTGGTGGAATGCGTCACCCCGAACTGGGGCGGGCACCCGATGATCAGCAGCGACGAATTATTCTGGCTGATCTCGCCGACCTGCTCAACGTGCGGGCGTCGCCCAGTTTCGTCCGGCACGTGCGGTGGCCTCGGGCTATCCCGCAGTACACGACCGGCTACGATGCTGTGAAAAATCTCGTGGATCGCCTCGAAGCTCAGCACCCCGGATTATTTTTGGCTGGTAATTACCGGCAGGGGATTGCCGTGGGCGACGCCATGGATTCTGGACACTCAGCTGCTGAGCAGTGCTTGCGCCACCTCACCTCTGAGCCCGTAGCGGCCGAGTAGCCACCGACTACGCTACACCGCCCTGTTCGTGTAGGTGGCGCATCAAACGCCGTTTCACGACGGGCAGCGTGGTTTCCTCGTACGGGAAGGCGACCTCCGTGTCGAAGAAGTACGTCGCGGGATTCGGGAGGTCCTGGTTTTCCTCCATCAGTTCCAGCTTAACCGAGCTGGGATGCAAGTCTACACCCGGCTGCGGTACGCTTTTGCAATGTACGGTGCGCAGGCTCCGGTACCGCTCGTCGGCGTCGGTAAAGATGGACAGGTTGTAGCGCATCACGTGTAGCACGTCCTGCTCGCGATCGGGCACCATCAGGTAGCCCTCTTGCACGTACGAGGGCACGATGCCCACCTCCTCCACGTGGAGGCTGTCTTCCACGAACTCGTATACCGCGCGCCCTTCCTCGATGGCCTCCTGGATGTGCGGAAGGCCCCAGCGGATCAGCTCCCTGACATCGGCCACCTGGTCCTGGTCAAGCTCAGGCCACTCATAGATGACCTCTTGCGACTCAAGGTCGACGTGCTTCATGTCGCCCGTATTGGGTGTTCGGAGCGCATCTGAACGCTCGAGCACCGTATTGAGCGACTTGTAGAGCTTCACGAGCCGCCCGAGGTGCGGGTAGATGTAATTCTGAGAGAAGGCGTCGCGCGCCTGCTTGAGGCCAGCGAGGACTTGGTACTGCGTACGTTCTACGTCGTAGGCAGCACCGGCAAAGAGTTCAAGGCTGAGTGGTGTCATAGGATTTACTTCATTCGATGCACGGATCCGTGAGAAGTATGAGCAGGCCGTGGCGGTATGCTGCCTGTGCTTCTCTTATCGACACGTATAATTGCCAGTTTAAATGCTTTATGAATCCACTATCAAGAATCGTGCAAAGAAAAGCGCTTGCAGGGCGTTAGCAGGAGCCAGTGGATGCCAGAGCCCTACTTCTCCGGACGCATCTGCTCGAACATGGCCTTTACCTGCTGGCGCGGGAGCCGGGTGAAGTCGTTGAACTGCCCACCGGCGGCTAGCACTTCGCCACCATCGAGCACCACGACCTCACCGTTCATGTAGCGGCTCAGATCGCTGAGCATGAATACGGCCAGATCGGCCAGTTCACCCGGCTCGCCAAAGCGGCGAAGCGGAATGCGCTGCTTCATTTGCTGCTCGATGTCCTCGCCAGGCACGAGCCGATCCCACGCGCCTTCGGTTGGAAACGGCCCCGGCGCAATGGCATTGAGTCGGATGCCAGCCTGCCCCCACTCGGCAGCAAGCGAACGCGTCATGGCGACGATGCCGGCTTTGGACATCGCGCTGGGCAGCACGAAGGCGCTCCCCGTCTTGGCGTACGTCGTGGCGATGGAGAGCACCACGCCCGGCGTCTCGCGCTCCAGCCACCGCCGGCCGCACTGCTGCGTGCAGTACCACGAGCCGTACAGGTTCGTCTTGATGATGGCGTCGAACCCGTTTGGCGAGATGTCTTCCGCCATCGCCAAGAAGTTGGCCGCCGCGTTGTTGATGAGCGCGGTGACGGGCCCTTGCCGCTCCTCGGCTTCCTCGAAGAAGGCGGTGACGGCGTCATGCTCGCGCACGTTACACGAGACCCCCTCGGCCGTGCCACCCGCCGCGCGAATGTCGGCCACCGTCGATTCGAGCGGCTCCGTGCGGCGCCCGTTAATCGTCACCGCGGCGCCGAGTTCAGCGACACGCTCGGCCATCGCGCGGCCCAGCCCCGTGCCTCCGCCGGTGACGACAATGTGATGATCAGCAAGCAAATCAGGTTGATAGGCGTCGTCCATGATGGGTGAAGATTGGTTTGTGGAGACAAGAATGGCGCGTCGGATGCCAACAAGCTAAAAAGGCCCGGCGAGAAGCGCCTCCCGCCGGGCCTTTCAAATGCCATCATTGGTCAGTCAGGCTTTTTCGGGCTTCGAGGGGGTGCCGGCCGCCCCATCGCCGGCGTCTTCGACCGAAACGTTCACGTCTGGGTCGACGTCGGCCTCGGCGTGCGTAGGCACGTCGGAGGTCATGTCGGACGCGAGGGCACCACGGCCGGCCGGCGAGCCCGGCAGCATCCGGTTTTCGCGGTAGGCGTCCAGTTCGAACTCGTCGACCTGGATGTACCGCTCGCGCGCGGCGTCCGCTTCGTATACGAGCTCATACTCGTCCTGCGTGATGACGCCCTGCTCCAGCGCTTTGTCCAGCAACTGGTGCGGGCGGCGCTTCGGCAGGCGTCCGTCGCGGACGGCATCTTTGATCGTCTGCCCCACGTGGTAGGCATCACGGCTGAGCCGGAAGGCATGCTCCAGCTTGCCGAGGGCTTCGTCCGTGCTCTCCGGCACGTAAATGCCGTCCGTGAGCCACGTGCGCGCGCCGTCTTTCTCCTGGATGGCGCGGGCGATCTCGTGACCCAGCGTGTCCGATGGCGCCTGTCCGATGGCGTTGAAGCGCGACCACGGGCCGATGACGGCGCGGAAGAGCCACGTCAGGCCCGGCACCTTCATGTTGGCGAAGAGGCCGTCGAAGGCGGTCTGCATCTCGGCGAATGCGTGCTGCAGGGCCCAGTGCATGAACGGCTCCTGCTCTTTTGGACGGCCCGCCTGCTCGAAGTGCTTGAGCGTAGCGGTCGCCAGGTACATCCACGAAAGCACGTCGGCGAAGCGGCCAGTGATCTTCTCCTTCCGCTTCAGCATCCCGCCGAGGCTGCCCATCGCCAGGTCGGCGAAGAAGGCGAAGCTGGCCGAGGCCCACGCAAGCTTCCGGTAGTACGCGGCGTGCGGACCGCTCACGGGCGTTCCCGCCAGCGCGCCGCGCGTCAGGCTGAGCCCAAAGGCGCGGAAGCCATTCTGCACGACGTGGCCGATGTGCTTCCAGAACGCGCCGTCGAATGTCTTGACGTCGCCGTTCATCAGCGCCTCAATCTCCGTCAGCGCGTACGGGTGGCAGCGAATGGCGCCCTGCCCGAAGATCATCATCGTGCGCGTCAGGATGTTCGCGCCCTCCACAGTGATGCTAATCGGCGTGCCCTGATAGGCGAACGCCAGCAGGTTGTTGGGGCCCCGCGAGATGGCGTTCCCCGCGAGGATATCCATCGCGTCGTTCACGCCGTCGCGCTGCATCTCCGTCGCCTGGTACTTCATGATGGCCGAGACGACAGACGGCTTCTCCCCGCTGTCGATGGCGCCGTTCGTATACTTCCGCGCCGCTTCAAGGATGTAGGCGTACCCGGCGATCCGCGCGAGCGGCTCTTCGATGCCCTCGAACTTGCCGATCGACAGGCCAAACTGCTCGCGCACAGCAGCGTGCGCCCCGGCCACGCGGGCGAAGTACTTGAGCCCACCTGTCGACTGCGCCGGCAGCATGATACCGCGTCCGGCCGAGAGGGCATCCATCAGCATGGCCCACCCGCGGCCTGCTCCCTCCTTACCCCCGATAATGGCGTCGACGGGCAGCACCACGTCCTCGCCTTCCGTCGGGCAGTTGTAGAACGCGATGCCCAGCGGGTCGTGGCGGCGGCCCAGCTTGACGCCGTCGGCGTCCGACGGGACGAGTGCACAGGTGATGCCGAGGTCTTCGCCCTTGCCAAGCAGATTGTCCGGGTCGCTGAGCTTGAAGGCCATACCGAGCACGTCCGAAATGGCGGCGAGCGAAATGTAGCGCTTGGTCCAGTTGAGGCGCACGTACAGCTCGCCGTCGTCGCCGCGGAAGACTTCACCGCGCGACTCCATCGCCCCAGCGTCCGACCCCGCGTTGGGCTCGGTGAGTGCGAAGGCGGGGATCATGTCGCCGTGGGCCAGCTTCGGCAGGTAGTGCTCTTTCTGCGCGTCCGTGCCGTAGTGCAGCAGAAGCTCGCCCGGCCCGAGTGAGTTGGGGACCATCACGGTGATGGAGAGCGGTGAGGAGCGCGTGCCGAGCTTCTGCACAACCGCACTCCGCGCCTCGGCTGAGAAGCCAAGCCCGCCAAACTCTTCGGGAATGAGCATTCCGAAGAAGCGCTTCTCCTTCATGTAATCCCACGCCTCGGTCGGCAGGTCGCCGCGCTGGTGGATGTCCCAGTCGTCGACCATCGCGCACAGCGTCTCGACCTCGTTGTCGAGGAAGGCCTGTTCCTTATCGGAGAGCTCCGGATACAGCTGGTCGAGCGTCTTCTCAAAGTTCGGCTTGCCCGAGAAGAGCTCGGCGTCCATCCACACTGTGCCGGCGTCGATGGCTGTCTGCTCCGTCTCGGAGATGGTGGGCAAGAACTGCAGTGCTTCCATGGTCTTCATCACAGACGACGACAGCAGCGCCCGCCGCAACGGCGTAACGTTAAAGAGCGCAACGAGGACGCCGTACACGACCCAGACCCACACGGGGGCGCCGAAGCCGGACAGCGCCGCCGCGCCAGCGATGGCCCACACGAGCAGCGGGGCACCGGTGAAGCCGAGCACGAACAGCGTGAGTAGCACGCCGAGGATCGGGACCCAGCCCGGCATCGCGTCAAAGAGCGGTTGGATTGCGTTTAGAGTTTCCATGACTGGCCTACTGAGTTATTGAACAAACACGCCGACATCGTTGGGAAGTCGCCATCGCGAGCGCGGCAGATGCCCGATCCACGCTGGTTAACACCGTTAACCGATGGCTGCAAATGGATTTCGTTGTCTTGTTGGTTGTCTTGTTGATTGTCTTGCGCGGCGCGGCGAACGAGGCCAAGCCGCTCTGAGCAGGTCAAGCTGTCACGTTCTCGATGACGGCCGCCGCCCCCATGCCACCGCCGATGCACATCGTACAGATGCCGTACTGCACACCGCGGCGCTTCATCTCGTGCAGCAGGGTGGCTGTCAACTTGGCGCCGGTGCAGCCGAGCGGGTGGCCGAGCGCAATGGCCCCGCCATTGACGTTGACGACGTCTTCGCTGAGGCCCACTTCGCGGATGACAGCCAGCGCCTGGGCGGCAAACGCCTCGTTGAGCTCTACTAATCCAATGTCATCGACGCCGAGGCCCGTCTGCTTTAACACCTTCTCGATGGCACTGACCGGACCGATGCCCATCAGCTCGGGCGCGACGCCGGCGACAGAAAACCCGACAATGCGGCCCAGCGGATCGACGCCGAGTTCGTCCACCATCCGCTCGCTCATTACCACCGAGGCCGCGCCGCCGTCCGAGCGTTGCGAGGCGTTACCGGCCGTCACGGTCCCGCCCTGTTTGAAGACAGGGCGCAATCCGCCGAGCACGTCAAGGCTCGTGTCGCGGCGTGGGCCTTCGTCCGTGTCGAAGTCGACTTCAGTGGTTTCGGGAGTCTGGCCGCCGTTCATGCGCGTCTCTGCCACGTGCAGCGGGATGATCTCGTCGTCGAACCGCCCACTGTCGATGGCGTCCACGGCCCGCTGGTGCGATTGCAACGCGAACCGGTCTTGGTCCTCGCGGCTCACGCCGTACTGCTCGGCGACGTTCTCTGCCGTAATGCCCATCGACACGTACACGTCGGGATCCTCCTGCACGAGCTCGGGATCCGGCTGGAAGAAGAATCCACTCATCGGCACCTGGCTCATCGACTCGGCCCCGCCGGCCACGATCACATCGGCCTGGCCCGTCGCGATCGACTGCGACGCCATCACGATGGTCTGCAACCCGGAGGAGCAGAAGCGATTGACCGTGGCGCCGGGTACGTGGTCAGGGAGGCCGGCCTTCTGCGCGATGATGCGGCCCACGTTCATGCCCTGCGGCCCCTCGGGGAAGGCACAGCCCATGATCACGTCGTCGACCTGATCCGGCTCTAACCCGTCGACGCGGTCGAGGGCGCCGTGTACGGCTTCCGCGCCCAAGTCCTCGGGCCGGTAGTGCCGCAGCGTCCCCCGATTGGCTTTGCCGACGGCGGTGCGCACGCTACTGACGATGTATGCTGCGTTGGTGGCTTCCATGATGTCGTGTTGCGTTTCGGATTGATGTCGGGGCACACCGGCAGTGTGCCCTTACGAAGGGTTTGAGCGGCGGCGCTTAGTTCCGGAGGGGCTTGCGGTTTTCAAGCATGTACTGGATGCGCTCCATCGTCTTTTGCTCGCCCAGCAGGCTCATGAACACCTCGCGCTCCAACGCGATGAGGTAGTCCTCATGCACCGTTTGGGGCGCGGAAAGGTCACCGCCCGTGATGACGTGCGCGAGTTTGGTGCCGAGATGCACGTCGTAATCGCTGATGTAATTGCCGTTGCGATACTGGTGGAGCGCGACTTCAAAGGCGGCTGCTGTCTTCCGACCCAGCACGGGGATGTCGGTGCTGACGGGCGGCGGTAGATAGCCCTCTTCACTGAGGCGCACAACCTCTTGCTTCGCCACGAAGAGCCGCCGGTCGCTGTTCATCACGATGGGCGTGTGCTCAGCGAGATAGCCCATCTCGATACCCTGCCGCGCACTCTCGGCCACCTTTGCCATCGCGATGTTTTCGAAATACTTGCGCAAGTACGGCTGGATGGCGCTGTGGTTGTCGTTCGGCGCCCGCTTGGCGGCCACCTCGGCCATGCGCATCGTGCCCGTGCCGGCGGGGATGAGGCCCACGCCAAGCTCCACGAGGCCGATGTACGTCTCGCTATCGGCCACGGGATGCGGACAGGCAATGGCCATCTCACAACCGCCGCCCAGCACGCGCTGGTGCGTGGCGACCACGACCGGCTTCGTTGCATAGCGGACCCGTTGAATCGTCTGTTGGAACCGTGCGATGTAGTCTTCGATGAGGTCGAACTTCTGCTGGGCCGCCGCCATCGCCATCTCGGCCAAATTGGCACCGACGGAGAAGTTCTTGCCCTCGTTGCCAATGACGAGTCCGCGCAGGTTCGGATCGTTTTCCACCGTGTCAATGACCTCGACGAGGCCCGCCATCACGTTCTGCCCCAGCGAGTTGCCCTTCGAGCGAAACTCATACAGGGCCACGCCCTCGCCGATGTCGAGCAGCGCGGCGTCCTCATTCGCCCACAGCTCCTTCGACGGGTTCGCCTTGACGGGATCGAGGCGCAATTCGTCGGCCGGACGCGAATCCGCGACGTAGCCGTTTTCCGATGGGATGTAGACTTCCCGCTTGTCGGCCCGTTCTTCGTAGAACACGGCGGGTCCGCGCTCCTGCATGGCGTGTACCCAGCCGGGCACCTCGATGTCATGCTCTTGCATGCCGTTCAGCACGGTTTCGAAGCCGAGTACGTCCCACATCTGGAACGGCCCCATCTCCCAGCCAAAGCCCCACCGAATGGCGCGGTCCACATCGGCCGGGTTGTCGGTCACCTCACCGATGCGGCGGGCGCTGTAGCCGAGCAGGTCGAGCGTCGTCTCGCGGAAGAACCGCCCGGCGCGGCCGTCATCTTCATATAGACTACGCAGGCGGTCTTCGAGGCCACCGGCCTTCCAGATGCGGCTGAGGTCGCCCAACTCCTCTTCGTCGGCCGACGTGTAGTCTAGCGTCTCGGGATCGACCGACTTGATCTCGCCGTCAATCTTCTTATAGAAGCCGGCCCCGCTTTTCTGGCCAAGGCGGCCCTCGTCGACGAGCCGCTGGAGCAAGTCGGGGACCTGGAAGGCATCGCGGCTTTCGTCGTGCTCCGCCATCGTGTGGAGATTCTTCGTGACATCGGTGAGCACATCAAGCCCCACGAGGTCGGCTGTGCGGAACGTAGCTGACTTCGGATGGCCGACGAGTTTACCTGTCAGCGTGTCGATCTCTTCGATCGTGAACTCGCCGTCCGTGAAGTAGCGCAGCGCTTTCAGTTGCGCGTACACGCCGATGCGGTTGCCGATGAAGTACGGCACGTCGTTCGCCACGACGATGCCTTTGCCAAGGTGCAGACGGCCGAACTGCGCCACACGCTCCACAACGGCCGGATCGGTCGCGCCGGTGGGAATGATCTCGAGTAGTTTCAGGTAGCGCGGCGGGTTGAAAAAGTGGGTACCGAGCAGCCGCCGCTTGAAGCCTGTTGAGCGCTCCTTGGCGATCTCCTGGATCGGCAGCCCGCTCGTGTTGGTCGAGATCACAGTATCCGGCGCGGCGGTGTCTTCGATCCGCGCGTGCACATCGCGCTTGACATCCATCCGCTCCACGACCGCTTCGATCACCCAGTCGACCTCAGCGATCCGGCCGAAGTCGTGGTCGAAGTTGCCGAGCGTGATCCGGCCTGCCGCATCATGCGAAAAGAAGGGATCCGGGCTGGCTTTGCGTGCCTGCTTGAATCCCTTTTCGACAAGATCATTCGGATCGCCCTCTCGACCAATGGCCTCCGGCGTAACATCAAGTAAGTGCACCTGCAGGCCCGCATTGGCCAGGTGGGCGGCGATTTGTGCCCCCATCGTTCCAGCTCCCAACACGGCAGCTGTCCGGAATGGCTGATGCGTGGCCGGTGCAGATACATTGAGCGATCGAGTGTCGAGAGCTTGCGTCTCCATGGCTGTTGTAGAGGTGATAGTGGGTTGAAGAGAGTGGGTGTGCTGATGACGGGAATACACTTAACGGTGTTAAGTCGTCAACCTGGTACGTGCCGTGTTGGGTCTTGAAAGGCGTGGAGGTCCTGGCTGCTATGGAGGGATCAGGCTACGATCACGCTGTTGTCCTTGCGCGGGGTCGTATCTTCATCTCCTTCTGTGTACAGCGCCTTAATCTCGTCGCCGAAGGCCTCCCTGATTTTGGGGCGCTTCACCTTCATCGTCGGCGTAAGTAAGCCCGACTCAACGGTTAGCGCCGCGGGAACGAGGGCAAAGCGCTTCACGGTTGACCAGTGGTCCATCCCCTCGTTAGCCTTGTGTACGAGGCCTTGATACAGGTCGATAATTGCTGGCTCCTGAATCAGCGATTCGGGCGCGGCGTTTTCAGCCTCAATCTCCATGGCCTCCGCCTGTGCACGCAGTTGGTCCTCGTTCGGGAAGATGAGCGCCGCACAGAACTTTTCACTTTCTCCCACAACGATCGCTTGGTCGACAAGCGGCTCGGTACTGAGCTGGTTTTCGATGGGTTGCGGCATCACATATTTGCCGGTTGACAGCTTGAACAGGTCTTTCTTCCGGTCGGTGATGCGGAGAAAGCCGCCATCATCGAACTCGCCAATGTCACCGGTATGGAACCATCCATCATCGTCAAGGACCTCCCGGGTCTGCGCCTCGGCTTTGTAGTACCCGATCATTACGTGGGGGCCGCGCGTCAGGATTTCACCGTCGTCCGCGATGCGCACCTCGACCCCCGGCAGCGGTTCGCCCACAGTGCCGGGCTTGTTGCGCTCCGGCCGGTTGAAGGCAATGACCGGACTCGTCTCGGTGAGGCCGTATCCCTGTAGCGCCGTGATGCCCGCCGCGGCAAAGACATTGGTCAGTTCCGCGTTCAGTGCGGCACCGCCTACGACGGCGTACTTGAGCCGTCCGCCCAGTGCCGCTCGCCATTTTTTGTACACCAGCGCATCGGCTACCGTACGCTTCAACTCGTATGTGGTGGATCCGGGCGATCGCATGTCGTACTGCCGTGCAATCCCGAGCGACCACGCACCGATGGTCCGCTGCAGGCCTGTCATACCCATGATTTTCTTCTGGATGCCCGCGTAGACTTTCTCGAGCAGACGCGGCACGGAGGCAAAAACAGTCGGCTGCACCTTCGGCAGCGCTTCCACGAGGTTATCGGGATGGATAAAATACACGCTCGTTCCCTGCGAGACGAAGCCGTAGTGCAGCGCGCGCGCAAAGACGTGAGTCAGCGGCAGGAAGGAGAGGGCCACTTCGCCGTCTGCCCCGGGCTTGTAATGGGTGAGGCCAGAGAAGGCCGTGAGCGCGTTGAAGGAGATGTTCTCGTGGGTGAGCATAACACCCTTCGGCTGCCCGGTGGTGCCGCTCGTGTAGATGAGCGTCGCTACATCCTTTGCGTCGATCTGTTCGCGCAGTTGAGTGATATCCCCCTCCTGATCGGACGTGGCGGCACGGCCACGGGCTCGGACGGCGTCCAGCGTGAGCAGTTCGATGCGATCGGGCATCTGCGTTCCGTCGAGGCCATCGTGCGGATCTGCAACGATGATTGCCTGCAGCTCCGGCAGATCATCCAGCAGGGGCACCGTCTGCTCTAGGCGGTCGGGGTTAGAGACGAAAAGCACCTTCGACTCCGAGTGGTTGATGACGTACTTGATCTGCTTCGCCCCGTGCGACAGGTAAATGGGCACGTCGATCAGGCCCGCGATCAGGCAACCCATGTCGGCCAGGCAGAAGTAGGTATCGCTCTCCATGAGAAGCGCCACATGGTCACCACGCTCGAGCCCGAGGTCCAGCAACCCCAGCGCAATCTCTTCCGACTGCTGCCGGAAGGCATCAAGGGAGAGCGGCGTCCATCCATCGCCCGTAGGCTGGTTGAAAGCCTTCTGGTTATCGTACCGGCTGCACGCATCGTACAGCGTCTCAGGAAGAGTCTTCTCCCGGATGACGGTTCCTGTATTGGGAGGTGCCGTATAAATCGGACCGGCCATAGTGCATTTCCTTGCGTGGATGATTCAGGGTAGTAGATGCAGCGGCGGCTCATGCGTCCGCGGTGGACGCGGTCGACGCCGTGGGCTGCACGTACCCACGAATGGTCTGCTGGATCGTGGTTCGGATGAAGGCCTCGCGATCGATGCGGATGTCAACGCGCTCAGCCAGCAGGAGCGACACAGCACCGTGAAGAGACGCCCACACGGCGCTGGCTGATACGCGCGGATCAGCCACCCGAAAGCAGCCCTCGTCGACCCCCTCCGATAGGGTCGCAGCAATGACGTCGAGGTTGCGGCGTGCCCGGCGGTACTTCTCGGCCGGATATCGCTCCATATGCTCCGGGTGCAGCAAGAACATAATCTCGTAGTACTCCGGGTTATCGAGCCCAAAGGTGATGAATCGCTCGCACAACGCCTCGAGGCGCTCGACAGGGTTGGCCTGTTGTGCCTCTGAAAGGGATTCGTACAGCCGGGTCATCCCCTCATCGATCAGCGTATGCAGTAATGCATCCTTGCTGTCAAAGTACAGATAGATGCTCGTGGCACTGTAATCGATGGACCGAGCAATTTTACGCATCGACAGGTTCTGGTACCCCTCCTGCACGAGGAGATGGCGCGTCGTGTCCAGAATCAACCGACGCAAATCACCGTTCTTTGGGATGGAGTCGCTCATGCCTTGTTTGGTTGGTTAACAGCGTTAAGTAACAAAGAGTTTCAAGAATTTGTCAAGTGAAACCCTCCTTTTCTTGATCTGCGCCGTTCTCCATCCCGGCAACGCGCCAAAATGCGGCGCGTACGAGTAGCCGGTATTCGCTCTAACAGCTCTTTTCGCTTTATGGCTTCTGACTCTCCGCGTCAAGGCTCATCGTCGGTCGATCGCGACGACGAAATTGCGCCCGGCCCCAGGCCACTCAGCCGCCGCGCCTCCCGGTTCTTCGTCGTCGCTTCTATTGTGTTCGTTATCGCGGCGACGGCCGGCAGCACGTACTACCTCGTCAGCATGACGTCGCAGGCGCTCAATGCGCCAATAGACTCGACGACCACCGAAGTCCCTGCCGACACCACTGTGACTACCCCAGACACGCTTCGCTAGGCAGTTACTGGCGCCGGTGCGTCGCTTCAGCCATCACGCTTTGGCCATCACGCTTTGGCCATCA
>CAYFQN010000008.1:32519-35265 GCA_964345285.1 uncultured Rhodothermales bacterium
GGCGCCGGTGCGTCGCTTCAGCCATCACGCTTTGGCCATCACGCTTTGGCCATCAAAAAAGCCCCGACGCTGTGTAGGCGCCGGGGCTTTCTGTGTTAGGGTTGGTTGTTCGCTGTCGATTAACTCTCCGAATCCGACCCGGAAGCTTCTACGGCCTCCTCGGCTTCGGGCGCGCCGTCTCCACCAGGGATGGCTTCGCCGTCCCCTCCAATGGCAGCCTGCAGTTCTTCGAGTTCGGACTTCGAACCGACCACGAGATCGCGGTACTTGCGCTGTCCGGTTCCAGCCGGAATGGGATGCCCAACGATCACGTTCTCCTTCAGGCCGTACAGCGGATCCGTATCGGCCTTGATGGACGTGTTCGTGAGTACCTTCGTGGTCTCCTGGAAGGAGGCCGCCGACACGAACGAGTCAGTCGACAGCGCGGCCTTCGTGATGCCGAGCAAGACCGGCTCACCAACAGCGGGGCGCGCTTCACGCACCTGCACCTCGGGGAGGTCCTTGCGCTTCATTTCGGAGTTCAGCTCACGCAGACGGCGGCGCCCAATCACGGAGCCGATCTTGACGTCGGCCTCGCTCGGGTCCGTCACCACGAATTTGTCGTACAGCTGGTCGTTGATCTCGGCCAGGTTGAAGCGGTTGACGAGCTCTTCTTCGAGCAGGTTCGTATCGCCTGGCTCTTTGATCTCGACGCGCTTCATCATCTGGCGCACAATGACCTCGAAGTGCTTGTCGTTGATAGCCACGCCCTGAAGACGGTAGACCTCCTGAACTTCGTTCACCAGGTGCTCCTGCACGGCACGCGGCCCCTTGATGGACAGGATGTCGTGCGGAGCAATCTGCCCGTCGGAGAGCGGATCGCCGGCTTTCACAAGGTCGTTCTCGTGCACCAGAAGGTGCTTCGAGAGCGACACCATGTACGACTTCTGCATCTCACCATCGCGGCTGGTCACGATCACTTCCTGGTTGCCGCGTTTCCGGCCGCCAAAGCTGACGACGCCGTCAATCTCGGAGACCACGGCCTGGTCGTTTGGCGTGCGGGCTTCGAAGAGTTCCGTCACACGCGGTAGACCACCCGTGATGTCGCTCGTCTTAGCCGTCTGGCGCGGAATCTTGGCAAGGACCTCACCGGCCTGCACAGCATCGCCTTCATCTACCTGGATGCGGGCGCCCACCGGCATGTTGTACTCGCGAACATCGCCATCGGGGGTCTCGATCATCACGGCCGGTGTGAGCGTACGCTCGCGGCTCTCGGTGATGACCTTCTCTTTGTGACCTGTTTGCTCATCCGACTCTTCGCGGTACGTTGTGCCTTCGATGACGTCCTGGAAGGACACTTCGCCGCCGACTTCGGTGAGGATCACGCTGTTGTACGGGTCCCAACTGGCCAGCACTTCGCCCTTCTCAACCTCTTGACCATTTTCGATCAGCAACTCGGCGCCGTATGGCACCACGTAGCTGGTCAGTTCGCGGCTGTCCTCGTCGGGATCCATGATGCGGATCTCTCCCTGACGCGTAAGCACGATCTCCTGCGGCCCATCGTCGGCTTCGTAGGTGACGTGGCGCAGGTTCTCGAACTCCACCGTGCCGGCAAACTTCGACTGGAGCGTGGACTCGGACGCCACGGCGCTCGCGGCGCCACCGATGTGGAACGTCCGGAGCGTAAGCTGCGTGCCCGGCTCGCCGATCGACTGCGCAGCCACGACGCCGACGCTTTCGCCGACCTCGACCATACGCTGCGTGCCGAGGTTGCGGCCGTAGCACAGCGTGCACACGCCACGACGCGCTTCGCACGTCAGCACCGAGCGGATCTCGACTTCGTCGATCGAGGTTTCGGCAATCTTCTGCGCCTTCTCCTCATCGATCAGCTCGTTGGCTTCGACAATGAGTTCGTCGGTCAGCGGATCGTACACGTCGTGCAGCGACACGCGGCCGAGGATGCGCTTCGAGAGCGGCTCGACCACCTCTTCGTTGTCTTTGAGTGCACCGATGCTAATGCCACGGAGCGTACCGCAGTCGTGCTCGGTGATTGTGACGTCCTGCGCCACGTCCACCAGGCGACGCGTAAGGTAGCCGGCATCGGCCGTCTTGAGCGCCGTATCGGCCAGCCCTTTCCGGGCACCGTGTGTCGAGATGAAGTACTCGAGCACTGACAGGCCCTCTTTGAAGTTGGAGATAATCGGATTCTCGATAATCTCGCCGGCCCCGCCCGACAGGTTCTTCTGCGGCTTGGCCATCAGGCCACGCATGCCGCCGAGCTGACGAATCTGCTCTTTCGAGCCACGCGCGCCAGAGTCGGCCATCATAAAGATCGGGTTGAAGCCCTCGCGGTGCTCCTTCAGCGACTCGAACAGTACCTCGGAGACGCGGTTGTTCGTCTGCGTCCAGATATCAATGACCTGGTTGTACCGCTCGTTGTCGGTAATGAAGCCCATCTGGTAGTTGCCGCGGGCCTTGTCGACCTCCTGATCGGCTTCTTCGATCAGCTTCTCTTTCTTATCGGGGACCACAATGTCGGAGAGCGAGAACGTGATTCCCGACACGGTCGACTCCTCGAAGCCGAGGCGCTTCATGTCGTCGAGGAAGTCAGCCGTTTCCTTGAAGCCGCTCGCCACGAGGATATCGCTGATGACAGGGCGCATGTTCTTCTTCGTGAGCACCTTGTTGATGAACGGCACGCCGTCCGGCACGATCTCGTTGAAGACCACGCGGCCGACCGTCGTGTCGATCATCTCGCCCGATCCGT
>CAYFQN010000009.1:0-20467 GCA_964345285.1 uncultured Rhodothermales bacterium
GGGTTCTACGCTGAACGCTGCGCCCTTGAGCGAGAGGTAGTCGTCGCGGAAGTGTCGGGGCGTAAGCATCCGCGAGGTCACGAGGTGGTCGCCCAAGTCAGGCAGAATGGTGTCGGCCAGGTAGTCTTCGACAGCCTGCCGATAGGGCTCGGCCTGCTCACGCCAGTCGACACCACTTTCGAGGTGCGGCACGGGGCTCAGCACGTAAAATGCGTCGTGTCCCTCCGGCGCCATCGACGGGTCCGTCTTCGTCGGGCGGTGCAGATACAGGCTGAAGTCGTCGGCCAGACGCTTATTTTCGAAGATGTCATCCAGCAGGCCTTTGTAACGCGGCCCCATCAGGATGGTGTGGTGCTCTACGTCCTCGTATTGCCGGTCCGTGCCGAAGTACCAAACGAACAGGCTCATCGAGTACTTCATGTTTTCAATGCGGCGATTCGTCCACTTCACTCGCTCCTGTTCGGGGATGAGGTGGCGGTACGTCCAGCTCACATCGGCGTTGGACACGACGAGGTCGGCGTCGATCGTCTCGCCGGAGCTAAGCCGCACGCCGGACGCCCGGCCGTGGTCGATCAGGATTTCGTCGACCTCCGCGCCGTAGCGCTGCGTGCCGCCGAGGTCGTCGATCAAGTCAGACAGCCCGCGCACGAGCGATCCCGTGCCGCCCATCGCGTACCACACGCCCCACTTGCGCTCAAGGAAGGCAATGAGCGTGTAGATGGACGTTGTACTAAACGGGTTGCCGCCCACGAGCAGTGGGTGAAATGAGAGCACCTTGCGGACCTTGGGGTGCTTGATGTACTTCGAGACAAGCCCATACACCGTGCGATGGCTCTCCAGCTTCATCATCGCCGGGATGATCTTCAGCATGTTGGTGAGCTTGCCGAACGGGACGTGCCCCAACTCTTCGAAGCCAATATCGAAGATGTCCTCGCTTTTCTTGAGGAAGCGTCGGTAGCCCTCCACGTCGTCCGGGTTGAATGTGCGGATCTCTTGTTCCATGGCCTCCGCATCGCCCGTGTAGTCGAAGATCGATCCGTCGTCGAAGCGGATGCGATAGAAGGGCGAGACGGGCACAAGGTCCACGTCATCTTCCAGGGTGCGGCCAGCGAGTTGCCACAGCTCTTCGAACAGAAACGGCGCCGTGACGACCGTCGGCCCGGCGTCGAACGTAAACCCGTCTTGCGCAAAGACGCGCGCCCGCCCACCCGGCTGGTCGAGCCGGTCGACAAGAGTGACACGGAAGCCCCGCGCGCCGAGTCGGATAGCCGATGCGAGACCGCCAAAGCCGGCCCCGATCACCACCGCATGAGGGCTTTCGGGCGTAACAGGGAGAGGTTCGGTGCGGGTGTTCAGCGAAGCATCCTCGCGGTGAACAAGTCGGTTAATCCAGCTCATAGAGACGATACGTGGATGAAGTGAAAACAGGGTTAATTGAATGGCCCACAGCGTGCAAAAGTTCGACTCTCGGGCGCGACGCGGATGTAACACTCTGGATATCATCCCGTGTAGCTCAGTGGCGCCTCATGTCTCATCACGCCGTGCTATCTTCCGCTGATCGCTCGGCCGTCGGTCTATCACGGGGGTCGCTATCTGGGCCGGTTCAAAGCGTTTAAAGAGCGTCACAGAATTGGTGCTGCATGCCGGACCCTATGCACGCGGCGTTCGTGTGGACAATCGTCTTTTTTCTCACTTCTTGATCGCATGCTTGACCTCGGTATTGTTCTCGTCTTCGTCGGCTACGCCGCAACGCAGGGGTTTCTTGCCCGCAAGAAGGCGTCACAGAGCCTCCGGCAGTATTTCCTTGCCGGGCAGAATGTAAAGGGCTGGAAGGCTGGGTTCAGCATGGCCGCTACGCAGTACGGCGCCGATACGCCTTTACTGGTCACAGGACTGGTGGCCACCGCCGGCGTGTTTGCGTTGTGGCGCTTCTGGATCTACGGGCTCGCTTACCTGCTGCTGGCTTTTATCTTTGCTGAGATGTGGCGGCGCTCCCACGTGCTCACCGATGCCGAGCTCACCGAGCTGCGGTACGACGGCCAAGGCGTGCTCCTGCTCCGCGGCCTGAAGGCCATCTACTACGGCACTATCGTGAACTGCATCGTGCTGGCCATGGTGCTCGTCGCCGCGGTGCGCATCGCTGAGGTCTTTCTCCCCTGGCACACATGGCTGCCAACCGGGCTCTACAGCTCCGTGCTGGGGTTGGTGCAGTCCGCGGGCCTCGTGCTGGACAGTAGCGCTACGGGCCTCGACCCCGCCATCGTAACGACGAACGGGCTCATCAGCCTGGCCCTGATGGTGGGGTTTGCCTTCCTGTACTCGGCCACGGGCGGCATGCGCAGCGTGGTGAACACCGACGCCGTGCAGTTCGGCCTGGCTATGGTAGGCACCGCTGCGTACAGCTGGTACGTCGTTGACGCCGTGGGCGGCGTGAGCGCCCTCGGGCCGCAGATCGTGGAGCTGTACGGCCAGATGGAGGGACGGGAGATGATGGCCTTTTCCCCCAGCGGCGAAGCGCTCTTCCCGTTCCTGATGGTGATCGCCCTGCAAGGCCTCTTCTGGGTAAGCAGCGACGGCACGGGCTATCTTGCCCAACGGGCGATGGCCACCCAGAGCGACCACGACGCGCGCGTGGCTGGCGCTGTCTTTTCGTGGTCGCAGATTCTCATGCGCAGCCTGATCTGGCTCGTGATCAGCGCGGGGCTGCTCGTCCTGTACCCGTTCAATCCTAGCGAGATAGGCACGGATGGCTTCGCCGCGGCGCGCGAGCTTACCTTCGTCACCGGTATCGAAGACCTGCTCCCCGTCGGCGTTCGCGGGCTGATGCTGACGGGCCTGCTCGCTGCCCTGACGTCGACGATCGACACGCATCTGAACTGGGGCGCCTCGTACTGGAGCAACGACCTGTACAAGCGGCTGATCTGCAAGCAATGGCTCAACCGCGAACCCACGGGGCCGGAGTCGGTGCTCGTCGCTCGCCTGTCGAACGTGGTCGTGCTCGCCATCGCCATCACCATCATGGTGTCACTCGGCTCCATCCAGGCAACGTGGTTTATCTCTCTCGTCTTCGGCGCCGGCCTCGGCCCTGTGTTGATGCTGCGATGGCTGTGGGAGCGCGTCAACCTGTACGCCGAAGCCAGCGCGATCGTCGTCTCGCTCATCGCCGCGCCCATCGTGATCCACACGATTGACGTCGAGTGGATACGCCTGTTAGCCATGGTCGTGGCGTCGCTGACAGCGACCATCATGGCAGCTCTTCTCACACCACCGACCTCGCCGGAGGTGCGCAACGCGTTCTACCGGAAAGCGAAACCGTTCGGATGGTGGCCCCAGTCGGCCAAGGAGGCGGGCGAAGACCCGCAGGCGCCGTTTCGCGCGCTGGGCCGGCGCCTGCGGCTTACCCTCGTGAGCACGGCGTCGCTATTCGGGATGCTCATCGGCATCGGGAAGTTGCTGGTGCACCCGCCCGGTGCCGCGATGTGGTGGCCCCTCCTCCTGCTCATCGGGTCGATCGCACTCGTACCCGTCTGGTGGCGCGACCTACAGGGCGTGTCCGAGCGGTCCCGCGCGGCCCTCGATGAAGCCTCGGCATGATGCCGCTGCGTCCGTAACAGCTACGGCGTGGCGGGCTCGTCCTCACGATGGAGTACTTGCTGAAGCACGGCTCGCAGCTTTTCATCGGTGAACGGCTTGGGCAGGAAGGCGTCCGCCCCAGCGTCCAGCGCGTCGTCCGTTCGGCTGTCGGCCAGGCCGCTCGCTGCGATGATGAGCACGTCTGGCCGCGCCGCGTGCACTTCTCTGATCAGCGACACCCCGTCGACGTTGGGCATGACGATGTCTGTGATGAGCACGTCGACGTCGAACTGGCGGGCCTTGAGTTGGTCGAGAGCCGCTTGCCCATTCTGTGCCGTGTCCACCTGAAAGCCCGACTGCTCCAGGGCGTCGCAGGTGGCGTTGAGGATGTTCGGCTCGTCGTCGACGAGGAAGACGCGCGTCCCCTCCCCGTTGTGCATGACCGTGGTCGACCGCTCATCGTCGGGCGCCTCGGCATCCGACGCGACGGGTAAGAAGATGCGAAAGGTCGTGCCCTTGCCCTTCGTGCTTGATACGTCGATGAAGCCGTCGTGTCCTTTGATGATACTGTAGGCGGTGGACAGCCCCAGCCCCGTCCCTTCGCCCTCCGGCTTGGTGGTGTAGAACGGCTCGAAGATCTTATCGATCACCTCGTCGGACATCCCCACGCCGGTGTCGGATACGGCTAGGCAGACGTACTCACCGGGCTCTGCATCGATGTTTTTGCGAGCGTCCTCCTCATCGAGCGTCGTGTTCTCGGCGCGGATCGTGAGCGTGCCGCCATCGGGCATCGCGTCGCGTGCGTTGACGCACAGGTTCATGAGCACCTGCTGCACTTGCGTCGCATCACCCATTACCTGCTCTAGGTCGTCGTCAAGCTCGACCTGTACGTCGACCTCTTCGGGAAAGGTTTCTTCTGTGATGTTGTGTACGTCGCTGATCACCGTTTCGGGTTGCAAGATGACGCGCTCGCCCTCCACGCCTCGCGCAAAGGCGAGGACTTGCTCCACCATATCGGATCCGCGCTCGGCACTGTTTTGGATCATTGACAGCGTGCGGGTGGCTTTCGCGTCGTCGCTGAAGCGCTGTTGCAGCACCTTCACGCCGAGCGAGATGGGCACGAGCAGGTTGCCCAAGTCGTGCGCGATGCCGCTCACCAGCCGGCCAATGCTCTCCATACGCTGCGAGCGGAGAAACTGCGACTCCAGCTGCTTGCGTTCGGTGATGTCCGTGTTGATGACAAGCACTGACTCGGGCGTGCCGTCGGCCTCGCGCACCAGCGTCCACCGGCTTTCGACGATGATCTCCTCGCCATCTTTCGTTTGCTGATGCAGCTCGCCCTTCCACTCGTCGGTTTCCTTCACGGCCTTCCAGCAGCTCGGCAGCTTCTCGCGCTGCTCGTCATCGAAGAGGTAATCGTTGGCCTGCTTGCCCAGCATCTCCTCCTTCGACCAACCGGTCAACCGCTCCGCACTCTTATTCCAGTAGATGACGTGCCCATCCATGTCGTACGCAATGATGGCATCGCGGGCTTTGTCGAGCAGGGCAGCCTGCTTACGGATGCGCTCTTCGGCCTCGCCCCGCTCGCGGGCGTACCGGAGTGAGCGCTCGAGGAGCGGCGCATCGATCTGGTTCTTATTGAGATAGTCCGCTGCGCCGGCCTCCATGGCCTCAATGTCGATCTTGAGGTCGCCCTGGCCCGTGAGCAGAATGACCGGAGTTTTACACCCGTTTTCCTTGGCAGCCTCTAACAGATCAAGCCCCGTGTGCGCGCCCAGCCGGTAGTCGACGAGGCAGGCGTCGTACTGCTCGGTGAGGAGGGCTTCGAGTCCGTCATCGAACGTCGACTCCCACGTCAGCTCGCACTCGATGACTTGTGCCTTCGAGAGCAGCGATCGAGTGATCAGATAGTCGTCCTCGTCATCTTCAATGAGGAGAACGTTCAGCGTATCGTTCGCTGTCATTATTCCTGCGGTTGTCGATCGGACGGAAGTTTTACGATTTCGAACCAGAAGTCCCCGAGGGCCTGAATGGCGCTCACCAGCTCATCGAAGGTGACGGGTTTGGTGACGTAGGCATTGACGCCCAGGTCGTAGCTCTCCAGGATGTCCTGCTCCGCCTCGGAGGTGGTCAGCACGATGACGGGGATGCGACGCAGGGTAGCATCTGACTTGATGCGCTGCAGCGCCTCGCGGCCATCCATGCGTGGCATGTTGAGATCGAGCAAGATGAGGCCGGGCCGCTCGGCGTCGGCATGTTCTCCGCGCTGCTTCAGGTAGTCCATGAGCGCTTCGCCATCCCCAACGGTGTCGAGCGTGTTGACGAGGCGACTTTTCTTCAGCGCGCGGCGCGTGAGCATCCGGTCATCCGGATCGTCTTCGGCCATCACGATGTGAATGCTGTGTTTGGCGTCGGTGCCGTTCATGGGCATCGGTGTTATGCGTCAGGATTCGGTGGGGCGCCCTCGGGTGGCGATCCTTGCTCGGGGTTGGCGGGCTGCTCAACGGGCAGCGACACCGTGAAGCGGGTGCCCTCACCAGGCGTGCTCGCCACAGCAATGGAACCGCCGTGTCGCTGTGCGATGCGCTGGCAAATAGCGAGTCCCATGCCGGTGCCCTCGTACTGGCTTCGTCCGTAGAGTCGCTTGAACGGAGTAAATATACGATCGAGATACTTCTCTTCAATCCCGATCCCGTTGTCTTCAACGACGAGCCGGCACATGGGCAGTGGGGCGGGCACGTCGTCCGGCGTCTCGCCCTGCTCTACGGTAGCGCGGATTGTGATGACGGGGGGAACGCCATCCCGGTGGAACTTGAGCCCGTTGCCGATGAGGTTTTGGAGCAGTTGGCGAATCTGGGTCGGGTCAGCCTGGATGGTTGGAAGCGGCTCGGCGTCGACCTGGCCATTCACTTCCTGCAGCCGTATCTCTAGGTCCGACTGTACATCATCGAGCACCTTGTTGAGGTCGACCGGCTCGTAGGGCTCGGTCTGTGTCGTAACGCGCGAGTAGGCCAGCAAGTCGCTGATGAGTGTGGACATTCGGTCAGCGGCGTCTTGCATCCGCTCCAGGTAGTACTTGCCCGTGTCGTCGACCTCCTCGCTGTAATCTTCGCGCATGAGGTCAGCGAACGCGGAGATTTTCCGGAGCGGCTCCTGTAAGTCGTGCGAGGCGATATAAGCGAACTCGCGCAGGGTCTGGTTGCGCTGTTCCAGCTCGGCATTCGTGGCTGCCATAGCCTGTGTTGCCTCCTTACGCTCGGTGATATCGCGCAAGGTGACGGCGATCCCATCGCTTAGCTTGACGGCGACGATCTGAAACCAGGCGCTGAGGCCTTCGTGCTCGTAGTGCACCGCGCGCTCCATCGGCTCGCCGCCCTCAACCACCTCTACGTAGTCTTCAAAGAGCCCTTCCTTCTGGTGCCCGGGCAGGACATCGAGCAGCCGCTGCCCCCTGAGATCCTCTGCCGGCTGGCCGACCAGTTCACCGGCGCGCGGGTTGGCCAGCCGCCACTCGAAGTCAACGATGGCATCGTCCTCGTCTCGGATTGCCGCAAACACCATAATCCCATCGAGCGAGCTGACGAGCACGCTCGACAGCATGTCTTTCGACGTGCGCAGAGCTTCCTGGCTGAGCTTCTGCTCGGTGATGTCAGCAAATGACGAGAGGACGGCGTACGGCTCGTCGTCACTTTCGAGGCGAAGCGGCTGGGCGTTGACACGGATCCAACGGGGGGGGCCGTCGGGCGGGTAGATGCCCATCACGAAGTCGCGGACGGCCTCGCCCGTGTAGCGCGCCACCCAAAAGGGAAAGCTCTCATTAGAGAGCGGGGTGCCATCTTCTCGTAGCCCCCGCCACCGCACATCACGCACTGAGCTGCCGATGATGTCCTCCGCAGCGCGGCCGAGAATGACCTCGGCTCGCGCATTGCACATCTGGAAAATGCCCGAATGGCCCATGAGGAGCACGCCTTCGTCTACCGTGTCGGCCAGCGCCTGGAAGCGATCTTCGGCTTGCTGCTGGGCGCTGCGATCGACAAGGCTCAGAATCACGCCGGCCACGGCGTTCTTGTCACCTGCGCGCCAGGGCTGCATCTCCCAGTCGACCCGGCGCTCCGTGTGGTCGGTCCTACGGGTGAGCGCAGCGGTTCCACGCCCATTCTCCCCTTGCAAGCCGCGCTCTAGCCGTTCGCGCCAGGCGGACTGCTCAGCGAAGAGCTGGAAGAATCCGGGGGGCTGGTCGGGGCGGGCGGCCCGGCCGGATGCGTGGCCGACCAGGTCAGCCCACGCGGTACTCCATGCTTGCACGTTGAGTTGCCCATCAATGAGCGCAACCGGGCCGGCCATGGAAGCCACGACCTGCCGGAGCGCATCGGGCACGTCAGTCACTGTCATCGGAGCCGGGGAGTCCGGCGACGGGGACGTCGGCGATGACCGGTTGTCTGCCATAGCACATGGATTACTCAGTGGCCAGTGATCGGCGCGATAAGAGGTTAGGAGCCCTATTACGGCTCAGGTTGCTGCATTGGTTCAGCCGCGGGCGCCATCACCGGGCCATCGTCAGGGAGGGCCGCCTGGGCCACAAAGTCGCTTATGCCGCATCGGCCTCCACGTGCCGACGCATTTCGGGAATGCTGTCACCGCCATACTTTTCAAGTAGTGCATTCGCAATAACGAGCGCGACGGTGGCTTCTGCAACCGTTGACGCGGCGGGGACGCTCGTAATGTCACTTCGTTCGTACCGCGTCGGCTGCTCCTCTTGCGTAGCCGTGTCAACCGAGTCGAGCGGCTTGATGAGCGTCGGGATCGGTTTCATGTACCCGCGTACGATGATGGGCATCCCGTTGGATACGCCGCCTTCGATGCCACCGGCGTGGTTGGACCGCCGCGCATATCCGCCTCGGCTCAAGGGAGATGCGTCGCCGGGCAGGATGGGGTCGTGCACTTGCGAGCCCGGCCGGTGCGCGTTGCGCACGCCATCGCCGATCTCAGCAGCCTTCTGGGCCTGGATAGAGCAAATCGCCTGCACGAGCTTGCCGTCCAGCCGCCGGTCCCACTGCACGTACGAGCCCAGTCCGGCAGGGACGCCCGTTACGACGACCTCGTAGATGCCCCCTAACGAGTCGCGGTTCTTTTTGGTTTGTTCGATGTGCTCGATGCAACGCGCTGTCATGTCGGCATCGATCATGCGGGTGGCGCTGTCGTCAGCAGCCCGGTAGAGCGCGCTAGCCCCTCCCTTTTCGAGCAGGGTGTTGACTCGGCCGCGCCACTCGTCGGCCGACTCGAAGCCGACGTCGCCGATGCGCACCACATGGCTGCCCACCTCGATGCCGAATACGTTCAGCAGCTTCCGTGCAACCGAGCAGCAGGCCACACGCATGGCCGTCTCCCGTGCGCTCGAGCGGTCGATCACTGGGCGGATGTCGTCGAACTCGTACTTCTGCATGCCCGCCAGATCGGCGTGGCCGGGCCGAGGCAGCGTAACGCGCTCCAGATCGTCTGGCGGCGGGCCTTCCACGGCCATTACCTCGGGCCATCCGGCGCGGTCTTTCTTGTATGCGCCATTGTCAATGCGGAAGGAGATGGGACTGCCGAGCGTTTGTGAAAACCGGACGCCCGAATAGATGTGTACCTTGTCGTTCTCGATTTTCGACCGGCCGCCGCGGCCGTATCCGAGCCAGCGCCGGCCCAGATGCTCGTTAATATCTTCAGCCGAAAGAGGGAGTTGGGCTGGTACACCTTCGACCACGCCGATGAGCGCCTCGCCGTGCGACTCACCGGCTGTCAGGTAACGAATCATACTGCACTACGGAATGCGATGGGAGGTTAATGGATGGGGCATCATACGCTCCCCGTCGCGTCTCGTTCGGCGACCTTCGTCCTGGCGCGGTCCCCTTCCGCATCACGGGCGTGCAGGGACTGGCGCCTCGTAAAATGCGGGCGTGCCGTCGCGGCGCTGGACTTGTAACAAGACGTACGGCTCGGCGCCTTGTGCGGCCTCTTCCAGCGCGCTAATCGCCTCACGCGCTGAGCGCACGGCCGTATCGTTGATACGGGTGATGACCACGTCACGAGGCAGCCCGGCTTGGTCGGCAGGGCTGCTGCCACGCACATAGGCCACGTAGGCACCTGCCTGCGCGTCGAAATCGGACTGCTCGCGCTGCGTGACATCCCGCAGCCCAACGCCCCACGCCTCTAGCTCCTGCGGCTCGGTGCTGGGGGGCTCCGGCTCGGTCTCGGGCGCCGGCACGGGTGCCGGCGCCGCGTCTCCGAGCCACTCCGTGTCGCCCATCAGTTCGACGGCGAACGTCCGCTCGGTGCGGTCGCGCCACACGGTGAGCGTGATTTCCTCGCCAGGGCGGTTGCGGGCTACAGTGCTCTGGAGCTCGTTCATCGCGTTCACAGCGCGCCCCGCCACCGCGAGAACAATGTCGTCATCCTGCAGCCCCGCCCGGTGGGCGGCCCCATTTGGGTGTACGTCCCGGACGAGCACGCCGCGCACCTCGCCCAGCCCCCGCCGCTGTGCGACCTGCGCGCTTACATCGTCAATGGTGATGCCAAGATAGGGGCGCCGGAACTCACCATAGGCAATCAGGTCTTGTGCCACCCGCTGCATCAAGTTCGTGGGGATAGCAAACCCGTATCCTTCGTACGAGCCGCTTTCCGTAGCAATCGCTGTACTGATGCCAACCAGTTCGCCGCTGAGGTTAACAAGCGCTCCGCCCGAGTTGCCCGGGTTGATCGCCGCATCGGTCTGGATGAAGTCCTCAATGCCCAACGAGCTGTTGCTGATGCCGATCTGGCGGCTCAGTGCGCTCACGATGCCCGCCGTCACCGTCGATGTGAGACGAAACGGGTTGCCCACGGCAATGACCCACTCCCCGACGTTCACGCTGTCCGAGTTTCCAAAGGCAATCACGGGCAACTCCTCCTCAGCGTCCACCTTGAGCACGGCTAGGTCGGTTGACTCATCGCGCCCGACGACCTGCGCCTCCAGTTCCCGTTTATCTGACAGTGTGACCCGGATGGCGTCGGCGTTGCTCACCACATGGCGGTTAGTGACGATATGACCCTGCCTGCTGATCAGCACGCCACTTCCAACGCTCTGGCGCGGTGCCGGCTCCTGGAAGAACCGCTCCCGCATGCCCTCGTCGAAGCGCCGATAGCGATCGCGCGCGGCGGAGGACGACTCGACTTCGATGTATACCACAGCGGGCGTCACCTTGTCAGCCACCTGCCGAAACAGGTCGTTCAAGTCGGCCAGTTGAGCAACGTTGGGGGCTCGTGCCGTGTCCGGCCGGACGGTCGCCGCGGGCTGCACCCGCTCGCCCCCCCCCAACTCCACACGATCAGCCAGCCGAGGAATGGATGACGGCTCCCCCACAGGTCCAAACAGCATCATGAGCAGGATGCCACTCAGCAGGCCAACGAGCACGAGGCCGATCCCGATCAGAACAGTGGTACCTCGTCGAACGCCATCAAACATGAGCCAGAGAATTCGGTATCGTGCAGTGCGAATTGTTAATGAAGCACCCGGCGCATTCCGTTTTGTTTCCCACGAGCGACGGATGCGCGGTTCCGATCCACCGTGGTCAATTCGCGCTACGAGGCTGACTCCACACGGGCAGGTTGGGCAGCCGAAGACGCCGCCGATGCTCCGGTCACGCGTGCGAACACCACCGTGAACGTGCTGCCTTCCCCTTTGGTGCTTTCCGCATCAATCGTGCCACGCATGAGGTGGACCAAGCGCTTGGTGATGGCCAACCCGAGGCCGTTTCCTTCGTGGTCCCGGTTGAGACCGCTCGACTCTTGCTTGAAGTCTTCAAAGATGTGGGGCATGAACGCAGGGTCAATGCCGGCGCCGGTGTCGCATACCCGAATGGCCACCTCGGCCGCAGATGGTTCGATCTCGACCCACACCCGCCCCTCGTCGGTGAACTTGATGGCATTGCTGATCAGGTTGTCGAGTATTTGCTCGAAGTAGCGATCATCCAATGCCACGCGCACCGGCTCGTCTGGCGCATCCAGATCGAGGTCAATGCCTTTCTGGCGGGCTCGGTGGATGAACAACTCCACTACCTCCTTCGACTTGCCGACTACGTCAAGCGGTAACAAGTCGGCTTCGGCGACGCCTGAGCGCAACTTGGCGAGATCGAGCATGGCGTTCAGGGTCCGCAGAAGACGATGCCCGCTCTTTTCGATAATATCGAGGAACTCTTTGTGCTGCTCGGGGGCTTCCTCTTTAAGTACGTCAGCAAAGCCAAGGATGGTGGTAAGCGGCGTTCGTAGCTCGTGCGACGTGTTAGCCAAAAAATTGTCCTTCAACTCGCTCGCTTGCTTCAGGCGCCGATTGGCCTCCTGGAGGCGCTCGTTGGCCATGCGCTCTCGCTCCAGTTCCTTGGCCTGCTGCTGGACACGCTTGTGTTGCTCCACGAGCCCTCGATAGCGCCAATATCCCGCTCCTAAAACAAGAATGGCCGCAATGTAGGCGGCGTAGGCCCATCCTGTTCGGTACCAAGGCGGTAGCACGCGAAAGGTCAGCGCTGCACGCTGCTGAGCTTGTCGTGCTCCGGCACGGGCCCGCACGTAAAACGTGTATTGCCCCTCGGTGAGGTCGGCGTATACCGCGTTCGTGCTGGATTGCCACGCAGACCAGTCGGACTCCCGACCTTCCAGCCGGACCTGGTATTCGAGCGGCGCCACATTCCCGTAGTGAGCAGCAGCAAAGTCGAACCGGAGGTCGTTGTGCTCATAATCGACTTCGATTCGCAGCGGCTGCGCCTCCTCGGACGCAGTGGCTGGCTGAGCCCCGCCGTACAGTATCTGCTGGTCCTGCACAGTGGTAACCTTCCGGACGTGCACGGGAAACGCGCCCCCTTCAGGCGCATTTGGGCGTGGGTCGTACCGGACGATCTCGCGGCCGTTGCCCATCCAGATGACGCCGCCCTCGTCGATAAACAGCGGGGTTTCGTCGCCCTTTGGAAAATGGAGCGCGTTGATGCCCCTCCATTCATAGGTGCCGTTAGATCGGCGCACCCCACGGTATACTCGATCGCCTCGCAGCATCCATACTGCGCTCGCCTCTGTGCCAAACACGCCGAGGAGCGGTCCGTCATTGCCCTCAATGTCGAAGCGCTCGTCTGGTATGACCTCGTACGCCGATGGTCCGTCGTCGGCCCCACGATGCGGTCCACCCTCTTGAGGCCGAAGGGTGAAGACCCCACGCGGTGATATCACAAGCAGCTCTCCGGCCACGGAAGTAACACGGTTGAACCCGTCGGGTAATGTCTTCTCATCCTGGAGACGGGTGATGGCAGGCTCCGAGGCTGGCGTGTCTCCAAACCGCAACTGCACTATGCTGCCCTGCGCGAGGTTGGCCCACACGGTGCCGTTGGGCCCTTCAACGACTGAGATGACTTCTTCCTCAATGGCTGCGACAGGGTATGACCTCCAGCCGCGGCTGGTCCGGTGGAGAGCCGTCAGCCCGTCGCGCTCGCCCACCCAAAACCATCCGGGATAGCGCTCAGATGCCTCAAGGGTGCGGGATGCACGGGCAGCGCCCTGCGTGATCTGCTGCTGCCGACCGGCCTGCACGAGGAAAACGCCTCGCTCCGTTGCCACCAGTAGGCCGTCGTCCGTGGACTCCGTATCCCATGCGATGGGGATGGTATCCACGCGCCGGAACGCGGTGTACTGTTCCTCTTGGCGGGCCCGCAGCGTGAGCGGCTCCGTGTCTAACGCAAACAGGCCAGCGCCCGTGGCGGCGTACAGCGTGCCGTCGTGCCGATCCATCTTGTAGACCAGCCCCTCAAGGCCCAACGTTTGGTTAAATTTGGACAGGGGCGACCCGACCTCAGCGCGAGCTAGACCACTACTGTTGAAGGACGTCCAGAGCCCACCATCGCGGTCTTCGTACACGTGGTGCACCACGCCGTCGGGCAACTCGGCAGCAGGGCCGAGCACGCGAACCAGCCGCCCCTGTGGGTCGACCACCAGCACCCCCCCGCCAATGGTAGCCAGAGCCGCATGGCCGCTGGAGAGCGCCGTGCCGTGGTACAGCTCGTACGCATCCAGAAAGGGCTGTGCGTCCGTTTCAAACGGCCGGATCGACTGCCCGTCAAAGAGGTACAGGCCGCTGCGGCTTGTGCCGATCAGGGTGCCGCCGCCGGGAAACGGGACCATAGCCAGCACCGGGGTATCAGCAAAGCGCGCACCGCCGGGCACGCGCTGCAGCGAATCGCCTACCATTTTGAGAAGCCCATCCCGAAAGTCGCGCACATACAGTTCGTCACGAACTTCAAACGCGGTATGAAATCCTTCCTCACTCTCCCACGCGGCAATGGATGATCCATCCCACCGAAATAGTCGTTCGTTGCTCTGGAAGTAGACTCCAGCCGGCGTCGACAACGTGCTCCAGACATCCTTGAATCCTTGATGGGCTTCTGGAATGTGATCGTAGAGCGATACGTAGCGCATGACCCCTACCGAGTCGGGCTGAAGCATGCCGACGTCGCCCGACGTGCCGGCATAGATGGTACCGTCGTGTGCCGTGACCAACGATCGCACGTACTTGGACGACGGCGTGGGGATGAGCCGCCACGACGCGCCATCGTATTCGAGGATGCCATCGTAGTTTGCAACGTAGATAATGCCGCGGTTATCCTGGGTCACGGCCCAGTTTTGGGGATAGTGCCCGTACTCGGGAGGAGCAAAATGCTCGCTGGGCATCGGGAGGCCAACCTCTTCCACTGGCGCTCCCCGCTCTGGGGAGGGAAACTCTGCGTCATCAGCGGGCACTTGCTGGGCGCGACCAGTCCACGGCAGGCCGAGGAGCGCAATGCCGATTACTATTTTGCCCAGGCTGTTCATAGCTCCTGGCTGAAGTACCCGTCCATGAAAATATTGCCTAATTCCCACTGGCTGCCGTCGGCTCCCACAGACAAACTTACAGTGCCCTTGCCGCCCATGTACCGACTCACATCGACTGCTGCCATCTGCCCGCCTAGCGTCGATAGATTATACTGCTGCCATTACTTTTCACTATTTGTGGTCTACGTCCCTTGGTGGATATATTGGGTTAACCGCTACGAATAGGCATATGGGCCGAGACTGGTGCGCCTATCCCCTATGTTAGACTGGGTTAGCTCAGCAGGGCCCATCCTCGATCTAGTCACAGAATATACTTGGCGTATACCTGAACTATTTATGCGCCACTAAGCTCCGCACGCGACTGGCCTATCGCCTTTAGAGGCGCCTCTGCGTACCGTGGCATTACCTTGGCTCAAGGTATCTGTGACTTCAGTGATGTAACCTATCGCTTTTACTCTACAAACACCAGATCCGCCAGACCATGAGTTTCTCCCGCACAACTTCTTCTGCTTTCGTCGCTGCACTCTTCGCCGTTACACTGTTCCTAGGCGGCTGCGCCGGTAGCCTGACCGGTCCGCAAGCCGACACCGCCCCCAGCAAACCGGTGTATGAAGTAGACGGCCAAATCGGCCAGGAAGCTGGCCGTAATGGAGGCGATGGTGGCGGTACGACCTCACCCGGTGGTGCCAGCCGCAACACGGCCGATTCCTAATGGAAACGGCTGGGCTCAGCATGGTGCTTGTCACACGCACCATGCCAGCCCCTCACACGACTGCATCGTGGACGCCCGACGGGTGATGCCCGTCGGGTGTTCACATGTTGGTGACTACTGTCTGCCTCACCGCCCGTTCTAAAGATTTCGGTGGCCCTTCAGGTGATGCCCCCTGGTAGTGCCTGCCCTCGCAGGCGGAGAGGTGGCTCGCAGGCGGAGAGGTGGACAGATGTATCCGTTCCCGTTACATGATGCGCGGAGACGACTTCGTATGGAACCTGTAATGTGACACGCGTCGAAATATACCCGTTTATGGTCTCCCCTTGCCCCCGCCCTCGCTTCCATGCGCGTCAGCTACAGCGATGGATACTTTGTCCCTCTGCCCGAGGGGCATCCTTTTCCGATGGCTAAGTTTCCGGCCCTCCACCGGTTGCTGCTTCAGGAGGGTATTATCCGCCCTGGCGACGTAGTGGCTCCACGCCAGGCCGAGTGGTCCGATCTGTTGCGCGTACACACTGCTCAGTATTTATCTACCCTGCATGCCGGCACCCTCTCCAGGCAGGCGGAGCGACGGATGGGCTTACCATGGTCAAGACGGCTCGTAACCCGCTCGCGCCTGGCCGTGCAGGGAACGATTAACACGGCACTGATGGCGCTGGAGGACGGGATCGCGGCGAACCTAGCCGGCGGTACCCACCACGCTTTCCCCGGCCACGGCGAAGGGTTCTGTGTACTCAATGACGTGGCCGTGGCCATCCGCATGTTGAAACAGTCGTGCTGGATTCGGCGCGCGCTTGTCATCGACCTTGATGTACACCAAGGAAACGGGACCGCGGCTATCTTCCAGAAGGACCCAGATATCTTCACATTTTCGATGCACGGCGCCAAGAATTATCCGTTTGAGAAGCCGTCTTCCACGCTGGATGTCCCCCTTCCGGATGCTACAACGGACGATGCATACTTGCAGGTGTTGCGCCAGCACCTCCCCAGCGTGCTCGACCGGGCCCGGCCTGATCTCGTCTTTTACCTCGCCGGCATCGACGTGATGGCCGACGACCGATATGGGCGGATGGCCCTGTCGCGCGAAGGCCTCCACGCTCGGGACCGATTCGTTCTGGAAGCCATTCAGGCGCGGACCTATCCCGTTGCGCTCCTGCTCTCCGGCGGCTATGCCGAAACCCCAGAACTGACGGCCGACTTGCACGCCGTAGCCTATCGCGAGGCGCATCGCGTGTACGGCTAGGGTACCGACCCGCGGCGTTTGGCCAGCGCCATGCGCGGCCGTCCCGACAGGTCGTCGTGAATATCGACGGCGCGCCACATGGAGGAATCGAACAGCGTACCGACAGCCTCCGCGTAGTCCGTGTGGAGTTCGAGCGCCAGCCAACCGCCTTCGGCGAGGAGCGCCGGGGCGTGCCGTATCAACGCGCGATAGAAGCGCAGCGCATCATCGCCGGTGAAGAGGGCTCGGGCCGGCTCATGCTCACGCACATCTGTTGGAAGCGCAGGCGCCTCGGCATCCGGAATGTAAGGCGGGTTGGACACTACCACATCGAAGGGGCCAGACACGTCATTGGCAAACGCGTCGCTCAACATGTCGGCGCGTCGAAAATCGACATTGAGCCCGTGCGTTTGGGCGTTGCGCCGCGCAACGCCAAGTGCCGCCGTGCTGATGTCACACGCCACCACTTCAGCATCGGGCCGCTCGTGCTGGATGGCGAGGGCGACGCAGCCGGATCCAGTCCCCACGTCGAGCACCCGCGGCGCGGAGCGGTCCTCAATGCGCTGAAGCACTCGCTCCACCAGCTCTTCAGTTTCCGGCCGTGGGATGAGCACGTAAGGCGTAACCTCCAGGCGGAGCCCGTAAAAATCCTCGTGGCCGATGATGTACTGCAGCGGTTCGTGGCGCGTCCGGCGCGCGACCATCTCCTGGAAGCGGGCGCGGTGCCTCCTCGAGACGGGTCGCTCAGGATACGCATAGAGCGCCGCGCGGTCACAGTCGAGCACGGCGGCGAGCAACCACTCGGCGTTGCGGCGCGGGTGCTCGATACCAGCCGCCTCTAATGCGCGAATCGCTGCCTGGAGCACGGCGTGCTGAGTGGTCTGCGGAGACGCCGCGTCAGGGGCCATGGTCGAGGCATGTCAGTGAAGAGGGGCTCATTCGGCCAATGCGCACGCGGCGTTCTGCCCAGCGTCACGCATACCGAACGCTAAAGTCATCGAAGGACCGCGTCGCAGTGTCCCATTCAACATCGACCGTGTCGACGCGCGCCGCGCGAGGGCCTTCGCGGACGGCATCGAGCAGTGATGTGAGGGCGGCTTCGTCGCCCTCGGCTTCTAAGCGAACCGATCCGTCAGGCTCGTTGCGGACCCATCCGGTCACGCTCAGCTTGCGTGCGCGGGTGGTCGTGAAGTGACGAAAGCCCACGCCTTGAACCCGGCCGTGGATGCGTGCCGACAGTCGCTTCGTAGCTTGTGTGTTTATGTTCATCAGTTGGCTATGGCTATGGAAGCGCACAGCGAACATGCTTTGCCTCCAAAGAGTATCCGACGGACGCCGCGCGGTAGTGTTCAGCCGCGCGGCACAACGAAAAAAGCTCCCCCGCCGGTGGACCGACGCGGGAGCTCGTTCGGGTGCGGCACCGAGGATGTGGTCAATCGAGAAGCCCGTGCGCACGCGTCCAGCGCCTGAAGCCGTTGAGCAGCTGCTCGAAGGAATCCATCACGAAGAGCGTGTCCTGCAGGTGATACACCTCGTAGCTGGTGTCAACCAGCACATCCGGGTCGAACGGCTTAGTCGTGACCTCCTCGGATAGGGCGTGCGTCACCTCTTCGTTCGATGAGACGATCCCCGCCCCGAAGATGCGGTTTTCACCGTGCTCTTTGATCAGCCCAAACTCGACGGTGAACCAGTGGAACGCCTCCAGTTTAGGCCGCACGGCGCCCTCACCGTTCAGGGCCGCCTGGCCAAAGAGCTGATAGAAATCGGCGAAGTCGGGCTGCGTGAGCATCGGCATATGGCCGAAGATGTCATGGAAGCAGTCCGGTGCCGGCGTGTAGTCGAGTTCCTCGCGGCCACGCACGTAGTTCGTGGAGGGGAAGATCCGGTCGGCCAGTAGTTCGAAGAAGTTCGTCTCGTGAATGAGCCCGGGCACCTTCGCGACGCGCCATCCGGTGGCCTCGTGCAGGCGGCGGCTCAGATTAGCCAGGCTGGGAATGCGGTCGGCTTCCAGCTTCAGCACGTCCTGGCCGCGCAGATAAGCGTCGCAGGCACGCCCGGGGAGCTGTTCCATCTGCCGCTCGACCAGCATCTGCCACGTCTCGTGGTCCTCGTCCGGATAGTCCGGGTACTCGATCTCTTGGCCGATCGGCGGCATACCATCGAGCTTCTGCGGGATGGTGCGCGGATCGACGTCGCCGTCTGCCTCGGCTTGCGCCTTTTCAAACGCCGAGAGCTCTTCGTTCGCGGCCTCGGTAGCCTGGGTGTCATTCATCATGGTGCGTTCCTCCGGAGTCGTTCATAGTTTACGGTTGATTGGAACCGCTTCCGTGGAGAAGGGCCCTGTGAAGCTGGGGAGTCGTGATGAGAGGTCCTGCCGTTGTCCGCTATGCGGAGACGAAAGCCAGGCGGTGTGCTCGTGATGCCCGCCTCAGCACGCCTGATACCACGTCGTAACCGTGCCGAAAGAGGCGCCTCCTGGGTCGCCATTGCGAGCCGGCTTGGCTTCGTACTCACAGGATAGTAATAAGTCGCGATGGCAGGTTGCGTTCCGCTGGCACTAGCTCATTATCCACCCGGCGATGCCAAACGCGATAGCCGCCGCGCCGGCCTGGACGAGGGCGTATGGCAGCTGCGAGTTGACGTGATCGACATGGTCGCACGCAGAGGCCATCGACGAGATGATGGACGTATCGGACAGGGGCGACGCGTGGTCTCCGAAGACGCCTCCGGAGAGCACGGCGCCGAGAAGCAGTGCCGGGGGGATTGCCAATCCCTCGGCAAGTGGGACGGCGATCGGTATCAGGATGGCGAAGGTCGTCCACGAGGAGCCGAGCGTGAACGAGACGAAACTGCTCACCACGAACACGACGATCGGGATCCACCATGCGGGGCCGCCCTCTCCGACCAGGCCCACGACGTAAGCGCCCATTTCCAACGCCTGCGATACCTGCCCGAGCGCAAAAGCTAACACCAACAGCAACGTCACTGGCACGAGGCCTGAGGCCCCCTGCAGCGCCCAGTCCACCGAGTCGTCGACGGATAGCGTGGTGCCATGGTCGGACCATGGCAGGGCATACAGGCCGATAGCGGCCGCCACGGCGATCCCTACGGCCCATAGCACGGCCGTCGATCCGCTCCCTGCCATAAGCTGCCCCTCACCGGTAATCCACAAGCCTGCGAAGATCATGCTGATCATGATGGCGATGGGGGCGAGCAGGTTGGTGGCCCGCGGCGTTACATGATCCGGCGGCTGGATGTCGGCCACCTCATCGGCAATCATGGGGTGGCTGCCGGCGCGGATGAGCTCACCGCGCGACCGGGCGCGCTCTTCAGCGCGTCGCATCGGCCCGAAGCTCCATCCGGTTAGGGCAAGCAGCAGCGAGAACCCAATAGCGAACAGGGCAAAAAAGTTGAGCGCCACCGATTGGGCAAGCAGCACCACGGGGTTACCACTCACCGCTTGCGTCCCGATGAGCCCAAGGACGAACGCGCCCCATCCGTTGAGTGGAATCGACATGCACACGGGCGCACACGTCGCGTCGCAGTAGTATGCCAGCTTTTCGCGCGGTAGGTTCAGCCGGTCGAAGAGGGGGCGGCTCACGGCGCCCACGGTGAGCGACGAGATGCTGGACTCGACGAAGATGCAGAGCCCCACGCCCCAGGCAAACAGCTCGGCGCCGCGGCGGCTGGTGCCCCACCCGCGGCGTTGTGCCCACGCGATAAAGCCCCGGACCCCACCGGAAGCCTGCACGAGCGCCACAAGGCTGCCCACGAGCAAGCAGAACAGCAAGACGCGCGTGTTGCTCTCACTACTGAATACGGCGACCACCTGGTCGGCCAGTTCGCGCAAGCCGCTCAGCGGGTTGCCACCGACGAGGATGGTCGTCCCCACCCACAGTCCGGTAAGTAGTGACAGAAAGACCTGACGCGTCCATAGCGCTAGGCCGATAGCCACAAGGGGCGGAAGCAGTACAATCCAGTCCATTCGGTTTCGCGGTCCACAAGAGGAGACGCCGCCTCAAGAGAACGCGCAGCCCACGAACTTGCAAGTGCAGCTGCCCCCTAGAGCCACGTTTCGGACGGCGTAAACTGCG
>CAYFQN010000009.1:20567-23878 GCA_964345285.1 uncultured Rhodothermales bacterium
CGCGGCGCCACGATGCTAAGCATCATTACAAGCATCAGGGCGCTCAGGATGGACAGGACGATGATCGTCGTCCAGCGTGCAGGACCATCAGTTTCGAGGTGTGGATTGTCAGGCTGGAAGGGTGTTGACAGACCGGAAAGAGATCGTGTCGCAGAGAGCGCAAACGGAAGCTGCCTCGTGTCCCCGTTAGGCGTTGACCGGCTCTTTGCCCGGCTTCCATTTGATGTTGCATCCCATCGACGGATTCTGCTCAACGTGGACGGTGCCGTCGCGGAGCAGCTCGTCAAGGGCTTGCCGGAGATCACGCCCTGTTGCCTCACCTTGGTTGGGCCGTGTCTCATCGAAGCGGCCTCGGTAGACGAGCGTTCGATCGGCGTTGTACACGAAGAAGTCGGGGGTGCATGTTGCTTGGTAGGCCCGGGCGACGTCCTGCGACTCGTCGTGCAGATACGGAAATGGGTAGTCTTTGTCACGGGCTCGGTCGGCCATACGCTCGAAGGAGTCGTCCGGGTAGCGTTCGACGTCGTTCGAGCAGATGCCGATGAACTGCACGTTCTGATCCTGATAATCGCGCGCAGTGGTAATGAGCGCGTCCTCCACGTGCTTCACGTACGGGCAATGGTTGCACATGAAGACGACGACGAGAGCCTCTGCGTCGGCATAGTCGTCTAGGCTACGCATCCCGCCTTCCAGATCGTCGGCATCGGGGTTCGTCGTAGGCAGCGTGAAGGCGGGGGCAGGCTGACCCAGTTGGGTCATTTGCGACTCGGTCAAAGCCATGGGGTCTCCGGCAGGTTGATGGGAAACTATGGGTGCAAGTAGGGTACAGGGGACGACCCACTGAGGCCCGTGTTCACTTCCTGGCGGGTGTGTTACGGCCTTTTTGCCTTCTCACTCCTCGTCATCCCACGTTGGCGCGCGCCGGATCTCATCGAAGGGCGAGACGACGGTCGACGCGATGTTGGACAGGTGCGAGCTGACGCGGCTCATCAACCGCGCACTCATGGCGTAGACCATCGACTCATTCGGGGTGATGTCCTCCCGGTCGGCCAGGGCCTTGAGGTACGCGGTGACATCGTCCTTCATTTGCTCATGCTCTTCCATGAGCTTCCGCGCCTCTTCTTGCTCACTCTCCACGAAGCCCTTGCGGGCGTACTTGAACATGCGCAGAATCCGGTCGCGCATGTCGCGCAGCGGCCTTACCCGGTCACCCATGCGGGGTTTTTTTGCAAGCCGCCCCGTCTTCTCCAGTGACTTCGTCAGGTCGCCAATGCGCTCGGCCTCGTGTACGATGCTCAGCAGCTTGAGACTGAACACCAGCTCGCGCTGCGGGTCAATAGTCAGATGCTCTAGCACCAACCGACGCAGGCTCATCTCGCCTTCGTTGATCTGCTCGTCCAGAGCACTGAGATCGACATCCAGAATTTCGTTGTCGAGCACGAAGGCGGTAGACGCGGCAAACATGTGGTGCCCTACCTCCAGCATATTCTGCACGTCGTTAAACGCTTGGTCGATGAGCGGCGGGCTTTCCCCCCGTAGGGTGTCAAACAGACCCATAGCATGTGGCCGTACTGTGGATGAGGTGATTGGGAACGGTGCTCACATAGAGCATCGTAAATAGTCGACTCAATTTGTGCAAAGAACCTCCCTTTTCGCACCGATGTTCGACATCGTTACCGCGGCGTAATATGCTATGTCACGGCGTACTGACCACCAATGAGAGCAGGGCGCGATGCGCCTCCGGAACGTCGGTGTACGTGCACAGCTGCGGGCCGGTCCGGGGTACGCTATCGAGCACATGTGGGCTTCCGAGTGCTGCGACGATGAGCCTGCTGGTCGTCTCGGATAGTTGAGTCACGAACTGCTCCTGCTCAGGCTGTAGCCCGAATCGCTGCCAGGCAGCGGGTGTAACGGCGAGTGCGAGTAGCACGGTATGCGCAGCGGCGGCCTGCCCCCGGATCGCGTCCAGCTCATCCGGCGTCGTATCTGCATCAATGGCTATGAAGGTTGCGTCGGGGGCCTGCGCGCGAAGGGCAGCCTCCAGCGGAATCGCACTCCGGGCCGCCTCACCAGCGCGCGGCGTGATGTAGATGGCCGTGAAGCCCGCACTGTCACGCACGTCGACGGGGGACGGCGGCGGGTGGTCTCCCATCACCGTTACTGCCCGGCGGGCCACGGATGCAGCAAGGTCTCGATGCGGGCTGGACCCGACGATGGACCGGTCCACGTACTTCTCGGGCGTGGTAAAGACGTCAGGACCGAACCGCGCAGCAAGACGTGACTTGAGGCGCCAGATGCGGTCGCAGGCGGCATCGACGCGCTCTGCAGCTACGCGTCCGTCGGCGACGGCCTGGATGAGCCCTTCGATGACAGCCTCCGGATCAGTCGGGTCGAGGATGCAATCGACACCGGCGTTGAGCAGCGCAGCGGCCTGGTCACCCGGGTCGTCATGGGTGGACCGCACGGCGGCCATTAGCATGCTGTCGGTCACGACGGGGCCTTCGAACCCCATCCGGTCGCGCAGCAGGCCGCGGAGAATGGGTGGCGAGAGCGTGGCCGGTCGGCCTTCCGGGTCCAGGGCCGGAAATGCTGCATGCGTCGTCATCACCGTGTCCGCCCCGGCCTCGAATGCAGCGCGGAACGGCACAAGATCGGCCGCTTCCAAGTCGGCGTGCGTAGCCTCTACGGCGGGCAGCGTATCGTGCGTATCGTCGACGGTGCGGCCGTGCCCCGGGAAATGCTTGGCGGTCGTGATGAGCCCCTCGTCGCGGACTGCCTGCACGTACGTCTGTACATGCCGTGCGACGACGGCCGGCTCGGTGCCAAAGGCGCGGATCGAGATGATCGGATTACGCGGATGGAGATTGACATCGGCCACCGGCGCGAGCAATTGGTGGACGCCACAGGCTAGTGCCTCGCGAGCCGTCGCCCGAGCGACGGCGTCGATCGCCTCGTGGGCGGCATCATCCAGCGCGGCCAGCGCCATGGCATGCGGAAACACCGTCGCGCCATCGACCTGCTGGCCCACCCCGCGTTCGAGGTCGGCTGCAACGAGCAGGGGAAACGCGCTGCGCGCCTGCAGCTCGCCCAGCCGACCGGCCATGGCGGGGTACGCCCCGTTGAAAACCAGCAATCCACCCAGCGGATAGCGCTCGAGCAGGGCACTCACCCGGTCGGCATCCTCAGCCGCCGTAACCGGCGGCGTCATGTTCGACCCAAGCCGCACGAAGACGAGCTGCGCGACCTTATCGGCAAGGGCTGTAGGCGGGGAGAGCGACATGGTGAAGCGCGTTGGCGTCGTAAGACGGCGC
>CAYFQN010000009.1:23978-34538 GCA_964345285.1 uncultured Rhodothermales bacterium
GGTCAGGCGCCGTTGGTGTACAGGCCGTGCTCGTGAATGTACGCGTGAACGGACTCCGGGACGAAGTATCGGATGGAGCGCCCCTTCCGGCGACGGGCGCGGATCTCCGTGCCGGCGATTTCCAGGAGCGGGGCATCCGCAAAGCGTACTTCATTGGCAAAGCGTGGGTCCACGACCGAGGAGATGGCGCCCGGCCGTTTGTAGACGATGATGGGCACGCGCTCCACGATCTCCTCCGGGCAATGCCACGCCCCAAAGTCGCGGAGGCTGTCGCTTCCGAGGATCAGTTGGAAGTCGGTATCGGGGTGTTGCTCCTGCACCGTGCGCAACGTGTCGACCGTATACGACACCCCCTCTCGACGGATCTCCATGTCGGAGGCTTCGAACGCCGCGTGCTCATCCGTAATCAGCTTCGTCATCGCGAGGCGATGCGCTGAACTGGCCAGCCCCGCCGCCTCTTTGTGCGGCGGGCGGTGGCTGGGAATCCACCAGATGGCGTCGAGATCGAACTGGTCGCGCACCGTCTCAGCGACGATGCAGTGTGCCGTATGCGGGGGGTTGAACGATCCCCCAAAAAGGCCGATAGTCATAGACGAGCGGAGCCGCGGACGTCTGCGAGGGGGGGAGGGTTTACCCGTTTTCGGCCAACGACTGGCGTTCTTCGATGGCGTCGAGCCGTTCCTGGGCCTCTTCGTACAGCGCCTCGGCCTCTTTGAGCAACGAGCTGTTGGGAAAGACCTGAACGAGGCGGTTATAGTTTTCTATGGCCTTCTCCAGCCGCTCGGCCTGGCGCCGTTGCACGCTCTGCGCGCTATACTCAATGTAGCTGCGGATCGCTCCAAGGAGCGCGTCGTCTGCCCAGGTCGTCTCGGGGTACTGGTCGAACACGACCTCATGCGTAAGCGCCGCGGCACGGTACATGTCGCGGGTCTCATATAGCGTGGCCGCCTCATACTTCTTGTGGGCTAACTTCTCGCGTAGCTCACTGATGTGCTCTTGAGCCTCCGGAACCAGCTCGTGGCTGGGATAGCGATCGATGAATAGCTGGAAGAGCGAGAGCGCCTGTTGGGTGTCAGTCTGATCGAGCTGGTAGCGCGGGGAGAGCTCAAAGAAGCACATGGCGCGCTCGAACTCCGCCGTGGGCACCAGTTCATCATTCCGGTATAGATCGAGGAATCGGCGGTACTCGGTGGCGGCCAGGCGGAATTGGCCGTTGTTGCGATAGGCACGCGCCATCTGCAGTTGCGCATCGTCCGCCCAGTCGTTGGCGCGGCCGTATGAAAAGACCGCCCGGAAGTACCGAATGGCCTCCTCATAGTCCTCGTCTTCAAAGCGCTGCATGCCCTGCTGATACGCGTCCTCGGCCGAGCGGTGCTGCAGCCGGTTGGACCCGGAGCAGCCCGCCAGGACCACGAGGGCTCCCAGGAGGACCATCGAAATGAAAGTGCGGAACGCCATGAAAACAGAAGGAGCCATCAAAGCAGAAAGTCGCGAGTGCCGGAACAGGGAGTGCCCGACGTGCAAAGCTTGGGTCGTACGAGACGTTATTTTGGACTGTTCCTCTCCCTCATCGGTCAAACGGGGGTTATCGGATGAGTTCGATGGTGCCATTGCGGTAGCGGTGGATAAACATGGCCCGGTTCACGTTGCCGCCTCGGAAGTCGATACGGGTCCCGAGCCCTTCGTACCGGGACCGGTTGCGCAGCCGTTCCCCCAGCGGCTGAGCGGATGGGTCGGCCAGTTCGTCCAGCAAGAGGCTCGCCACGTCATACCCGGTGAAGGCCAACCGTTGCGCCGAGACGCCGATCTCGTCGGGGGTCTCGCCGGTGAGCAACCGGTAGCGGCGCACAAAGTCGCGCACCTCGGGCCGGCGCTGGTCGGCGTAGAAGTCATTCGTATAGATGGTGTTGAACTTACTGGCCTCCTGTTCGATCGCCAGGTTGTGCCACTCGGAGTTGCCCAGCGCACGAGCCCGCAGGCTGTACACCCGGACCAAGCGTTCGAGCCCGGTCAGGGCCTCTTGAATACGCCCAGCAGCATCCCGCCCCGAGAACGGCAGATACACGCTGTCTACGCCGCGGAGCGTATCGGGGCTGAAGAGCGAGTCGGCGTCGAAATGCTCAGGCAGGCGAGACCACATGCGGGCATTCGGCAGCGTCTCCGACACGGCCAACGTCGCCCCTTGCCGCTCTAGTTCGCGCTCGAATCCCTCCGCCATCTGCGCACTGAACCGGCTTCCCTGCTCAGTGATAACGGCAAGCGTATCGTTCAACAAGCCCCGCACCGCAAAGCGTGCCATAATTTCGCCGCGGGTGCGGATCGGCGGGGTGGCCTGAAATACGTAGCGCCGTCCGCGGGCGATGTCGGCGTCGGTCGCCATGGGCGCCATGAGCACTGTGCCGTTTCGCTCGGCCTCCGAACCGGCCGCCCGCACCTCGCGGCTGAACAGCGGTCCGATGATGGCATCGACCCGGTCGTAGTTGATGAGCGAGTCAATGGCGACACGGGCACGGTTTGGATCGTTCCCCGAGTCGCGAAAGAACATCCGAACGGGACGCTGTTCGGGATCTCCCCGCACCGTCTCCACGGTGCGCTCCACCCGCATTGTATCCTTCATCTGGATGACGGCCGAGGAATCCTCAGCCATCGCGATGGTATCGGCCACTGTAAAGAACGTCGTGTCGACCGGCACGAGTTCGCGTTCCAGCCCGTTCCGTTCTTCCACCGCCAGCCGGATGCCGTTGAACATGGCCTGCGTGAGCGTCGAGTTCGTCCCCAGCGGCAGGGCCACCCCTAGCCGGATGGGCGCGTCGACGTCGGCCGGCTGCTCGGCGTCTCGGATGAAGCCGAGCACGTCCTCGGCGGCGTTGCGATAGCGCGACGCCGGGTACTGTTGCTGCAGCCGGCGCAGCACACTGGTTGCCTGCTGGTAATCTCCCCGTTGGTACAGCGCCCGTCCGGCCATCAGCAGCGCGGCCGTCGTCTTCTGATTCGTCGGGTACTCAGTCACGCGCAAGAAGCGGCGCACGGCCTGGTTGTAATTGCCCTGCTGATAGGCGTTGAGGCCCTGCTCAAACAGGCGATCCGCGGCCGCGATGCGCTGAATCTCCTGCGCAGCCTGCGCGTGAGCCCGCGGAGCAACCGCGCCCCAGCAGGTAGCAATCACGGCGAGGGCCAGAAGCCAACGCACGGCGCACAGGATGGAACGCTTCATGAATGGAGGGGCCATTGAATTCAGGATGCAGTGGTCACAACGCAGGAATCGCCACGTTTATTGCGAACGCCATACCAAACGCTCCACGGCGCATCGGCACGCCTCCTCACTCCCATTCGATGGTCGCCGGCGGTTTGGAGGTGATGTCATACACGGCCCGGTTGATGCCGCGCACCTCGTTCACGATGCGGTTGGCCACGTGCCCCAGAAAGTCGTGCGGCAGGTGGGCCCAGTCGGCCGTCATGCCGTCGACGCTCGTGACGGCGCGGACGGCGCATACGTTTTCATACGTCCGCTCATCGCCCATCACACCGACCGACTGCACGGGTAGCAGCACGGTAAAGGCCTGCCACACCTCGTCGTACAGGTCGTTCGCGCGCAGCTCGTCGATAAAGATGGCGTCGGACTCGCGGACGAGGTGGAGCCGCTCGGGCGTCACGGCGCCCAGGATGCGAATCGCCAGGCCTGGCCCAGGGAACGGATGCCGCCCCACAATGGCATCCGGCACGTCGAGGAGCCGGCCGATCTCGCGCACGTCGTCCTTGAACAGCTCACGGAACGGCTCGATAAGGTCGAAGCCGAGTTCCTCCGGCAACCCGCCCACGTTGTGGTGCGTCTTGATGGTGGCCGATGGGCCCTTGAACGAGACGCTCTCGATGACATCCGGGTACAGCGTGCCCTGCGCCAAGAAGTCGGGCTGGTGCCCCAATTCGTCAGTAATGCGCTGGGTTTCCTGCTCGAACACGTCGATGAACGTGCTGCCGATGATGTTGCGCTTTTCCTCCGGATCGATGACACCGTCGAGGTTAGCGAGGAACCGGTCCGTAGCGTCCACGGCGTGCAGGTCCATGTGGAAGTGGCCGCGGAACGTGTTCTGCACTTGGGTCCACTCTCCCTTCCGCAAGAGGCCGTTATTAACAAAGATGCAATGCAGCTGATCGCCAATGGCCCGATCCAGCAGCGCGGCAGCGACCGACGAATCGACACCGCCGGAGAGGCCGAGGATGACGTGCCGGTTGCCCACCGTCTCGCGGATGGCCTCCACCTGCTCCTCGACAAACGAAGCCGGCGTCCAGTCGCCGCGGCACCCGCAAATCTCGTACGCGAAGTTCTCCAGGATTTGCCGGCCAAAGTCGGTGTGCACCACCTCGGGATGGAACTGCACACCATAATGCGGCGCGTCGTGGCTTTTGACGGCGGCCACCGGGGCGTTCTGCGTGCGGGCAATGACTTCGTACCCCGACGGCAACTCCGTGAGATGGTCGCCGTGACTCATCCAGACGGTGGACTCGTCCGGCACGTCGGCAAAGAGGTCCGCGTGGCCATTATCGCGGCCTACGACCTGGATGCGGGCCCGGCCGAACTCGCGCCGATCCGCCTGGGCGACGTTGCCGCCAGCAAGATGCGCCATGGCCTGCAACCCGTAGCAGATGCCAAGCACCGGCATGGGCGAGCCGTCGGCGCGCCTCATGTGAAGGAAGCGCTCGTCGAGCTGAGGCGCTTCGGCGTCGTAGATGGAGCACGGCCCGCCCGAGAGCACGAGGCCTTCTGGCTCCAGGTCGGCGACGGCCTCGAGGGGAACCGTGCACGGATGGATCTCGGAGTACACACCCGCCTCGCGGATGCGCCGCGCGATGAGTTGGGTGTACTGCGACCCGAAGTCCAGGATGATGATTCGCTCGTGCATCGTATCGACTGTCGATTTACGAAGGGGAGGTGTCAAGTGGACTCGCCCATCGACACTTGTCTGCCGTCATTCACTAAACAAGTTCCTGGTAGGCATCGGCGCGCATCAGGTCATCCAGTTCGTCCGTGTCGGCCATCTCAATCTTGACCATCCAGCCCTCGCCGTACGGATCTTGGTTTACCAGTTCAGGAGCCCCTTCGAGTTCAGCGTTTGCTTCGAGGATTGTCCCCGATACCGGCATGTACAGCTCAGAGACCGTCTTCACGGCCTCCACCGTCCCAAACACACCATCTTTATCTGCCTCAGTGCCCTCGGGGTCGATCTCGACGAATACGATGTCGCCTAACTCACCCTGGGCAAAATCGGTGATGCCAACAATGGCCGTGTTGTCGTCGCCAACGCGCAGCCATTCATGCTCTTCGGTGTAGTACAGGTCGTCAGGAAATTCCATGGGGTTCAGCGGTGCAAATTGAATGTGTGGTAGACGGGGGTGATTGAACGTGGCGCCGTGGCAAGTGGCTACGCCTCTTCGGGCGCAGGGGCATCCATTTTGAAGTCGTCAAGGAACTTCGTGTCAAAGTCGCCCGCGCGGAACCGGGGGTTATCCATCAACTGCTGATGGAACGGAACCGTGGTATGGATGCCTTCGATGACGAACTCGTCGAGCGCGCGCTTCATCTTGTTGATGGCGCCTTCGCGGGTCTTGGCGCGCACAATGAGCTTACCGATCATGGAGTCGTACGTCGGCGGGATGACGTAGCTGGCGTACGCATGCGTGTCGACGCGCACGCCCTGCCCACCGGGCTGGTGAAATGCCGAAATGGTGCCGGGTGAGGGGGCGAATTTCTTGCGCGGGTTCTCTGCATTAATGCGGCATTCGATGGCGTGGCCATCCATCACCACGTCGCGCGGCTCCACCTCTTCGCCCATGGCCACGCGGATCTGGTACTCCACCAGGTCGCAGTCCGTCACCTCCTCGGTGATCGGATGCTCGACCTGAATCCGCGTGTTCATCTCCATAAAGTAGAAATTGCGGTCGGCGTCGACCAAGAACTCGATCGTGCCGGCGCCTTCGTAGTTGACGGACTCGGCCCCGTGGATGGCAGCCTGGCCCATCTCTGCGCGCAAGGTTTCGTCAACGATGGGCGACGGCGCCTCCTCAATGAGCTTTTGGTGGCGGCGCTGGATAGAGCACTCACGCTCACCGAAATGAATGACGTTGCCTTTGCCGTCGCCCAGGAGTTGGATCTCAACGTGGCGCGGCTTCTCGACAAACTTTTCGATGTAGACCGAGGGATCACCAAAGGCGACATCGGCCTCGCTGCGAGCGCTGCTGAACGCATTGGCGAAGTCGCCCTCGTTGTGGACGAGTCGCATGCCCCGTCCGCCGCCGCCGGCACTGGCCTTTACCATCACCGGGTAGCCCATGTCGGCCGCGATGCGCTTACCCGCAGCCACGTCGTCGACGATACCGTCCGAGCCGGGCACGACCGGGACCCCTGCTTCGGCCATCGTCTCTTTGGCAAGGCTCTTCTCGCCCATCAGCCGGATTGTCTCAGGCTTCGGGCCGATAAACTTGATATCATGGTCGGCACAGATGGCACTGAACTCGGCGTTCTCCGACAGGAAGCCGTAACCAGGGTGGATGGCGTCAGCGCCGGTCACTTCGGCGGCAGCGATGATACGGTCGGGGCGAAGGTAGCTTCGGTTGGACGGCGCCGGGCCGATGCAGACGGCCTCGTTGGCGAAGCGGACGTGCAGCGAATCGCGGTCGATGGTGGAGTAGACGGCGACCGTCTTGAGCCCCATCTCGTGGCACGTGCGGATGATGCGGAGGGCGATTTCTCCGCGATTCGCAATCAGAACTTTATTGATCATCGTGGCGGTTGGGCTTCGGGTTGGGCTCCGGCTCCCCCTCGCATCCGATGGATGCAACCGTAGGCGATGGCCCGTGCGGTGTAGAAATGATGGTGCAGGCAGCTACGCAGGGTCGATCACGAACAGCGGCTGATCGAACTCGACAGGCTCGGCGTCCTCCACAAGGATTTTCTTGATGGTCCCCGCTGTGTCGCACTCGATCTCGTTCATGATCTTCATCGCCTCGATGATGCACATCACGTCGCCCTCCTGCACCTCGTCGCCGACGGCAACGAATGGGACGGCATCCGGAGCCGGCGCGCGGTAAAACGTGCCAACGAGCTCGGCAGTGACGATGTGGCCGCCTTCGTCGCCTGCCGATGGGTCGCTGCTTTCGGCGGTCGCGGTCTCCGCATTTCCGTTGGTCGACGCTGGGGTGGCGTTCGCTGCAGCGTTGGAGGGCGCCGACGCCGGATTGCTCGCGGGGGCTTGCTGCTGAGGCTGGGGTGCGGACGGCGGCGCAGCCGGGGGCGCGTAGCCGCCCTGCGGCATCCCGTACGAGGGATACGGCATGTTGTACGACGGCGCGGAGGGCTGCATCATGACCGTCGGCGCATTCTGGCGGATCGTCAGCTTGAAGTCGTCGTCCTCAATCTCGACTTCGGCGACGCCGCTCTCCGAGACCATCTTGAGCAGTTCCTGTATTTTCGCGAGATCCATGCGTAGCTCGTGCAGTTGTTGGATTCACATGATGGACGCGGGGCCCTGTGCTAATTGGTGACGCGCGTCTCGTACCCCCCCGTGTCCGTATTGACGCGGATCACGTCGCCTTCTTCGACGAAGAGCGGGACGTCGACCGTGACGCCGCTTTCGAGCGTGGCCGGCTTGGTGCCGCCCTGCGCCGTGTCGCCGCGCAGTCCGGGATCCGTCTGCGTCACTTCGAGCTCTACCTTCTGCGGCAGCTCTGTCTTAAGCGGCTCGTCCGTGTCGGCGCGGAACAGGATGTCGACCGTGCCGCCTTCCTTGAGATATTCGCGGCCTTCGACCTGGTCGGGCGGAAGCGAGAATTGCTCGTAGGTCTCCGTGTTCATAAAGTGGAGGCCGTAATCGTCCTCGTACAGGTACTGGTGCGGGCGCTTCTCGACGCGCACCTCTTCCACCTTGGCACCGGCGCGGAACGTGTTGTCGAGCTCGCGGCCGTCGCGCACGTTCTTGAGCGTGGTGCGTACGAAGGCGCCGCCCTTGCCCGGCTTCACGTGGAGAAAGTCCACGATCTGCCAGAGGTCGTCCTTCCACATGAAGGTTAGACCGTTTCGAAAATCACTGGTGGATACCGTAGCCATGATGCGTCCAAACGGTTCGTGGTGTTAGGTCAGCTAATATATGCTCCGAAAGGTTTGGCTGTCAATCGACGGCGCGCGCTACACCGCCTTGGATAGAACGGAGTGCAGCGAATGTTGCACGCAGCCGCCGGATCCGGCAGGCAGAGGGCCAGTGTCACAAACAATTCACGCGGCCTGCCCCGCGCCGTGCCTCATCGATAGGGCTTTTCACGGTCCAGCGCGTCCATTAGGTCACCTACACCAATGGGCCCACCGCGATACCGGAAGGGCTCGCCGTACGTCGCTCCTATTGTGTAGCCGTACGTGCGTGCTCGCGCCTCGATCCATTGGAAGAATTCTGGATTGGAGACGTACGTTTCCGGCTCGTCGGCCTCAGCATCGTAGTCCGGATTGAAGAACTGGGACCTGAACGCCTGTAACGCCTCGATGCGCTGGTCCCACACATCGGACACGTCCACGACGAGCGTCGGCTCGAACGAGCGAGCCTGCATGTAGTGCAGCACATGATGAGGGCGCCACGGCTCCTGTGCCGTGCCGTCCGTGTCTGTCGTCTCTACCTTGCGCAAGCCGCTGTAGAAGAGCGCGTCGGCGGCTAGCTCGGCGGCGTCGCAGTGATCCGGGTGGCGGCACGTGTCGGCGTTGATGAGCACGACATGGGGCCGGTACCGCCGGATGCGCTGGATGAGCACACGCTGGTTCGCCTTTGTGTTGGCGATGTGGCCATCGGGCAACCCCAGATTGTCGCGCGCCTCCAGCCCCATGATGTCGGCGGCGTGCTCGGCTTCCTGCAAGCGCAACTCCGGGGTGCCTCGCGAGCCGAGTTCGCCCTGCGTAAAATCAACGATCCCGGTGGCATATCCCTGTTTAGCGAGCAGGCACATGGTGCCCCCCGCACAGAGCTCGACATCGTCGGGGTGGGCGGCAAGAGCAAGGACGTCGAGGGGGGCAGCGTATTCCATAACCGGATGGGGAGCGGTCGAATAACAGAGGGGTTACGATGTAGCGAGGCCAGCAGTTAAGTTCGCCGTCAACCCGTCGATGGTAACAGGTAGCGGCTGCGCCGTTTCATGCCTTGGCCGTCCGTCCTGTCTACTCCCCCACATGTAGACGGACGGGGTTTTTCTGCTTTTTTCAGTATAGGGTTATGCGATACCTCCCCTTCGGTAAACGCGCCACGTCCAACATGGAGCTTGACGTGCCGGACGAACTCCAGGAGTACTGTCAGGACCTCTACGAGCGGACGCGCCGCGCTTACGAGGAGGCCGGCTGCCCCCTGGGCGAAACCGACGAGGCCATGCTCGTTTGGTTTACCTTCGATTACCAGGCCTCCAGCCGCGCTCGGCAAATTCACTGCAACTGAGGGTCGTGGCGGCGGGCCGACCCGCGGTCGTTACAGCGTCGCGAACGTCAACAACGTCCGCCTGTTCGCGCCGTCATGCTGTTCGCTGGGTGAGCTGTCATGAGATCGTCATTGGGCGCGAAAACGATTTGTGACTATCTCTGACGCGTCCATCGGGCGCACACGACAGCGCGGAGGGCGACGCGAAACGCGGCCCCACTCAATTCACCACGAAGTTGATAATCCGGCCAGGAACGTAGATCTCACGCTGGATCGTCTTGTCGTCGAGGTGGCGCGCCACATTGTCTTCCGCTTTAGCCGTCGCCAGCACGTCGTCCTCATCCGCGTCGGCCTCCACCTCGATGGTGCCACGCACCGTGCCGTTCACCTGCACGGCCATCTCCACCACCTCGCGCTGCAAGTAGCTCTCGTTAACTTCAGGCCAGTCCTCATAGGCCAGCGTCTCATCATGCCCCAGCCGGCGCCACAGCTCCTCGCCGATGTGCGGCGCGAACGGGCTCAGCAGTAGCACGAACGGCTCAGCGATCGCCTGCGGTACGGCCTCCCACTTATTCGCGGCGTTGACGAACTCCATCATCTTGGCGATGGCCGTGTTGAAGCTCAGATCCTCGATGTCGTCGGTCACCTTCTGGATCGTCTCGTGCAGCAGGCGCAGCTGCTCGCGCGTCGGCTCGGCGTCGGTCACAGACGCGTCGGTCTCGCTGTCGCCCACGATAAGGCGCCAGGCGCGGTTCAGGAAGCGGAAGACGCCTTCGACGTCGCTCGTACTCCACGGCTTCACCTGCTCCAGCGGACCCATGAACATCTCGTAGAGCCGCAGCGAGTCCGCGCCATACGCTTCGACGATCTCGTCGGGATTGACGACGTTACCCCGGCTTTTGCTCATCTTGTGGCTTCGCGCGTCGACCCGAATCGCCGGGTCTTCCTTGAGGACAAAGGTATCGCCCTCTTTGTGCACCGCCTCGTTGTCCAGTTTCTCGGCTGTCACCTCGTTGCCCGTCCGCGTGTCGACGCCGTCGTTCACGTGCTCGGCGGAGACGGGCGCGCCGTCGGCGTTGCGGTAGACGGTGTACTCCATCTCACCCAGGATAATGCCCTG
>CAYFQN010000010.1:0-9281 GCA_964345285.1 uncultured Rhodothermales bacterium
TCGCTGCGGCCCCACCGCCATGCGCACCACCATGCTGGAGGGGAGCGTAGCCGACTGGGACCCGGGCCGGCCCTGGGAGTGGCTAATCGGCCGGCTCGTGCCGCTGCAGGCCGTCGTCCTGCTCGGCTGGTGGCTCTACCAGGCGGCCGCCGTGTACGCGCCCGCCACGTCGTACAACCCGTCCGAGCCGTACAGTGTAATGACGTGCCTCGTGCAATGGGGGGCGGCGCTCATCCTCTTCGTCGCTCTGAATCGGCACATGGCCCGGGGCACGCTGGGGCGAGCCGGTTCGCTCCGCTCGAAGCGCCCCGACTGAGGCGTCGCCGCAAAAAATGTGACTTTTCCTTGAAGTTGTGACGGAATTGTGATAAAGTGTATTAGCGTTCTGTAAATAATTACACGTTTCGTAAACGTACCGACCAAACACCAGCGTGCCATGAAACGCTTGACCACGACGCTCCTGTGCTGCGTGCTGCTCTGGATGCTCCCGCCGCTCGCGGCGGCGCAGACCGGTTCTATTGAGGGGCAGGTGACGGAGGCCCAGAGCGGGATGCCGCTGCCCGGCGTCAACGTTGTTATTCAGGATCTCAATCTGGGGGCGGCCACCGGCCCCAATGGACAGTATGCCATCGAACAGGTCCCGGCGGGCGACCACGTCGTCACGGTGCGGTTCGTCGGCTATCGCACGGTCAACCGCGAGATCACGCTGTCGGCGGGCCAAACGCTCATGCTCGATGTCGAGATGGAGGAGCAGGCGTTGGGGCTGGACGAGGTCGTTGTGACCGGCTCGGGCGCCGAGGTGGCCCGCAAGTCACTCGGCAACACCATTGCCGCCGTGGACTTTGCGGGGGTGGAAGACATCGGCACGCCCACCCTGACGGATGCGCTGGCCGGCAAGGAGGCGGGCGTGAGCATCAACACGCAGAGTGGCACGCTCTTTCAGGAGCCCAAAATCCGGATTCGGGGCACCTCCAGCCTGTCGATGACGAACCAGCCGCTGGTGTACGTGAACGGTGTGCGTGTTAACTCGACCGGTGGGTTTGCGCCGGGTGTGGGGACGGGCGGACTGGGTGCGCCGTCCGCACTGGCCAACATTAACTTCGACGCCATCGAGCGGGTGGAAATCCTGAAGGGGCCGGCCGCCGCCACACTGTACGGTTCGCAGGCTAACGCCGGCGTCATCCAGATTTTCACGAAGCAGGGGGCGCAGGAGCAGGCGCCGCAGTTCGAGCTTGAGGTCTCGAACACCTTCCACCAGATGCCGAACCGGTTTAGGAACAACGCCGGATTCGTGGAGAATGAGACCGAGCAGCAGAACGTGCGCGACATTCTGGGCGTCGATGTGGGCCTGTACGAGCCCTTCGAGTCGCCCATCCAGCTTATCGACCTGTACGACCTGGGCATGGGGCAGGAAATCTCCGGTTCCGTGCGCGGCGGGGGCCAGGGAACGACCTACTTCGCGAATGTCCGTTACAACTTCACGGACGGGCCGTATTCGCCCAGCGCCTCCACCTTCAACGGCGGCGAGGTGGGCGACTCCGATGATACCTATCGGAAGTTTTTCTTCACCGGCAACCTCAACCTGATTCCGTCGGAGGCCTTCCGGATCAACCTGCAGACGGACTACACCTACGCCAACAGCAACCTGTACGAGTCGGGCATCACCATCTACACGCCGACGAGCACGGCGCGCTACGCCAAGCCGGAGCGTGCGGGGCAGGCCAGTGAGTTTGACACGTTCGGGATCCCCTTCTTCGCCACCGTGCGCGAAGGCACGTACTACGAGGTGTCGGACGTGACCAACAAGGGGCGTTTCGTGCTGCAGAGCAATTACATGCCGACGAGCGAGATTACGATCGACGGCGCCTTCGGGCTCGACTACACGGAGCAGCGCAGCCGTGACTACTCGCCGTTCGGCTATGCCGTCGACGGGGTGGGGCCGGTGCCGCAGGGCGAGTTGACGATCGGCTCCCGTTCGGAGCTGGTATGGTCGCTCGAAGGGAAGCTCAACTGGACGCGCGACTTCACCGACGATCTCCAGTCGATCTTCGTCGTGGGCTTCCAGGGCTATCGCACCGAGACGAACACGTCGACCGGAGCAGGCGACAACTTCCCCGGGCCGGGCCTCGAAGTGCTTGACGCGACGGCCATCCAGACGTCCAACTCGGGCTTCCGCGAGGTGGTCAACGCCGGCTTCTTTGCGCAGGATCAGCTCAACTGGCGCGAGTATCTCTACCTGACAGCCGGCGTGCGGCTGGATGCGAGCAGTGCCTTCGGTGATGAATTCAACTACGCGACCTACCCGAAGGTAGCCGTGTCCTTCTTGCCCACCGATGCCTTTGGGTTCTCGATCCCCAGTGTGTCCACGCTGCGCCTGCGTGGGGCCTGGGGCCAGTCGGGGCAGCAGCCGGGGGCTTTCGACCGGTTTACGACGTTCACGCCGGTCAACTCGCCGGAGGGCTCTGGGGTGGTCACTGGCAACCTGGGTAACCAGGACTTGAAGCCTGAGGTAGCTACTGAGTGGGAGGCCGGCTTCGAAGTCGGGTTTTTTCAAGATCGCCTGGGAGTATCTGGCACGTACTGGGACCGGATCATCGAGGATGCGCTCATCGCCCGCTCTTTCGTCCCGTCAGGCGGCTTCTTGACCCCCCAACTTACCAATGCCGGTACGCTAGAGGCGCAGGGCATTGAGCTAAGCATCGACAGTGACTTGATCCGCCGTGACAACTTCTCACTCAATCTGTTTGCTAACACGGCGTACCTTTACGAGCAGGTGTCAACGCTCGGCGGGGCTCCGCCGATTAAGGTGGATGCGAGCTACGCCCGCGACCGGATGTTCATCCGAGAAGGATATGCGCCGGCTGCCTACTTCGGAACAGCCCTCCCTGCTGGCGTCGACTTCCCGCTCGACCTAGAACGGAACGGCACGCCATCGAGCCAGTCGGTCCTCGAGTCGTACTTCTCGCAGCCGCGCGACCCGAGCGACTTCGCCACGTTCCTAATGGTGGCAGGCCCGGACGGCACAGCCCTCGCGGGCGGCGAGTCCTACACCGACACGTATCTGGGTAAGCCGACGCCCGACTGGGAAGGCTCAGCAGGGTTTACAGCGCGCTTCCTGGACGACTTTACGGTGAGCTCTCGCTTCCAGTACGCGACAGGTAATTACTATCATCATAACTTGACGGATGCCTTCCGGCGCACCAACTCGGGGATCGGGCGCAACATCATGGTCTCGTCCAGCCTCGAAGCCGTGCTGAAGAACCCCGCCAGCACCACCCAGGAGCGCGTGGATGCTGCCAAGCGGTGGGTCACCGAAATGGTATCGCTGACGCCCTTCGACGGCCTCAACGAGATCGAGAAGGCCGACTACGTCCGGTGGCAGAACCTGACGCTGTCGTACAACCTCCCGCAGTCGCTCATCGGCACGCTGGGCGTGAACAACGCCTCGCTCACGGTGTCAGGCAATAACCTGGCCCTGTGGAGCGCGTACGGCGGCGTCGACCCGCTGGCCACGGGCGAGGGCAGCGTCGGCGCCGAGGGCAATCCCAGTGCCACCCAGGCCCAGGCGCTGACGGAGAACTTCGGCGGCGGCATGGATACCTACGGCACGCCGCTCCTGCGCTCGTACTCCGTCACCTTGCGCATGGGATTCTAACCGGCACCACCACGACCTTCTTGCGCCCTCTAGATCAGAAGACAATGAATCCGATGATGAAGCGGTTAACCCGACAACGCCTCGTTCGCAGTAGCCTCGGCGCGCTGCTCGCCGTCGCTGTGCTGCTCGCCGTCGCCGTGCTGGTGGCAGGCTGCGATATCATGGACGTGAGCAACCCCAACAGTCTCGTTGAGGAGGATATTCAATCGCCGTCGTCCGCCGCCGGACTGAAGAACGGCGTGCTGAACGCGACGATGGTAGCTACCGGCTGGACATACGCCCCGCTCTCGACCATCAGCGACGAACTGTTCTGGAACGGCTCGTACGAGTCGTTCGGCATCTACAACGTGGGGCGTGTGACCGTGGAAAATAACGAGATCACGGTGAACACCTTCCCGGAGCTCAGCGAGGCGCGGTGGCTGGCCGACAATGCCATCACGCAGCTGGAGGCGTTCGACCAGAACGGCGAACTGACCGATCCGACCACCCTGACGAAGGTGTACATCTACTCGGCGCTCGTGCGCATCACCATCGCGGATGCGTTCGATAACTTCGTCTACTCCGACCGCCAAGAGGCGGCGCCCCCCATTGGGGAAGACAACATGGCACAGGCGTACGACGAGGCCATCGCCCACCTCGATGCGGCGGTGAGCCGGGCCCAGAGCAATGGCAACACGACGCTGGAGATGCAGGCGCTGGGGCTGCGCGCCCGAGCCAAGCACGCGAAGGGCGTGTGGCAGAAGCTCAACCCCCCGGGGACCACGCCGGCCGATCCGCTGGTGAGCGGCACCGGCGCCACGGCCGATGCCGAGGCCGCCCTCGCGCTGATGGAAGGCGATTACAAGGCCCAGTTCGACTACGCCTCCGCGCAAGTCAGCAACTACCTGGCCGGCCAGGTGAATCAGCGGCAGGAGGTCTTGATCGCCGAGCCGTTTAACGATCTTAAGACCGGCAATCCGGATCCACGGATGACTGCTATCCGCGCCGACTTCTTGAACACCGATCGGTACACCGAGAACTTCTCGCCGTTCACGTGGCTGTCGGCCCGGGAGATGCACCTGATCATCGCCGAGGAGGCGGTGGGCACGGACGATAACCGGGCCCGCACGGAACTGAATGCCATACGCGCTCTCGACGGCCTGCTCCCGGTCGAGCCCAGCGACGACCTGACGGCGTTCATCGAGCACGAGCGGCGCGCGAACCTCTTCCTGCAGGGGCGCCGGCTGAACGACATGTACCGGTTCGGCAGCCAGTCCCCCGATTGGCTGCCCAATGAGGATGCCGCAACGCAGCCGGGCACACTGTTGCCCATTCCGGACAACGAGATTCTGGCAAACCCGAACCTATAGGTATGTACCTATAAATAAGCGATGCAGGCGCTTTGTCTGTTGAGGCGGAGCGCCCGCGTTCAGGGCTACCCGTTTGCTTCTCGCGTGCGCTGGGGCGCACACCCACCTAGGCTCTACTACCCGCTCGATTCGATTCTGTCCATGAGGCTGAGACTGCCGTTCTTTCTCGCCCGTCGCTTTGTCGCTGCGCCTGATCTGGAGGGAACGATCCCCGTGGCGAAGACGCTGGACCAAAATGGGCTCCACGTGGCGCTAGATCTACTGGGAGAGCACGTTGACAGCCGAGCCGTGGCCGAAGAGTCCCGCGACGCCTATATCCAGCTCGTACACCGCATCGCAACAGCGCGTGCCAACGGTGGCCTCCGGGCGAACATCTCTATCAAACTCTCCATGATGGGGCAGCTCATCGACGAGGCCTTTTGCTTCGACAACCTGACCGCGCTGCTGGACGTAGCGACGGAGCACGACGTATTCGTTTGTCTGGACATGGAGGGCTCTGACCTGACAGACTCCACGCTGGGGCTGTTCGAGCGCGCCTATGCCCGGTACCCCGACCATGTGGGGCCCGTGCTGCAGGCCATGCTGAAACGCACGGCCGACGACGTGGAGCGCATGTGCGAGCTGGGAGCCCGCGTGCGGCTGTGCAAAGGGGCCTACAAGGAGCCGCCCTCGGTGGCCTATCAGGACATGGACACCATCCGCGCCCGCTACATCGACTACATGAAGCGCCTCATCGCCGATGCCCGTTACCCCGGCATCGCCACGCACGACGACCGGCTCATCGCGGCGACGAAGCAGTTTGTGCAGGCCAACGGCATCGGGCGCGACGACTTCGAGTTTCAGATGCTCTACGGCATCCGCCCGGATACGCAGCAGGCCATTGCCCGCGAGGGCTATAATATGCTCGTCTACGTGCCGTACGGCACCGAGTGGTTCCCCTACTTCTTCCGGCGGCTGCGCGAGCGCAAAGAAAACGTATGGTTCGTGCTGAAGAACCTGTTCCGGTCGTAGACGCTGCGTGGCGATGCGACGCCGGCGCGCGACTGTCTGACTCCACGCTTTGCCCGTACCTCCTATGATTGCTGACCGTTTGCTCCGCCTCATCTCGCGTCGTCGCATGTGCCATCGGCCGGCCGGCCCATCAACCGCTATCGGATGGATCGGGCTGCTGGCAGGCTTCCTACTGCTCGGGGGATTGCACCACGCCCCCGCCACCGCCCAGCCGCACCCCGACAGCCTGCTCAACGACTTTGCGTGGCGCAATATCGGGCCGGCGAACATGATGGGGCGTATCGCGGCGATCGACGCCCTGGAGGACGACTTCCGCACCGTGCTGATCGGCGCGGCCTCCGGGGGCGTATGGAAGTCGACCAACGCCGGCACCTCCTTCACGCCCATCTTCGACGAGTACGGTAGCCAGTCGATCGGCGATGTTGCGTTCTTCCAGGGCAATCCGGACATCATCTGGGTGGGCACCGGCGAAGCCTCCAACCGCAACAGCGTCGGCTGGGGCGACGGCATCTACAAATCCACCGATGGCGGCGCGACGTTCACGAACATGGGGCTGGAGGACACCTACCAGATTGCCGCCATCGCCCCGCACCCGACGGATTCGAACACGGTGTACGTCGCGGCCATCGGCGATCTGTGGAGCTACCAGGGACGGCGCGGGCTGTTCAAGACAACCGACGGCGGGCAGACCTGGACGAAGCTCACCAACGGGTTGCCCGACGATGGCACAACGGGGGCGTCCGTCGTGAAAATCAACCCGCGAAACCCAGACGAGGTGTACGTGGGGATGTACCAGCGCCTCCGGAAGCCCTGGTCGATGCACAGCGGCGGGCCCCACGGCGGCATCTTTAAGTCGACCGATGGCGGTGCCTCGTGGAGGCAGCTGACGAACGGCCTGCCGGAGGGGGACACGGGGATGATCGACATCGACGTCTACCGGCAGAATCCGGACATCGTGGTGGCCTACGTGGAGGCGTCCGACAACCTGCCGCACGACCTGAGCGTGCCGGGGCCGGGCGTTTACCGCTCCGCGGATGGCGGCGACACGTGGACGTACCAGTTGCGGCACAACTCGCGGCCGTACTACCATGGCAAGATCCGCATCAACCCGTCCGACGATCAGCTGATCTACGTCGTCGCCCGTCACTTCTACTACTCGGAGGACGGCGGCGAGACGTATGAGGCGGGCAAGCCCTTCCCGAGCCACGGCGGGGACGACCACGACCTCTGGATCTCGCCGCATCACCAGGAGGTGATGTACCAGGCCACGGATCAGGGGGCGTACCTGAACCTGGATGGCGAGGCGCACATCGGCTTCCTCAACATGCCCATCGGGCAATACTACGAGATCGGGGTGGACATGCGCGACCCGTACTGGGTGTACGGCGGCCTGCAGGACAACGGCGGCTGGGGCATCCCGAGCCAGACGCGCAGCCAGTACGGCATCCGCCTGGACGATGCCCTCATGGTCAACGGCGGCGATGGCTTTCACATGACGGCCGACCCCACGGACTGGCGCACCGTCTACACCACCGCCCAGGCCGGCGCATACGGCCGCATGAATATGGAGACGTTCGAGCATACCTTCATCTCGCCCACGCCGCAGACCACGGTCAACCTTGACGACTACTACGCGCCCGATTTCGATGAACTGCCCATCGAGTACACGATCAACGCGGGCGAGCAGTGGCTCTGGCGCAACATCCCGAGCCGTACGGTGAACGGCAGCAACCTGCCCCCGCAGTTCCGATGGAACTGGAACGCGCCGCTCGCGATGTCGCCCAACAATCCGCGGACGATCTACGTCGGCTCGAACCACCTCTTCAAGTCGGTCGATCGGGGCGAGACGTGGCACATCATCAGCCCGGACCTGACGCGCAACGACCCGGCTACGCGCAACCCGACGTACGGCGGCGGCCTGACGCGCGACGTGACGGGTGCTGAGAACCACCACACGATCTACACGATCTCCGAGTCGCCCGTCGATGCCCAGGTCATCTGGGTGGGCACGGATGATGGCAACGTGCAGGTCACCCGCAACGGGGGGGCATCGTGGACGAACGTGCGCGGCAACCTCCCCGGCCTCCCCGACACGGTGTGGGTGAGCCAGGTGGTGGCCTCCCATCACGGGGCCGGCACGGCGTACGTCGTCTTCGACAACCACCGGATGGGGGATCGCAACCCGTACGTGTTCAAGACGACGGACTACGGCGCGACGTGGACCGATCTCTCCGGTGGCCTCCCCAGTGCCCATCCGGGCAACAGCGTCCACACCCTCGCCGAGGACCGTGAGAACGAGAACCTCCTGTTCGTGGGGACTGAATTTGGGGCCTTCGTATCTATCGACGGTGGGGCCACCTGGCATCCGCTCATGAACGATTTGCCGCCAGTGGCCGTGCGCGATCTCGAAATCCACCCGCGCGAGGCCGATCTGATTGCCGGCACGCACGGCCGCAGCATCTGGATCCTGGACGATATCACGCCGCTCCAACAGCTCAGCACGGCCGTCATGGAGCGCGATGTGCACCTCTTCGAGAGTCCCGTCGCCACGCAGTGGCTGGACCAGTCGCCCTACCCGCATCGGACGGGGCTCAAGTTCAACGGGGCGAACCCGCCAGGCGGCGCGCCGATCAGCTTTTATGTGCGATCGCAGCCGCAGGACAGCGTGCAGATCCGTATCCGTGCGGCTGCCGGCGACCGGGTGCGGACGCTAACGGTGCGCGCGCACGAGGGCATCAACCGGGTGTACTGGGACCTGACCTTCCCGCCCTCGGATGCGGCGATGACGGCGATGGAGGACCGCCTCCGTCGCGTGCTGATCGAGACGCGGGCTGCCGTGGAGCGCACCGATGAAGCCGACATGCTGCTTGTGCTCGCGAAGGATCTGCTTGCCGACCACCGCGCGCCGGACGAGTACGCGGGCGCCGACTACGGGCCGATGCAGGAGCCCCGCGCCGTACTGCGCACCCACCTTGATCACATCGCCAGGGCCCTGGACGACGCCACCACGGCCGCGGCGCTCAACGCCGCGCGCGCCCAGCTCGTGCGCTTCAGCCCGCTCATGGGCGACGACGTATACCTCGACCGCACCTACGGCCTGCCGCTCGCTGCCACGGACGCCGCACCAGGAGCCTATCGCGTCGAGGTCGTCGTGGAGGGCACCGCCGTACGGGGCACCGCCGTACGGGGCACACTCACGGTGCGCGACGACCCGATGCGGTAGATCGACGCATCCGCGCACCGGTCGTGCGCGTGCGTAGTTTTCC
>CAYFQN010000010.1:9381-30608 GCA_964345285.1 uncultured Rhodothermales bacterium
CCGATGCGGTAGATCGACGCATCCGCGCACCGGTCGTGCGCGTGCGTAGTTTTCCGTAATTCGCAGGCGCAGCGCCAACTTGGAGGCGGCGCGCGCGTCTTCCCCTCATCGGGCCGTTGCCTGTCTGCCGCCGCGTTAGGTTACGCGCCGAACCCAAGCACGGGCGCGCTGTTCGATATACAACCCCGTTAGTTATGCAGCAGCGGATGGTTTCATGACGGAAAGCCGCAACGCGACGCCAGATCGCACGGAGTTTAACACGATCGAAGAGGCCGTGGCCGACATTCGGGCAGGGCGGCTCGTCATCGTTGTAGATGACGAAGATCGGGAGAACGAGGGCGACTTCATCGGCGCGGCCGAGAAGATCACGCCCGAACTCGTCAACTTCATGACGAAGGAAGGGCGCGGCCTCATCTGCGCATCCATTACGCCGGAACGCGCCGAGGCGCTGAACCTCGACCTGATGGTTGAGTCGAACTCGGCGCTGTACAACACGCCCTTCACCGTCTCCGTCGACTACACGCCGGGCACGACGACGGGCATCTCCGCCCCCGACCGCGCCAAGACCGTCCGCGCCCTGGCCGATCCCGATGCGAAGCCGTTCGACTTCGCCCGGCCCGGTCACATCTTTCCGCTGCGAGCCCGCGCGGGCGGCGTGCTGCGCCGGGCCGGGCATACCGAGGCCGCCGTCGACCTCGCGCGGCTGGCCGGGCTCGAGCCGGCGGGCGTGCTCGTCGAGATCATGAGCGACGACGGCACCATGGCGCGCGTGCCCGAGCTGAAGACGCTCGCCGCGCAGCTTGGCTGCCGCATCATCACGATCAAGGGCCTCATCGCCTACCGCATGCGCCACGAGCGGCTCGTCGACCGGGCCGTGGAGGTGGACCTGCCCACCGCCTACGGTGACTTCCGCCTCGTCGGCTACAAGGAGCAGCTCACGGGCGACGTACACCTGGCGCTCGTGAAGGGCACCTGGCGCGAGGACGAACCGGTGCTGGTGCGCGTCCACTCGCAGAGCGTGACGGGCGATGTCTTTGCCGCCAAGCGCGACGACAGCGGCGACCAACTGGCCCAGGCGCTCCACCAGATCGAGCAGAACGGCCAGGGCGTCTTCCTCTACATGATGCAAGAGGGGCGAGGCATCGGACTGCTCAACAAGTTGCGCGCCTATCAGCTGCAGGACGAACAGGGCCTCGACACGGTGGAGGCCAACCGCGCCCTCGGCTTCGATATGGATCCCCGCGATTACGGGATCGGCTGCCAGATCCTGCGCGACCTCGGGATCCGCAAGCTGCGGCTGATGACGAACAACCCCCAGAAGCGGGTGGGCCTCTCCGGGTATGGGCTGGAGATCGTGGAGCGCGTCCCGCTCGAAGCGCCGCTCAATGAGGTCAACGCCGACTACCTCAAGGCGAAGCGCGATCGGATGGGGCACCTCATCCTCGATGACATCGACGACGCCGACTGGGACGCCCTCCGCAACCTTTCGTAAACGGTAAACATCATGACTGAAAATGTACGTCTCGCCATCTATGTGGTCATCGGCATCATCTCGCTGTACCTGACGGTGCAGCGCGTGCTCGGGGGCTTGTGGATGGGTGCGGTCTTCTCTGGCGCTATCACGGCCTTTTGCACCTACCGGCTCTACACCTTGATGAACCCCTCGTCCGATGCCTCTAATCCCACGTAGCCTATGCCATGCATATCACGCACCACGGCGTCACGCTCGAACTGATCCAGGGCAACATTGCTGCGCAAGATGACATCGAGGCCGTCGTTAATGCCGCCAATGCGCAGCTCCAGACGGGCGGTGGCGTGGCGGGTGCCATCCATCGCGCGGCCGGGCCCGAACTGGCCGCCGAAGCGCGGCCCATGGCGCCCATCAAACCGGGCGAGGCGGTCATCACAGGCGGCCACGATCTGCCAAACAACTACGTGATCCATGCGCTTGGCCCCGTCTACGGGCGCGATGAGCCGGCCGACGAACTGCTCCGATCATGCTATCAGCAGGCGCTTGACCTCGCGGAGCAGCACCGGGTCGGCTCCGTCGCCTTTCCGGCCATCTCGACGGGCGCGTTTGGCTATCCGGTTGAGGCCGCGGCGGAGCGGGCGCTGTCCACCGTGCTCGAGATGATGCCTCGGCTGGCATCGGTCGAGCACATCCGCTTCGTGCTGTACGATGCACCCACGCTCCGCGTCCATGAAGACGCGCTGCAGCGGCTGACCGAAGCCGACTGATTGCCGGCGTGGGCGTCTGAACGAGTGCATGGCCGAACGTTTCCCCGCCGAACGTTTCCCCGCCTATACCTTTCATACGCCCGCCCTTTTTGGGGATTCCTTCGTTACGCATCTCGAAAGCGCGCTCGATGGCACCCATCTCCCAGCGCGCACGCTCCAGACAACGCACAAGGACCGCCCGCTCTGGGTCCGCTACGACCTCGGCGCCGTCGGGGATGCGCTGACGAAAGACCAACTCCTCGGCCGGCCGCTGACGATGTGGCGCTACCGCGAGCTGCTGCCGCCCGAGCCGGGCGCGTCGATCGTCACGCTGGGCGAAGGGATCTCGCCCGCGCTGCGCGAGAGCGGCGGCCGCGCCGTGGCGGTGGATGAAGCCCACATCTGCAACTGGATGCACCTCGCCGCCTCGACCGAGGGCGTATCCGTTGGGCCCGAGGCGGCCGTGTGCGTCGGCGCGGCGGAGCGTGGCGCCGACGAGGGGTGGATCGGCCCGGACGATCGTGTCGTGATTTACAATGGCGGTGCGGCCCAGAAGTATCCGGATGTGATGGCGCACGACCTGCCGCGCACCGACAAGGACGCCCCGATCGACGGGGACCGCATCGCAGCCGCGAGCCGGGCGGCTCAGTAGCGCACGCCGAGTAGCATGAAGAGGCGGCGGCCGGGCAGCGTGCGGGCTACGCGCTCGGCCCGTATGCCCGACGTGTCGACGCTCCAGTCGAACGGGTTCGCCCGGTCGAAGACGTTGACGAGGTTGAGCCGCGCCTCGACCGTGACGCCGCGGATGCGCCGCTCCATCTTCAGGCCGACGTCGAACTGCGAGAACGGCGCCAGCACTTGGTCGCCGGGCCGGGCGAGGTTGAACCCATCCAGGGCAGCGCCACCCCCCGTAAGCGCTGCGTAGTCGTAGTACGCGCGGCGGAGGGCCCACGACCGGCCCCATGTGCCCCGCCAGCTTCCGAGCGCGTGCACTCCGCCGGCGAGCTTCACGTCGAGGTTCGTGGCGAGGCGCACGGGCTGCTCCCAAGGAGCCGGGACGAAGCGTCCATCGAAGCGGCCGGGATAGCGTCGCTGTGCGCGTCCTACCTCAGCGGTCACGTCGCCGGAAACGCGGGGGCCGTCCCGCAGCACGCGCAGGGCCGCGCCATACGCCTTGCCCTCACCGGCTGCCATGAACGCTGCCTGGCGAGTGAACGGGACGGTGGGCGCTGCGCGCACGTCACGCAGCGGCTCACCACGGACCAGCCCGGCGTAGTCGATCTGCAGGGTGCGCGGCTGCCACTTGTAGTACGTCTCCAGCCGCACCGTCCACGCCGCCGAGGGCATAACGAGCGCGTCCGCCGCGACGTGAACGGCACGCGGCGGTGAGAGCGATCTGTCGACCGGCAGCCAAAACGGCATGGCCGGGACAACCGCCATCGGCCCGTCGGTGCTGATCTCCGACTGCATGACGTACTGCCGGTAGAGGCCGCCGGCGAGCCGAGCGGCGACCGCGCCCACTGGGCTCCGCGCGCGATCGATGCGGAGGGCGAGGCGCGGTTCGGCGTACACGGTCTGGCGCGCCGGGAGGTAGGTGAGCCGCGTGCCGGCCGTCACTGTTGTGCCGAGGCCCAGCGACGCCTCCCCTTGCACGTGGCCGCCGACGTGCCAGGTGTCAACCGCGTGGCTCAGGGCGCCCAGGAACCGGTTGCGCGCGTGAACGCGTCCGTGCAGGTACTGCGGCTCGATGGACGTGCTCACGCGGTACCGGGGAGAGAGGCTGATGTCGACCTCGGCGCGGCCGCCCCACTCGGTGAGCGCGTTGCCTTCGGCCGCGTGGTCAGCGGCCTCCGGATCGGCCAGTGGCACCAACTCGAGATCCCGGGCCGGCTGTACCGTCTGCAACAGCGAGTCGCGCAGGCTAAAGACGGTGTGGGAGTCGTGCCAGCTGCCGTGCAGCTGAAAAAGGCCAGTTGCCCGTGCGCTGGCGAACCCCTCGTGGCGAGCTTGCAGCATCGTGTTGTCCCACCCGGTGCGGCCCTGGGTGGCCAGCAGGCGTGACGCATCCCCGCCTGTCAGGATGCTCGACACGTCCGTACCCATGCGGTTGGTGCCGTGGTAGCCCGACACGTGCAGGCGGTGAAAGGGAGCGAGTTCTTGCTGCAGGGCGCCATGCACATCCGTGAACTGTACGTGGGAGGACGGGTGCTGGGTGCGCAGACCACCCGGCGCGGCCGACGGGTCGAGCCACCACGCCGTCAGCGTCGGGTCGGGGTGAACCCACGACGACAGCATGTGATGCAAGGCGGGAGACCGGTAGGCATCCCACACGCTCGTTCGCACCGCGCCCATCGCCCGCCCCGTGCCCGGCGCGCCGCGATTCCATTCGGCCGCAGCGCGTCCGTTGAGGCTCACCGGGTCGGCGCTGACGGCAGCGTGGCGGGCGCCAGACCGTGCGAGGTCGTGCTCGGCGGTGATGACCCCCGCTGTGTAGCTGCCGTGGCGCGCCGGGAAGCCCGCCTTGTGCACGGTGATCCGGCTAAGGGCCTTCGGGCTGAACGCAGCGAGCAGGCCGCCAAGGCTCACCGGCTCGCGGATAGGCACGCCGTCGAGGAGGGTTACGTGTTCGCCGGCATCGCCGCCCTGCACGTGGAGGTCGGCGCGCGGCCGGTTCAGCGTCACGCCTGCCTGCCGGCTCGCGCTGCGGAGGACGTCCGGCGTGCCGAGGCCTGAGACGGCCATGAGGCGTTCCGCCCCCAGCTGGTTCTGGCCCAGCGCCGCCGACGGCAGACGCTGCTGGAGTCCATCCACAATGAGCGGCTCCGCCGGGAGCAGCTGCGGCGCCAGGGGAACCCGTACCGTCCGGCGCCCATCGGGCGGCACCCACACGCTGTCGGCATACGTGGCGTATCCGACGTGCGTCACGACGAGCTGGTGGGCACCGGCCAGGACGGACGCAATGCTGAACTGCCCGGCCTGGTTGGTCGCCGTGCCTGCTGAGGCGTCAGCGAGGAGGACGTTGGCATGCGGCAGCGGTTCGCCCGTCGCCGCATCGACGACGGTGCCGGCGATGTGCCCCACGGCGTCCGGCCCGCGGAAAGCATCGACCAGGAGATACGTCCCGCTGGAGGTCTGGAGGTAGTCGACGCCCGTGCCCGCGAGGATGCAGCGGAGCAGGCTCTCGGCCGAGGCGCCGCGCTCCCGGCAGTAGACGCGCCGCCCGTCGACGAGCTCGTTCGAGTACGCGATGTCGGTCCCCGTGCGCCGGATGAACTGCTGGAGCGCCTCGTCGAGCGGCACGTCGCGCAGCGCCATGGCGTACGTGGGCGCAGCATCCGCGTCGGGCGCCTGGGCCATCGCCGGAACGGCAGCGATCCACAGGCCGATCAGGAAACTGCCGAGTCCGCAGAGCAGTCGGCGCGCACTGGGAGTCAACGAGCGACTGAGCATGATTGGTGGGCCATTTGCGCGAGGAATCGTCAGCGGCTCGGAGAGCGAGTCGGGGCGTGCGGCACGAACTCGAAGCCGCCGTTCATCTTTCGGTAGCTCAGGTTCTGTACGACGGCGATGTCGCGCAGCACATCTTCGAGACGCACGTCGCGCGCATAGTGCAGCGTCATCGTGTCGGTCTGCGCTGCAGGCATGCTCAGCCGAAGGGTCGTCCCGAACTGAACCTCCAACTCGCGGAGGACCGCCGGGAGCGGCATGTTGCGCACGGCAAACCCGCCTTGCCGCCAAGCCGCGGCGTACTTCAAGTCGGTTGCCTGGGGTATGCTGGGAGAAAGCCCCCGGCCTTTGACGCGGCTCCGCTGGCCAGCATCGGTGAGCACCACACTCTGCGCCCCCCCACCGGTTGTGTCTGCAGGGGATGCGCTGAGGCGAACGCGGCCCGACGCGAGCACTACGTCGGTGACGGGCGTTGCGCCGCGGTTGCGCGCACGAACGCTGAACGCCGTCCCCAGCACCTCTACCACCGCATTGGGCGTCTCGACCTGGAACGTTCGCGCCGCGGGCGTCACCGAGAAAAAGGCTTCGCCGCGCAGGGTGACCCGGCGCTCTGGCGCGCCGATCCACGGAAGCGACGAAAAGCCTTGGGCATACGTGATGGTCGTCGCCCCGTTGAGTTGCACCGTCGACCCATCCGGCAGCGTTACGGTGGCCTGCTCGCCAGCGGCCGCCTGGACCGAGACGGGACGAGCCCACCAGGCCGTGGCGCCGACGGCCACGCCCAGCAGGACGAGGGCCGCCACGGCGAGCCGCCGCCAGGGCACGCGGGCCTCTTGCTGCGGCGACGACCGCGCCGGGCGATCCGATGCGCGCCGGTCGGCCGAGGGAGCTGGCGCCTCAACGTCGGTTTCGGAGGGGGAAGGCGCAACGTCCGGGTCGTCCGCCAGGCGGTCTGCCAGGTCGTCCCAGGCCGCATCGACGGAGAACGCTGCGTCGGTCGCTGCGTCGGCACGGCGGAGAAGCCGCCAGAGCGCCGCGTAGTCCTGCTGCACTTCCGCGCTGTCAGCACGCTCGCCCAGGTCGGAAGGCAGGCCGTCCTCGTTCATGTCAGGGGGCTGTGCGTCCTTATCCATGGGGCATCAGGGAGTGGGAGTCATACGAAGAAACGGGCGGCGGAGATCGGTGGACATCGTATCAGGGCGCATTTAGGCCAACAGGTCCGGGCGGTGTGCTCGCAGGCGATCCCGGAGCCGGTCCATGGCGCGCACGATGTGGTTGTTCACGGTGTGCGGCGAAATGTCCATGACGTCTGCGATTGTCTCGTGGCTCATGCCTTCGATCCGCCGTAGAGTGAGCGCCTCGCGCTGGCGGCGGGGGAGGTCAGCAATCCAACGGTCTAACAGGTCGCGCAGTTGCTCGGCGTCGAGTGCGTCGTCGGGAGCTGTCGGGGGCGTGCCGAGCTCTCCATGCTGCAGCATCTCCTCATTACTGCGCCGCACGCGCTCGTCACGCAGCGTGTTGTAGACGCGGTGGCGCGCCATCTGGAAGATGTACCCCACCAGCGAATCCACGGCTGACACGTCTTCGCGCACCGACCAGAGCTTGGCAAAGGTATCCTGCGTGATGTCGTATGCAAGCGCATCGGAGGACACCATGCCCCGCACGAACCGGAAGACGCGCTGAGAGAGGCGGCGAAACAACTGCTCGAAGGCGTCTCGGTCGGATTGGCCGAGCCGCTGCTGCAATTCGTCGAGCGACGCCTCCGCGGCCTGCGGCTTAGCGGCATCGTCGTCGGGGCTGGCAGGGCGAGCAGGCGGCTCACTCATGGGCGAGGATTCCGACGTAAAGGGTGAAGAGGTCATCGATTGCAAACGGTCTCCCAGAAACGGCGCTCCCTCTCCGGGGCGTCACGCGCCTTGACCAAAGTAAGGTAACCCGCGGTGTGCGTTGAGCGGTGTGCGTTGAGCGATGCGTGGGTTGAAAGCATCGCGTCTCGCCCCTGCACCGCACGCCGGGCCGCGTCCCCGCAGAGGAGACGGGCCCGGCGCGTGTGCCTGGAGGTCCCGCGCCCTGCCACGGCAATCCGGCAGGGCGGGCGGGAAGCCACGTCGGTGCCGCTTATTGGCTCGGCAGGCTGAGCACGGTGTCGATGCCGTGGATCACGCCGTTCGACGCCTCCACATCCGGCGCGATGACGCTGGCATTGTCCGCATTCGGATTGATGGTTACCTCCGATCCACTGCGCACCACGGTCACGTCCGAGCCTTCGAGTGTGGGCAAGGCCGTCTCCATCGTCGGCACGTCGGTCGCGAAGAAGACGTCGTCCAGCACGTGGTACTGGAGGATGTCTGCCGCATTGCTCGGGATCTCGCTGCCATCGATCACGCCATTGTCGTTCGCATCGAGGGCCGCCAGGAAGGCCTCGTTCGTCGGGGCAAAGACTGTGAGGCCGTCCTCGCCGTCGGGCCCCGGTCCGCTCAGCGCCTCGGCCAAGCCGGCCTCGCCCACCAGGTCAGCCAGGATGCTGAAGGCGCTCGTCACGGTCGCCCGCTCGCCGGCGGTGCGGTTGGTGAGCAGCACGTCGTCGATGACGTGGACGACGCCGTTGGCCGCCTCCACGTCGGCGGTGGTCACCCGGGCGCCCTCGACGAAGACGGTGCCGCCCTCGATGGCGATTTCGACCTCATCGCCCTGGACGGTGGTGAACGTGTCGCCGTCGCTGAGGTCCCCGGCGAAGACGGCAGCGCCCTGCACGACGTGGAAGCCGAGCACGTCGCTGAGGAGATCGGGGTTATTGACGAGGACGTCGACGTCGTAGGGGGCGAACGCGGCGTCGGCGGGAGCAAAGACGGTGAAGGTGGCGTCGCGGTCGTCCAGCGTCGCGTCCAGGCCGGTTGCGCCCAGGGCCGTGGCCAGCGTCGTAAAGCTATCGCCGCCCGCCACGATGCCGCTGATGGTCGGCGCGGTCAAGCTCGGGGGCACGAGCAGCCCGTCGATCACGTGCAGGATGCCGTTGCTGCCGACGTAGTCAAGGTTACTGAGGTCCAGCATCGCCTGCGGGCCGTCGTTCGGGTCGTCGTTGAAAACGATCGTTGAGGCGTCCTGCTGCGTGATGGTCAGGTCTTCGCCCTGCAGCGTGGTGAGCGTCACCGTGCCGCCGTTGTCGGCGAGCAGCTGCAGGAGGTCGCTGGAAGACGTGATGGCATCCGGGAAGACGTGGTACTGCAGGATCTCCTGGATTTCTTCGTCGGTGAAGCCGCTCAGGTCGGCGCTGGCGAACGTGTCGTTGTTCGGCCCGAAGAGCGTCCAGTCGTCCGCGTTGACGAAGGCATCGGCCAGGCCGGCGTCGGCCACTGCGCCGAAGAGCGCTTCCGTCTCGGCCGTGAACTGCACGACGTTCGCCAGGTTCTGGTTGCCCAGCAGCGTGCGGTTGAGCACGTGGATCACCCCGTTGCCCGCCTCGATGTCGGTCTGGATCACCTGCGAGCCTTCGACGAAGATGTCGTCCCCGTCGACGGTGACGGTGAGCTCATCGCCCGAGAGCGTGGTCACGGCGTTATCGCCGTCGCTGAGGTCGCTGGCGAAGATCTCCTGGTCGACCACGTGGTACTGCAGCACGTCGGCGAGCGCCGCATTGTCGGCGAGCAGGTTGTCCGTGTTGATGGGCGCAAAGCCGTCGTCGTTGGGTGCAAAGACAGTTAGCGAGGCGCTCTCGTCGGCCAGTGCGCTGGTCAGGCCGGCGGCATCAACCGCAGCCAGCAGCGTCGAGAAGTCGTCGTTTTCGGCGACGATGTCGGCGATGGTCGGCTCGGGCATCTCGCCCAGGCTCGGCGGCAGGAGCACGCCATCGATCAGGTGGATGATGCCATTGCTCGCGCGCTGGTCCACCCGGTCGAGGTCGAGCGTCGCCTGATCGCCGTTGAACGTGATGGTCGTTTCGTCCTGCTGCGTGATGGTCAGGTCCTCGCCCTGGTTGGTCGGGACGGCCACCGTGCCGCCGTTGTCGGCGAGCAGCTGCAAGAGCGCTGCGGAGTCGGTGATCCCATCGAGCGTGTGGTACTGCAGGACGGCCTGGATCTCCTCGCCGGTGAAGCCGCTCAGGTCAGCTGCAGCGAACGCGTCGCCACTGGGCGCAAACGTGGTCCACGCGTTGTCGGGATTGTTGAAGGCATCGGTCAGCCCCGCGTCCTCAATGGCGCCGTAGAGCGAAGCGGTGGCAGTGGTGACGAGGAGCCGCTCGCCGGCGGTGCGGTTGGTGAGCAGCACGTCGTCGATGACGTGGACGACGCCGTTGGCCGCCTCCACGTCGGCGGTGGTCACCCGGGCGCCCTCGACGAAGACGGTGCCGCCCTCGATGGCGATTTCGACCTCATCGCCCTGGACGGTGGTGAACGTGTCGCCGTCGCTGAGGTCCCCGGCGAAGACGGCAGCGCCCTGCACGACGTGGAAGCCGAGCACGTCGCTGAGGAGATCGGGGTTATTGACGAGGACGTCGACGTCGTAGGGGGCGAACGCGGCGTCGGCGGGAGCAAAGACGGTGAAGGTGGCGTCGCGGTCGTCCAGCGTCGCGTCCAGGCCGGTTGCGCCCAGGGCCGTGGCCAGCGTGCTGAGATCGTCATTGTCGGAGGCCAGGTCCAGGATGGTCGGTTCCTCTGTTGGCGGCGGCGGGTCGTCCATGCCGCCGTTGCTGTCACAGCCTGCGGAGACGAGGGCCATCGCGAGCAACGCCGCAATCAGTCCGGTCCACCAGCCGGCACGGGCCGACCGGGAAGCGTTGAGAGAAACACTACGGAGAGGGGTCATGGGAGCGTTGGGTTGGTGCGAGGGAGGGGCGGGTAAGGCTGCATGCATTGGCGCCTTGTGAACATCCACCCTGTCGACACGAGCGCCTCCCTACGACAACCAGTGTTCCAATGAAACGAACTCGTTACGCCTGAGTGGGACCCACGCCGTGACCTCTGCGATGTGCCGGTTTCGTGCTCCCTGGCCGGGCGATCTTACCGGAACGCGTGCACATCGTACCTGACAAAGTGCGCGACGGCCGGCCGCCGTGACAGGTCGTCGCGCCGCGCTGGGCCGCTCCATGAGGGGGCGGTGAAGGGGGAGCGAAAGCTCGGCGAAGGGACCGCTTCCATGTGATGGACCGGTTACGCCGCGCGCTGCGCGCCGGCTTCTGGCGTCCGCTTTGCCGGAGTGAGCAGGCGAACATTCATCCGTTCACTTTTCCATCTGGTACCCATTATGAAACCATTTTTCCGTAAGCCAACTCGTCGCGCCCGCTCTAAGAGACGCCCGACAGCTCACCGCCTCGCCATCACCACGACGCTGCGCACGAAGAAGGAGACCAGCATCCGCCGCAAAGACGTCCCCCAGCCCGCCGATCAGGTAGGGGCGGATCAGGTTTGACGCCAGGTCTCATCGGGCGGAAGCACGGCGATGTCATTTCACGCGCTCGCCGTGCTTCATCACGAGGTCGACATCTTGTAGCAGCCCGATGTGGCGTAGCGGGTTGCCGCGCACGGCGATGATGTCGGCGTTCATGCCGGGCGCGATGGCGCCGACCTCATCTTCAACGCCCATCATCACGGCCGGCCAGTAGGTGGCTGCACGGATGGCATCCATGGGGTCAACACCGAATGTGTTCACCCAGTAGTCCAGCTCGCGCCATGTGGCATCGCTATGGAAGTTGAGGGGCACGCCGCTGTCCGTCCCAATGAGCAGGATGGCGCCGCTCTGGTCCAACTGGTCAAACTTGCGCTGGAGGGTAGGTCGGCGTTGCGGCATGAGTTGGTAGTACGGCAGTTGGCCGGGCTCCGCGAGCGAGGCGCGTACGTCAGCCACCACCGAGTCAGGCAGGCCGCGATGCCAGCGGGGATCGTCGATGCGCTCGGGATGATCGCGCGTGTCCTCGAACAGCAGAAGTGGGCTGAGCGTCGGCGTCCAGAAGACGGGGCGCTGCGCCGTGGCGTCTTTGAGCATGGCCATCACGTCGTCCGGATAGGCGGGCGCGGTGGCGAGGCCCGTGTGCTCAAAGTTGTCGACGCCCGCTTCCAGGCCGCGCCGGATCTCTTCGGGCCGGTGGCTGTGCGCCACGACGGGTAACCCGTGCGCATGGGCTTCCTCAACCAGGGCACGAACCGCGTCCATCGCTATCCGGTCCTGATCAACCAGCTTGATAAAGTCGACACCGGCGTCGGCGAGGCGGCGCACCGTATCACGTGCGTCGTCTACGCCGTCGATGCCCCAGCGATAGGCCTCTGTGCCGGGGTATGGCTCGTCTTGCAAGAAGGGGCCGGAGACGTACAGCGTCGGGCCGGGTAGCTGACCTGCATCGACCCGGTCGCGCACGGTCAGGATCTGTTCCAGCGGCGCGCCGAGGTCACGAGCGCTTGTGATACCAGCGTGCAGTAGCTGCTCGGCAGCCGCTGGCATGATGGTCTCAGATAGCGCGTCGCCTGTGTATGTTGAGTGCCAGTAGTCGTAGTCGCTGTGACCGACGAGCATGAGGTGGGCGTGCATCTCCCACAAGCCCGGAAGGACCGTCATGCCCTCCGTGGAGATGATGGCTGCATCTGACGGAATGTCGATGGCGCCCTCACGGCCGACTGCTGTGATCGTCTCGCCTTCGACGAGAATCACGCTGTCGTGGATGGGCGCACCGCCGTACCCGTCGATGAGCGTACCGCCGACGAGCGCTTTGCGCGCCTGACCGGCGGCGTCGGCGGCGATGAAGAGCAGGAGCAGCGGGAAGGCAACGACGAGGAGGCGTGAATGCATGAGGGCAATGTGCTGTAGCAGGAAGCGGCGGGGTGTGAAGATAGCAAAAAGGGATGGCAAATGCCGGGTGCCGATGCAGCCTTCGCGATCAGCCCGCTACGTGTCGACGAGTTGGAACCCGTGTCGCTACGTGTCCTCTTGGCGCAAACTACGTGGAATGAGTTCAACAAGCTCACGAAGGGGGGCAGCTGTACCGGTGGCCACAGCGCCGACATCCGGGGTGTTCGAACCGAGGCCGGCTGAGTGGCGTTGGGACTACTCGGCCCAACCGATTCACAATCTGTACTATGTTTTACTCGCGCCAAGAGAAAAACCCATCGCTTCTCAAGTACCTGGTCATGTTCGTCGTCGCGGGCGGCCTAGCGCTCTTTTTTCTGATCACAGATACCGCATATGATCGGGCCGGGGTGATGGGCGCCGCGGCCCTTCTTGCGGGCAGTTTTTTGGTGTGGCAGATGCGGCAGTACGATGACGTGGACGCTGCGAAAGACGAGATCACCGACAAGCTGCGCGACGGGTGGCGCTAGGTGCGCTCGTCAGGTCCAGGTCGTCTCTCCCTTCCGCGCGTCCCGCCGTCCCCCGCTACTCTCTCGCACGACACACCACCCGTAACTTTATGCTGCCGGTTCTCGTGTTCGACGTCAACGAAACGCTCCTTGACCTGAGCGGGCTCGATGCGCCATTCCAACGGGTCTTTGGACACGCCGAGGCGCGGGGTGAGTGGTTTCGGCAGGTGCTCCGCTCGGCGCTCGTCTCGACCATCACCGGGCCGTACGCGGACTTTAACGCGATCGGGCGGACGGCGCTGCAACTGGTGGCTACTCGGCGCGGCGTGGCACTTTCTGCCACGGACCGCTCCCGCATTTTCGACGCGATGCGCCGGCTGCCGCCGCATCCGGAGGTCGTCGATAGCCTGGAGCGGCTGCAGGCTGCGGGGTTTCGGATGGCGGCGCTCAGCAACGGTGCGCCCGACGTCCTCCGCGCCCAGATGGTGCACGCCGACCTCGACGGCTTCTTCGATGCCCTCCTCTCGGCCGATGCCGTACAGCGCCTGAAGCCCGCGCCAGAGCCCTATCACATGGCCGCCCAGCAGCTCGATGTGGAGAGGGCGGCGCTGTGTATGGTGGCTGCGCATGCGTGGGACGTAACGGGGGCGCTGCAGGCCGGGGCGTCCGCCGCGTTTGTGGCGCGCTCGGGCAAGCTGCTCGCCCCCCTCGGGCCGGCCCCCAATATCGTCGGGCCCGATCTTAAGCAGGTGGCCGGCCAGCTCATCGACGCGCGCTGAATCCACCCGCCAGTCCATCCGTACAGGGGCGCGGTGTGTCCATCCATCTGATGCTCAGAATGCCCCCATGGCCGATCCGATTGCCCCTTGGACTGAGACGTTTCGCGTGCGCTCGTACGACGTGGCCCCGCACGGGCGAGCGGCGATCCAGGCGTTGTGCAACTATTTTCAGGAGGCGGCCGGCAATCACGCGGAGGAGCTCGGCTTCTCGCGCGGTGCGATGCTGGAGCGCGGCACGGCCTGGGTGCTGATGCGGCTGCGCATCGCCGTCGACCGCTACCCTGCATGGCACCGCACCGTGACGGTGGAGACGTGGCCCTCGGGCGTCGACGGGATGTATGCCACGCGCGAGTTCGTGCTGCGCGACGCGGACGGTGATCCGCTAGCGCAGGGGACCAGTGCGTGGGCTGTGATCGACGTGGAACGCCGCCGCCCGACGCGCCTCCCCGAGGCGCTGCAGGACATTGACACGCCCGACCGGCCGCGTCCTATCGCGTTTGACAACCGCCGTGTGCCGACGCTCGATCGCGTCGATCGCGAGCGGCGGTTCGATGTGCGCTTCAGCGATCTCGACCTGAACCAGCACGTCAACAACGTCCGCTACATCGAGTGGGCGCTAGAGGCCGCCCCCGAGTCGGTGCTACTCCATCAGCAGCCGGCGGACATCGACATCCAGTTTCGCGCCGAGACGACGTTCGGCCAGGCCGTTGTGACACAGCTACAGCAGGAGGAGGGCCGGTTCCTTCACCGCGTCCAGCGCGCCGGCGACGACCGCGTGGTGGCCGAAGCGATGACGCGCTGGGCGCCGGCCGACGACTGAGCGCACGTCCCATACCGACGCAGATCCTGAAAATGAAACGGGCTGCTCGCCGCCGTGACGGGCAGCCCTGCTCCGTTCATGCGCTCCGAGGGAGTGTACAACGTTTCCAAATGATCAGGTCGGGAGTCCCCCGGACGTGCTCTCGTCGCGGTCTTGGGCCGAGGCATACAACCGTTTGACGTTGAACTTTTGACGTTGAACGTCCGAACGTTCACACGCAGGATCCACGGCGGGAGGTGATGGACGAGGCCTCGCGAGACCCCGACCTGTTGAAACAGAAACGGTACTACTGACCCATCTGCAGTGGCTCGTAGTCTTCGAAGAGGGGCAGGTCCGCCTCCTCGACGGCGCTCCGGTAGGCCGGCCACTCGTCCGCGAAGAAGGCGTTGACGGTGTCGATGGCCTGTTGGAGCCGCACGGCGGCGTGCTGCATGGCCCGTTGCTCGGGCTGTTCGGGCGCGTCGAAGGCGGACTGCAGGTAGCGCGACACCGTGTACAGATGCGCCGTCACGATGGACGGGTCCCGGCGGATGCCCTGCACGTCGTCGCGGCCAGTAAAGCCTTCCATCAGCGCCGTGATTGAGTCGCGCATGGTTGTGCTCTGCGCACGGAGAGAGTCAGCCCTCGGCCCATGGTGGTCCGTCAGGTGGCTTTCCACGACGCCAATCGTTTCCTCCGCGTCACGCAGCCGGTCCGCCGCCCCCGTGGCGTCTTCGACGAGGCCCATGAAGCGATCCATCATGTCTTGTCGGGCCTGCAGCGCGCTCCGGTCGATAGGGATGCGCGGGTCCATCCGCACGCGCACATCCGTCGAGGCCGTGTGCTCGCCGTGGCTCAGCACGACGGTGTATGTGCCGGGTATCACCTGCGGGCCGGTTGGCTCCTCGGCATCCTCCTCATCGGGCTCGGGCTGCGTCGGGTAGCGGACGCCTTTGCGGCGGAGGTTCCACGACGTCCGGTTGATGCCGGGCTGGAGGTCGTCCACCATCATGGTGCGGATCGTGTCGCCCACCGCGTTGACGACCTGCAGGGTGATCTCCTCGGGCAGCTCGGCGCCCTCGCCCTCGGGCGGGTTGACGACGAACGAGAGGAGCGCGCCGTACGGACGGTTCTCGCCCACGAACTCCGCGTCGCCGATAAAGCGCGTGCCGGAGGCCTCGTTGTAGGAGGCGAGGTACGCATCGGGCGCATCAAAGAGGTGCAGCGGCGCGTCGAGCAGGTCAGTCCCCGCGCGGGCCATCGCGCGGAGCGGGCGGATGTCGTCGAGGACGTAGGCCGAGCGCCCAAACGTGCCAATGATGAGATCGTGCTCGCGCGGGTGGATCTGCAAGTCGATGACCGACGCCGTGGGGAAGCCGTTGGTCCATTGATTCCACGACTCGCCGCCGTCTAGGCTGACGTAGAGCCCGAATTCGGTGCCGACGAACATCAGGTTCGGCGCGCGCGGGTCCTGCACGAACGAGAGCGCATAGCCGCGGGCGTCGTCCTCGTCCACGAGGCGGTCCCAACTGGCGCCGTAATCCGTGGTGTGGTAGACGTACGGCGTCCAATCGTTGCGGCGGTGGTTGTCGAAGACGACGAACGCCTCGCCCGGATTACGGCGCGCCGTGCGGATCTGCTTCACCCACGTGTGCTCGGGCACGCCATCGATGTTGTCGATCACGTTCGTCCACGAGGTGCCGCCGTCACGGCTGATCTGCAGGTTGCCGTCGTCCGTGCCGGCCCAGAGGACGCCCTCCTGCGCGGGGCTCGGGGCGATGGCGGTGATGGTCGTGTAGTTCTCGGCGTTGGTGACATCGTACGTGAGGCCGCCGCTTTCGAGCTGGCGTTGCCATTCGGGATTGTCCGTCGTCAGGTCGGGCGAGATGATGGTCCACGTGTGCCCGCGGTTCGTGCTTTTGTGGACGAACTGGCTGCCGTAGTAGAGGGTGGCCGGGTCATGCGGGCTCTGCGCGATGGCCGCGTCCCAGTTGAAGCGGAGGTCCGTGTCCGGGTTGGGAGGCGTGGGTTTGCTGAAGCGCTGGTGGCCCGTCTCGCTGTCGTAGTAGACGAGGTTGCCCCCCTGCGACATGGCGTAGCCCTTCGTGGCATCCTGCGGGTCGGGCACCACGTCGAAGCCGTCGCCGAAGGCCACCTCCTGCCAGTACGTGTTGCGGATGCCGCCATTGCGCCATACGGCGCTTGGCCCACGCCACGAGCCGTTGTCCTGCATGCCACCGTACACGTGGTAGGGCGTTGCCATGTCAACATTGATGTGGTAGAACTGCGCGAGCGGCAGGTTTTCCACGAAGCGCCAGTTTGCGCCCCGGTCGCGCGAGATGTAGAACCCGCCGTCGTTGCCTTCATAAATGAGGCTCGGGTCGTCTGGGTGGATCCACCACGCGTGATGGTCGGGGTGGACGCCGGCGTAGGGCACGAGCGTCTCGAACGATTCGCCGCCGTCCTCGCTGACCGTCACGATGGAGTGGAGGCTGTAGACCCGGTTCTCGTTGGCCGGGTCCACGCGCAGATCGGCGTAGTAGAACGGCCGCCCGCCGATTTCGCCCATGTTGCTGTTGACGCGCTGCCACGAGTGGCCCCCGTCGTCCGAGCGGTAGAGCGCGTTGTCTTCGGACTCGACGTAGGCGTACACGCGGCTCGGGTCGCTCGGCGCGATGGCCAGGCCGATGCGGCCCCACGGCTTCGGCGGCAGGCCGTTCTCGGTCGTGAGCTCATCCCACGACGCGCCGCCATCGAACGTCATGTACAGCCCCGAGCCCGGGCCGCCCGACTCGAAGAAGTACGGCCAGCGCTGATACTGCCACATCGCGGCGATCAGCTTGTTCGGGTTCTGCGGGTCCATCACGAGGTCGGCTACGCCCGTCGTGTCGTTCACGAACAGGATCTGCTCCCAGTTGGCGCCGCCGTCGGTCGTCTTATAGACGCCGCGCTCGGGCGTCGGGCCCCACGTGGCGCCCTGCGCGCCGGCGTACGCGACGTCGGCATCGTCCGGGTGGATGAGCAGGCGGTGGATGCTGCGCGTACCGCGGAGGCCGACGCGCGTCCACGTGCGCCCGCCATCCATGCTGCGGAAGACGCCGTCGCCCGCGTTCTGGCTGTTGCGCGGGTTGCCCTCGCCGGTGCCGACCCAGACCACATCCGGGTTGTCCTGGTCGATGGCGATCGAGCCAATCGAGTGAACGGGCTGCTCGTCGAAGATGGGATCCCAGGTCGTTCCGCCGTCTGTTGACTTCCAGAGGCCGCCGGAGGCCGTGCCGGCGTACACGATGTCGGGATTGCTGACGACCGCTTCGATGGCGGTGACGCGGCCGCTCATGCCGGCTGGGCCAATCGCGCGCGGCGCCATCGCCTCCAGTTTGGCGTTGTCTATCGATTGGGCCGTAGTGGGCTCAACGGCGAGGCCGACCGTCAGCAGCAGGCTGGCAACGACGTGAATGAGGGCAACGGGTCGGAACATAGCAGGTCGGAGGGTTGCAGGATTCGACGGGACGCAGCGGTGCAATGTATCGACCACATGACATGATATCCAGGGCCACTGTGTGGATCTCAGTTCGCGTCATGCTGCCGATCCGCGCGGGGCGCCACCGTCTGGGTCGCAGTGCCTGAGGGGCAGCGCGTCGGTGGGCAGGGCGGTATCGCTATGGCCCTTGCGACACCGGACGTGCACCGACCTAGTGAAGATACATCAGTATCCATAAGTGCGTCAGTACCCAGTGAGGAAAGTACCCAGTGAGCAAGCGTGGTCCGTGCGACGTCCAGACCTGCCGCTCTCCAGTGCGCGCTGGCGCACAGCCTGGCGTGCGAAATCGCACAGGCGACGCGGCGGAATCGGCGCAGAGACCGCGGAAACGATGCTGAGTCCGGATGGAATATCGATTGCGTATCATTAATCTGTGCCTGTTCGTCGCGCACCAACCGGCGGCCTGATCCTCTCTGCTCCCCCTTGCTCGCTCATGCTGCGAAATTATCTCACTATCGCCCTCCGTGCCCTCAAGCGGTATCCGGGCTACACGGCCATCAACGTACTGGGCCTGGCGGTGGGCATGGCGGCGTGCCTGCTCATCGGCCTCTACGTCGACGATGAGTTTAGCTACGACGCCTTCCACGAGGCCGCCGATCAAATCCTGGTCATGGGGTTCGAGGATGACTTCTTCGGGCAGAGCCGCTACACGCCCTATCCTCTGGCCACGACCATTGCCGACCAGGTGCCCGCCGTCGAGGCTGTCGTCCGGACGCAAGAAGGCACCACCCGGACCATCAGCCGCCCCGACAGCGACGCGCCGGGTCGTGAGCAGCGTGTGATTGTCGCCGACTCCACCTTCTTCGACGTCTTCTCGTTTCCTTTGGAGCGCGGTAACCCGGCGACGGCGCTGGACGAGCCGACCGGTGTTGTCATCACGGCGTCCACGGCCAAGGCGCTTTTTGGCGAGGCGGATCCGGTGGGGCGCACGCTCGCCATCTCGGACATCGACGAGCCCGTGACGGTGACGGGGGTCGCGCGCGACGTGCCGCCCAACTCGACGGTCCAGTTCGATCTGGTCATGCCCCGTGCGCTCGATCCGCCGAGCGAGCGGCAGCGGGCCTCGTGGGGCACGCTCACGTATCATACGTACGTGCGGCTTCATCAGCCCGAGGCGCCAACCGCGTTCGCAGAACAGGTAAACCGAGCGGTGGGCGAACGGATCACCGATACCAACCGCAACCCCTTCGAGGCCGTGGCGCTGCCGCTACCAGAGCTCTACATGTCGGGGTTCTACGAAGCGGACGGCTTCAACGGGCAGCGGCAGTACGTCTACCTGTTTGGGATCATTGCCGTATTGATCTTGGGCATCGCTGCAATCAATTACGTCAACCTCGTCACCGCACAGGCCGGTCAGCGCGTCAAAGAGATTGGTGTGCGCAAGACGATCGGCGCGCAGCGTGGCCAGGTCGTCGGGCAGTTCTTGGGTGAGACGGCGCTGCTGAGTGGGATGGCGCTGGGGGTGGCATTGCTGCTCGTGGCGCTCGCACTGCCCGCCTTCAACGCGCTGTTCGGCAAGGAGCTGGTGCTATGGACGCCCCGCCATCTCTCAGCGCTGGCGGGGCTGGCTGTGTTCGTGCTGCTCGTGAGTGTAGCGGCGGGCGCCTATCCCGCTCTCGTGCTATCTCGGTTTCGGCCCGTCCGTGTGTTGCGGGGCACTGCGGGGGGCATAGCAAGTAGCGGCGGCTGGCTCCGTAAGGGGCTCGTCATCACGCAGTTTGCCGTGTCGGCCGGCCTCATCTTAGCAACGACCGTTATCTACCAGCAGCTTCATTACGTACAGACCAAGAATCTGGGCTTCAGTGGCGAACAGGTGATGACCGTGCCGATACGGCAGCTAAGCGAAGAGCGAAAGCGGTCCATCAAAGACGAAGTGTTGAACCACCCGTCCGTTCAGCAGGCGACGGTTGGCGATGCCATGCCGGGTGGATTCAACGTGTCGTTTTCGGTCGATTCCGAAGACCTATCGCCCGAAGAGCAGACCGAACGAGAGACCGTGTCGGTTCGCCCGGCTCAGGTCGATGTCGACTATATCGATGCGCTGAACCTCAACCTGATCGCAGGGCGCGATTTCTCGGCCGACCGCGCGGCGGACCGCATGCAGGCGTACGTGCTCAACGAGGCGGCCGTAAAGGCGATGGGCTGGACGGTAGAGGCCGCCGTGGGCAAACCGTTCACGTTCGGGCGCAACTCGGACGCCCCGATGGGTGCAGTGGTGGGTGTGGTAGAGAACTTTCACATCGAGTCGCTCCGCAGTGAATTGTCAGCCGTCGTGCTGCAGATGGAGGCCGATCGATTCTCGTCGTCGAGCGGGATCCTGGCGGCCAAGCTGGACCCGGACGGCATCGGGGCAGGAGTGGACCACGTGGAGGATGTGATGGCCCGGGCGGCACCTGAGACACGCTTCGAGTACACCTTCCTCGACGACGAATTCGATGCCATGTACCGCTCTGAGCAGCGGCTCGCTACCATCTTCACGGTGTTTGCAGGCATCGCCATCCTGGTGGCATGCCTCGGCCTGTTTGGACTGGCCGCCTTTGCTGCGCAGCGCCGGACGAAGGAAATTGGCATCCGCAAGGCGCTCGGGGCCTCGCTGGGTAGCGTCGTCGCGCTGCTGTCGAAGGAGTTTGCGCTCCTCGTAGGGGTCGCGCTCCTGCTGGGCGCGCCAATGGCGTACTGGGGCATGCAACGCTGGTTGCAAGACTTTGCCTACCGCGTGGAGATCGGCCCGTTCGCCTTCGTGGTAACGGCCGTTGTGGCGCTTGCCATTGCCGGCCTCAGCGTGAGCTACCATGCCGTCCGCGCCGCTCGCACCGACCCCGCTACGGCCCTCCGCACCGAATAGCTCTCCCACCATTCAGGTTGTCGTTATGGACCAAGTGTGTATTCCCGTTCCGATGCCCGCCGGCGGCGAGACGCTGGAGTTGGAGGTCACCGTCGGTGGCAAACGGCATCTCATGCAGTATCGCATCGAGACGCTGCACCTGAGCGCCGACCTGACGCCCGACGCGCGGTTCGCGCAGTTGCAGCAGTTTATCCAGGAGTACGATCCGGCATGGACGCTCGTCCAGATCGGGGCACCCGGCGAGGGCGTGGTGCCCATCACGTTTCGGCAGCAGCGCATGTCGCCCTACGCCCCACCCGACGAGTAGATGTTCGAT
>CAYFQN010000011.1:0-8293 GCA_964345285.1 uncultured Rhodothermales bacterium
CATGCCCCTTTCTTCCGGTCTCGATTATTCTCCGTTAAACGCTTGCATGATGCCGTCGGTGACGAACTGCACGGCGGTGTCATCCGCGCGGAAGGCGGCGAGGCGGTTCAGTGCGTCGACATACGCGGCGGCCGAGGCATGGATCACATCCGTGCCGCGGGCGCTTCCATCGAACGTGTGCTCGCCGAATCGAACGCGCACGTTGACTTCGCCCTGGGCGTCGGCCCCTTCGGAGATCGAACGAATCGAGTAGTCGACGAGCGTATGAGGCTCCTGTACGGCGTGGTCGACGGCGCGATAGATGGCATCTACAGGACCGTCGCCAGATGCCTGCTCTTCGCGGACGGCTCCGCCGCGTGTATGGCGGATACGGACCGTGGCCTCAGGCGCATGGTCGGTGCCGATGGATACGGCCACGTGGTCGAGTTCGAAGTACGTGGGCGGCGCGCTGTCTCCGTTGGCAGGAGCGTCGACGAGGCGGCGCAGGTCCTCGTCGAAGACTTCCTTTTTGCGATCGGCCAGGTCGACGAATCGCTGGTAGACCGCCGCGCGCTCGTCGTCGGGCACATTGAGTCCCAACTGGTTGAGGCGACGGAAGAGGCCGTGGCGACCGGAGTGGCGGCCCAACCGGATCTGCTCGGCGTCCTGGCCGACGTCTTCGGCGCGCATGATCTCGTACGTTTCGCGCTCCTTGAGCACGCCGTGCTGATGGATGCCCGCCTCGTGGCTGAACGCGTTGTGGCCCACGACGGCTTTGTTCGGCTGGACGGGGAAGCCCGACGCTGCGGCCACCATCCGGCTCGTGGCGGTGAGCTGTTGCGTGTTGATGTTGGTGCGCACTCCATAGCGATCGCCGCGGACCCGAAGGGCCATCACGACCTCTTCGAGTGCTGCATTGCCAGCCCGCTCGCCAATGCCGTTGATCGTGCACTCGATCTGCCGCGCCCCGGCCTTCACCCCGGCCAGCGAGTTGGCGACGGCCAGGCCGAGGTCGTCGTGGCAGTGCGTCGACAGCGTCACAGCATCAGGATCAGGCAACGCCTTACGGACGACTTCGAACATGGCAGCATACTCATCGGGGAGGCAGTAGCCTGTTGTATCGGGAATATTGATGGTCGTCGCGCCGGCATCAACGGCGGCGAGTACCACCTCGCGCAAGAAGCCGTTGTCCGTCCGGCCCGCGTCCTCGGCGCTGAATTCGACGTCGTCCGTATACGTGCGGGCCTGCTGCACGGCGTCTTGCGTCATGCGAAGGATGGCTTGTCGTTTCTCCGCGAGGGTGTGGCCAAATCGCGCACCGCTGAACTTGGCGTTGATGTGGACGTCGCTCGTGGCGATGAACGTGTGGATGCGGGCCTCTGGGCCGTCAGCGAGGGCCTTGCCGGCGGCGCGAATGTCGTCCTCCTTCGTGCGAGCGAGGGCGCAGGTTACCGGGCCGTCGACCTCAGCGACGATGCGGCGCACGGCCTCGGCCTGGGCCGGCGAGGAGATGGGAAAGCCAGCCTCCAATACGTCCACGCCAAGGTGGGCGAGCTGGTGAGCAATACGGATCTTCTCATCAACAGTCATCGACGCGCCGGGGGCTTGCTCGCCGTCGCGAAGCGTGGTGTCGAAAATTGTAATTTGGTCAGTCATGGAACGTCGGGTAGAACACAGTCGGGGGAAAGGGAAGTGTCGCGAGGCGCGCCCGGCGCGGGTCGAGTAGCCTGCACCGAGCGCTTGGTAAGTCGAAGGGACGGGCGATGAGGCATAGGACAACCAGAGAAGCACGGGCTATAGGGAAGAGGGGGCTGCGGGTACGGCGCGGAGGGCATGCGCAGTAATGTGGTCTCCCATCTCGGCGGTCGATACGTGCTGCTGGCCGTCGCGGGCGAGGTCGGCCGTGCGCGCGCCATCATCCAGTGCGCCCTGCACCCCGGTGCGGATGGCCGAGGCCGCCTGCGATGCGCCGAGTTCGTCGAGCAGCAGGGCGCCGCTCAGGATAGCCGCGATTGGGTTGGCGACGTTCTGACCGGCGATGTCGGGCGCGCTGCCGTGCACCGGCTCAAAGAGGCCCACGTCCCCGCCAATGCTCGCCGAGGGGAGCAGCCCCAGCGATCCGGGGAAGGTGGCGGCCAAGTCGGACAGGATGTCGCCAAAGAGGTTGCCGGTGAGCACCACATCGAACTGCGTCGGGTCGCGGACGAGTTGCATCGCGGCGTTGTCCACGTACAGATGGTTGAGCTCGACGTCGGGGTATTCCGCTTGATGCAGGCCAGTGACCACATCGCGCCAGAGCTGCGACACGGCCAGCACGTTGGCCTTGTCGACCGACGTAACGCGGCCCCCGCGGCGCTGAGCGTGCTGGAAGGCGACGTGCGCGATACGCTCGACCTCGCCAGTCGAGTAGCGCATCGTGTTGTGGGCACCATTATGACCGATCCGGCCGCTCGGTTCGCCGAAGTAGATGCCGCCCGTCAACTCGCGGACGATAAGCACGTCGGTGTTGGCTACGACATCGCGCCGCAGCGGAGAGGCGTTGGCCAGGGCCGCCGGCACGGTGACGGGGCGCAAGTTGGCGTACGTGCCGAGCAGCGTGCGCAGCGCAAGGAGCCCAGCCTCGGGGCGCTGATCGCCCGTGTGGGTGTCCCATTTGGGTCCGCCCACCGCGCCGAGAAAGACGGCGTCGGCCGTTGTGCATGCTGTCCGGGCGTCGGGCGGAAGCGGCGCGCCGGTCGCGTCCAGCGCCGCCCCACCCACGAGGTGCTCGTCAACGGTTAGCGTAAAGCCGGCCGCGTCGGCGACGGCGCGCATCACCTCGAGCGCGGTCTGCGTCACGTCGCGCCCGATGCCGTCACCCGGCAGCCAGGCGATGTGATAGGTTGAGGGCTGAGACATACTTCAGAAGGTTGATGCATGAAATGTGCTGGGAGTATGGGGATATGGGAGTGTGGGAGTATGAGAAAACGCACGACCACCCGCACCCCAACCACCTATACTCACGCCGCTTCTGCTTCCTCGTCTTCGCTCTTCAGCCATGGCATCATCCCGCGCAGCGTGCGCCCGACCTGTTCGATGGGGTGAGTGCTTGTCGTTTCGCGTTCGGCAGTAAGGCGTTTTGCGCCGGCCTTGTTCTCCGCGATCCACTCGTCGGCAAACTGGCCGGACTGCACCTCCTCAAGGATCTTTTTCATCTCCGTGCGCACCGCATCGTTGACAACGCGCGGCCCGCGGGTGTAATTGCCGTACTCAGCCGTGTCACTCACCGAGTAGTTCATGTATTCCAGGCCGCCCTCGTAGTAGAGGTCGACGATCAGCTTCAGCTCGTGGAGGCACTCGAAGTAGGCCAGCTCGGGCGGGTAGCCGGCCTCGACCAGCGTCTCGAAGCCCGCCTCGATGAGCGCCTGCGAGCCGCCACACAGCACGGCCTGTTCGCCGAACAGGTCGGTCTCCGTCTCGTCCTTGAACGTCGTCTCGATCACCCCGGCACGCGTGCCGCCGAGGGCGTCCGCGTAGCTGAGGGCAAGGTCGAGCGCCTGGCCTGAGGCGTCCTGTGCTACAGCGGCCAGGCACGGCGTTCCGTTGCCCTGCGTGTACGTGCGCCGCACGAGGTGGCCGGGCGATTTTGGGGCGACCATGAAGACGTCGACGCCTTCGGGCGGTTCGATCTGGCCGTAGTGGATATTGAACCCGTGCCCGAACCCGAGCGCCTTGCCGGGTGTGATGTGCGCGGCGATCTCTGACTCGTAGACGGCTTTCTGGTGCTGGTCGGGGATGAGGATCATCACGACGTTGCCCCAGGCCGCGGCGTCAGCGACGTCCATCACCGTCAGGCCTTTCGCTTCAGCCTCGCTGCGGGACGACGAGCCAGGGCGGAGGCCCACGGCGACGTCGACGCCGCTGTCGTGCAAGTTCAGCGCGTGCGCGTGACCCTGGCTGCCGTAGCCAATGACGGCGACCTGCTTGTCGCGGATGAGAGATGGATCGGCTTCGTAGTGTACATGCATGGCGGGGAAGAGGGTAAAGAGTAGATGGCGGGAGTCATGGGAGTAAATGCAGGAGGCCGAACTACTCGCCGACGGGTGTGCCGTTCGACGAGGGCGCGTCTGATTTGGAGGCGAGCGGGTTGGGCGCTTCGTAGCGGAGGGCGCGGTGCATGGCCACGCGGCCGCTGCGGGCCACCTCTTGGATGCCGTGGGGTTTCATCATCCCCACAAAGGCGTTGATCTTCTTCGTCGGGCCCGTCACTTCCAAGATCATTGTCTCTGGCGTCACATTGACGACACGGCATCGGAAGATGTCTTTCAGGTCCATGATCTCGGAGCGCGAGGCATCCGTGTAGCGCACCTTGAGCAGGCACAGTTCGCGCTCGACGTGCTCAGCACCGGTCAGGTCTGTGACCTCCAGCGTATCGACGAGGCCGTTGAGCTGCCGCGTGATCTGTGCAACGATGCGATCGTTCCCCGTGGTGGCCAGCGTAAGACGCGCGACCTCGGGGTCGTCCGTCTCGCCGACGGCCACGCTCTCGAGGTTGAAGCCACGTGCCGAGAACAGGTTGGTCACGCGGTTCAGTGCGCCAATCGTGTTCGTGAGCTTCACGGAGATGATGTGTCGGTGCGCCTGCTTGGTCTCCTCGTCGGGAACGACTGGTTCGCCAAACTTGCGCTTGCGGAGAATTTGCTGCTTGGTGAGGTCTTGTTCAGCGTCGGGCATGGCGGGGGGGGGTACAGTTGGCGTAGAGCAGTGGGGACATGTTTTGCTTGCGCTCACGTCATGATGCGGACGCAGTGAGCATTGGCCGCGAGGCGCAGCCGAGCACATCGGCGAGCACAGCGGGCATCTGACCGTTTTAGCCCCCTTGCGCCATCTCGTCTTTGTTGAACATCTCGGTGATCATGTCGCCCGTCGCGGCGCCGGCCGGCACCATCGGGAAGACCATGTTCTCCTTCGGCACCTGAAACTCCATCACCACGGGTCGGTCCGTGACGGACCACGCTTCGTCGATCACGTCGCTGACCTCGTTGGGGTGGGTAGCGCATAGGCCGACGCAGTGATGCGCCTCGGCCAGCTTGACAAAGTCGGGGTTGGTAGGGGCCAAATCCGTATGGCTAAAGCGGTCCTCGTGGAAGAGCGACTGCCACTGCCGCACCATCCCGAGAAAATTGTTGTTGAGGATGGCGATTTTGAGCGGCAAGCCGTGCGCGGCGGCGACGCTCAGCTCCTGCGCATTCATGACGAAGCCACCGTCGCCACTCACGCACACCACGGGGACGTTATCACGCTTCTGTTTGCGCAAGCCGAAGGCGGCGCCCATGGCCGCGGGTAGGCCAAAACCCATCGTACCGAGGCCACCTGAGGTGATGTGTGAGCGCGTCCGCCCAAACTTGAAGAACTGGGCGAGCCACATTTGATGTTGGCCCACGTCACTGATCATTACGGCATCGCCCTGAGTCCGGTCATACAAGTGCTCAATCACGGCCTGCGGAGCGATCTGGTTGTCGTGCGACTCGTACGTCTGCGGGCATTCCTCGCGCCATGCACCGATCTGGGCGAGCCAGCCCGAGGTATCCTTGGGCTGGACCTTGGGCAGCAGTTGCTGCAGGACGGCACTGGCATCACCCACGATGGCACAGTCGGCATACACGTTCTTCGAGATGCACGCGGGGTCGATGTCGATGTGGATAATCTTCGCGTGCGGTGCCCAGGCGTCCAGCTTGCCTGTGACGCGGTCGTCGAAGCGCGCGCCGACGGCGATGATGAGGTCGGCGTGTTGCACGGCCTGGTTGGCGTGGTAAAACCCGTGCATCCCCAGCCAGCCGAGTGACAGGTCGTCGGTTTCGGGAAAGGCACCGAGTCCATGCAGCGTCGTCGTGACGGGAATGTTCGTCTTGCGCGCCAGCTTCGTCAGGTGGTCGGGCGCGTCGGCGTTGATGGTGCCGCCGCCAACGTACAGCAGCGGGCGCTCGGCCTCCTCAATCATGCGGGCCGCGCGGCTGATCTGCTTGGGGGCGCCTTTGCCCGGCACCGAGTAGCCCTCCAGGTCGGGCGTCTCCGGATACGCAAACGACGCCTCGGCCATCTGCACGTCCTTCGGAATGTCGACGACGACCGGGCCGGGCCGCCCTGTGCGGGCAATGTGATAGGCCTGTCGGATCGTCGAGGCCAGCTCGTTGACGTCGCGCACCAGGAAGTTGTGCTTCGTGATGCTGCGCGTGACGCCCGTCGTGTCGGTCTCCTGAAAGCTATCGTTCCCGATGAGGTGCGTCGGCACCTGGCCGGTGAAAACGACGATCGGCACGGAGTCCATGTACGCATCAGCGATGCCGGTGACGGTGTTCGTGGCGCCGGGGCCGCTGGTAACAAGCACAGTACCTACACCACCGGTGGCTTTCGCGTAGCCCTCCGCGGCATGCGTACCGCCTTGCTCATGGCGGACAAGCACATGATCAAAGTCCGGCTGAATGCGCTCCATCGCGTCGTAGATTTTAATCACGGCGCCACCGGGGTGGCCGAAGACGATATCCACGCCCTCGGCGTCGAGCGCGTGAACGAAGATTTCGGCACCGGTCATCGTAGAAGCAGCAGTGGCCGTTCCGTTAGCAGGGGCATTAACTGAGTCGGTCGGCATCGTATCGGGGGTTAATGGGTCAGCGGGCGCGGGAGTGTGAGGCCACGCCACGGGTCTAGTGGACAGACGAGAGGCTGAACCATGCTACATCCGCAGACGGGCGTCCGATCAAGCCGCAGGGGTTGCAACGGGGAGTGCTTCAGGCAGACGCAAGGACGAGCGTCTGATCGGGAGCAGAAAACGCGTACAGAGGAAGGCATCGTTCAGTGGTTTGGGCCAATCCCTGGCCCTGAGCGATACCGTCGTGCGTGGTCGGTGAGGTGTGGAGGGATTGGCCGTTTGGGCTTATGGAGTGAGAATAAGCTCAAGAAGGAGCCCAATAATTAGCGGAAGGACGAGGCCAAGCACACGAACATCCCGTCCCTCGGTGGCAATCCCTTCAAAAGGAAAACTGGCAGCACGCACCCGATTAGGGTGTACCCGGCCGGTCACCCGCGCGTTACGCGGTAGTACGACGAAGCAATGTGAAACGACGGCGCGCATGAGAGCACTGCGGACTGCATTGTGAAGCTGCACCCAAGTAACGGTGGATATTTGGCCAGTGTCAAACAGCCGTCTGGGAGCCTCTACGGTCCGCTCAAGATCACGATATGGAAAGCGGGAGCGCTTCCGGCCACATATTTTTCGGTACAGGTGCGCATATGTGCAATTAAATGGGGAAATACGGGGAAATAGCCGCATATGTGTGGCGGGTCAGAGTCAAGGGCCTCAGCGGATTTGCCTCGTGATTCACGCTATCTTTACAGGTGGAGTGTGAGCGATGCCATTGACAGACTCAGGTGCTCACTGCGACGGGTGATTGCACGCGTGCCCCTAGGGCGCGGAAGCCATCGAACGTGAGTGACTGCGGGCCGTCGCTTTGCGCCTCGTCCGGGCTGGGATGTGTTTCCACCATAAGGCCGTCGGCGCCGGCGGCCAGGGCGCCTGCTGCCAGGGGCGTTACCCAGCGCCGCGCCCCACAAGCGTGCGACGGGTCGACGATGACCGGGAGGTGCGTCCGTTCGCGAACGACGGGCAGCGCCGTAAGGTCGAGCGTGAAGCGCGTAGCGGTCTCGAATGTACGGATGCCGCGCTGGCACAGCATCACCCGCGCGTTGCCGTGCGCCATCACGTACTCAGCTGCGGCTAGCCACTCTCTGATGGTTGCCATCATGCCGCGTTTCAGCATCACGGGCCGGTGGGAGCGTCCGGCCGCTTTTAGCAGCTCGAAGTTTTGCATGTTGCGCGCACCGATCTGCAGGATGTCAGACTGTTCGGCCACGCCCGACACGTCGGCAGGGTGCATAACTTCGGTGATGATCGGCAGGTCGAAGGTGCGGCCGGCCTCGGCCAGCAGATCGAGCCCATCGAAGCCGAGGCCCTGAAACGAGTAGGGTGAGGTGCGCGGTTTGAAGCAGCCGCCCCGTAGGATGTGGCCGCCGGCGGTCTTTACCGCCTCCGCGCACGCCATGATCTGCTCGCGCGACTCGACCGAGCACGGCCCCCCGATGAGCACCGGCGCCTCGCCCCCGATGACGACGTCGCCCACTCGGATCGTCGTGTCCTCCGGCTGGTAATCCCGCGTGACCAGCGCGTACGGCGCATCCTCCGATGTGCACGCAGGCGGGGTCGGTGGAGCCGGCTGGGCCGTAGCGCGCCGCGAGGCTTCCGTCCCGTTGCGCGCGGCATGGCCATTCACCCTCCCGT
>CAYFQN010000011.1:8393-29882 GCA_964345285.1 uncultured Rhodothermales bacterium
GCGCGCCGCGAGGCTTCCGTCCCGTTGCGCGCGGCATGGCCATTCACCCTCCCGTGGTGCGCCTGTCCATTCCGGTGACTGTTTCTCCGCTGGGACGTCTCTGCTACATCCAGGGTGGGCTCGGCGGACGACGTACGCTCATCGATGACCGCGCGCTGGGTACGCACCGAGTGGTCGAAGATGGTGCGGTAGAGCGCCTCGACAAAGTCGGGGTCCAGATCGGCGGATTCGGCGTCGCGGCCCAGTCGGGTCAGGACCTCGTTCTCACGCTCGGGGACGCGCACGTCGCCGTTGGTTTTGCACGTGGCGGCTCGGCGCACGAGCGCCTGGCGGTCCGCCAGTGCGTCGATGATGCGTTGGTCGACGTCGTCGAGTTGTTCGCGGATGGTAGCAAGGGAAGCACACATAATGGCATTCAAGGGTTTGGGGTGGGCAAGGCGAGCGGGCCAGGTAGTGACCGGTGCCCCCGAACAAAAATATGCCCAAACAAAAAACCCCACCGGCCGGAGCCAGCGGGGTTGAGGCAACATCGTTCGAATGTCAGGTCACGAACGCACTACGTTCGTCCTCGCCGGCTCAGGGGTTGGGTGCAGGGATAAAAGTAAAAATAGAAATACGTCGAGAACGCATAGAACACCCGACGCATGGCATCGGCCGTGTGGCCGGCAGCCAGCGAATCCATCCCAATGGCAGGCGTCATGCGATTCATAGTGCTTATCACGGTACGGATCGTACAGGACGGTGTCAAGCCGCTCCCGCAAAAAGAGAGCGGTTGCATGGACGGCCCCCATCGTCCGCAGGGCATCGTGGCTTGGACGACGCGCTGGGACGCAGCCGCTTACGTTGAGCGCTGCGTGTCAAACTGCACGTCCCGCGCGCGGCGCACGACCGAGACGATGAAGCCGCCTGTCATCAGGATGATGCCAAGCCAAACGAGGCTGATGAACGGCTTCGCATACGCCTGCACCACGACCCAGTCCTCCGGCATCACGTCGACGCCCTCTACGGCAAGGTTAACCTTGCCGGTGTTGACGTCCATCTTCGTGAACGCCACCGTCAGGCCCCAGTCGGCCACGCGGTTCTCGATGTACTGAACGGACCGGTCTTGCATGACGAGGTACACGGGGCGTAGTATGCGCTGCGCTCCAGTCTCCAAATTGGTCGCCTGCAGCACAGCGGCCACTGCCATCTGGGCGTCATCGGGCACCTGGTCGCGCACTTCTTGTGGGACGTCACTGGCCGGGGCAGGCATACCGGGGCCGGACTGCAACACGGCAAAGCGCTCGAAGGCCAGCGCGTACTGGTCGTCGCCGAGCACGGTGGAATCGCCGCGCGCCAGCTGGAGCTCACCGCCTGGCGGGCCTTCTTCGTCATCCACGCCGGTGGCGGCGCGGGGCGTAACGGCGGCGAAGATGTCCTTCTCCATGAACGCCTTCACGTCGGGGTGCATGAACCACTGGCCGTTGTTGCCTTCGTAGGCGATGGGCTGCAGCGTGTACGAGCGGCCCTTCGGGTCGGTGACGTCGAGAATGTACTGGCCGCGCCCACGGTTGGTCGTGGTACGGTCCGCATACGTCACCTGATAGCCGTTGATGGTACGCGTCTCGCCGCGCGCCAGGATAAAGTTCTCGCGAGCCTGCGCATCCGGGCCGGCGGTCTGGATCTGCCCGATCTGCGGCAGCGCCTTGCTGAACCCGCTCGACGCGATCACGCCGAGAATGAGGACGGCAAAGCCGATGTGCGTGATGGCGCCGCCGGCCATGCGCGGGTTACCGCGACCGATCCGCCACAGCACGAACCCGTTTCCGAAGAGCGCAAAGAAGCCCATGAATGTGAGTAGGAGGAGCTGGAGGCCCTGCCCGTACACCGACCAGAAGTCGCCGAGGCCGCTCAGGAGGCCGGCTTCGGCGCCCATCCGCTCGGCGGTCGTCGGGGCGGGGGCCTGGAACGTCACCGTCTGCTCCACGAACGGCGTGAACAGCAGGAGGCCGATGGTGCACGCCGTAGCGAGCGCGATGGGCTTGAGCAGCACGCGGTTCACCTCGTCCACGCTCATCGTATTCCACCAGAAGAGCTGTCCGAGCCCAATCAGAAATGTAAAGCCGAGGGCCAGCGGAAGCGTCCACGTGTTGTAGAACTCAATGGGCACCGCCGATGGGTTATCGCGAAAGATGTTGCCCAAGATGGGCGCGCTTGTGCCCAGGATGATGACGGCCGCCGCGGCGGTGAAGAGCATCGCCCCGGAGAAAATCATGAACTCGCGCGAGAGAATCCTAGGCTCCTCGGCGGGCTCGGGCAAGTCCTTGTAGCGGTAGGCGAACAGGCCAAAGCCCAGCGCAGCGATCGACAGAATCCAGATCAGCAGCTGGTTGTAGAGCCCGAGGTCCACAAACGAGTGGACGGAGGTGTCGCCCAGGATGCCACTGCGCGTGAGGAACGTCGAGTAGATCACGAAGATGTATGCCAGGATGGACAGCAGAATCGCCGATTTGTGGCTTTTGCTGCTTTTCTTCTGCACGAGCATCGTATGGAACGCGGCGATGCCGATCATCCACGGCACGAGCGACGAGTTTTCGACCGGATCCCAGGCCCAGTACCCCCCGAAGGAGAGCGTCACATACGCCCAGTAGCCGCCCATCGCAATGCCGACGCCAAGAATCATCACGCCGAAGAGTGTCCACGGCAGCGCGGGCCGCACCCACTGCGTGTAGCGTTTCTTCCACAGGGCAGCAATGGCAAACGCAAACGGGACGACCATCGCAGAGAACCCGACAAACAGCACCGGCGGGGGGATCGTCATCCACGGGTTCTGAAGCAAGTCATTCAACCCCGTGCCATCTGACGGAATGAAGTCAGGGTTTTGCTGAAAGATAGGCGCTTCGGGGAAGGCCTCGACCAGCGACTTGAACGGCGACGAGCCAATCTCCGCCGGGCCGAGGTGCAGCCCCAGCACCATGGACAGCAAGAACGCTTGACTAAACCCGACGACCGCCATCACAGCCGTTTCATAGCGCGGCTTCACCATTTCGATGAGCGCAATGCCTACCCCACACATCATGAGCGCCCACAGCATAATCGATCCTTCCTGTCCGGCCCAAAACGTCGAGATCAGGTAGTGGAGCGGGAGGTCGTTCGACGACGTCTGATAGACGTAGGCGTACTGGTACTGATGGTTGAGTATCAGATACATCAGGATACCAGAGGCGAGGACAAGCGCACCGGTCATGCCGTACCAGGCGCCACGACCAACAGGTTTCCACTGCTGCTCCGTAGCTTCGCGTTGAGCGGCCCGGAAGAAGGCGAAAGCCGACAGGACGGTAGCGACAAACGCGACCAGAATAGATATTTCGCCAACGAGACCAAGCATAGCAGGGCGAAGCGTAAAACAGAAACGATACGGGGAAATTTGAAAGTGGAGCGAAGAGAGCGGTTCCGCCCTCGCGCGCGAGGACGCCACCTCCCGCTCCGTATTCATGGTATTTTGGACCCTGCCCAGGAAGGGCGCAAAGACCGGTCCGCCGTACAAGGACTTATGCCGTTAGTACGGTTCCCGATCCGGTGGAACTGGGCATGGAATCCGGTGGTGTATGGAGACCCGCTCTACGCTCAATCACTCGACGCCGAAAGCCGCCATGCGGTTGCTCTGCAGGGCCAGCGTGCTCTTCTTGCTATGTGGACTGACGGCGTGCGTCGGTGCGGAGGCGATGACGCCGGTCGTGGGCGACGAGCAAACGGGCGATGCCAGCTACTACGCGGACAAATTCATTGGGCGGACGACGGCCAGCGGCGAGCGGTACGACCCGGACGAACTCACGGCGGCTCATCCGTCGCTCCCGTTTGGCACGCGGGTACGGGTGACTCGGCTCGGCGGCGGGCAAAGCGTCGTCGTGCGCATCAACGACCGAGGTCCGTTCGTGCGAGGGCGCATCATCGACCTGTCGCATGCCGCGGCCCGCCGGCTTGACATGGTGCGCGAGGGCGTGGTACCCGTCACCGTCGAGGTGGTCAACAGCCCCGATCGGTCCGGACGCTAGTACCAGAGTGGGGCGATCATTTCCATCAGCCGCTTGCTGACGCGGCGGTTTTGCTCGGCGATGGTGTCATGGCGCGGCACGTCGAAGTCCTGCGGCGCATCATGCAAGGTAGGCGTGAGCGACGTGTCGAGGCGGGCTTCCCACGTCGCGCGCCAGCCGGCCGGTAACTCATCGGGCAGGTCGAGGCCGTTGGCGATGAGGTAGAGCATGGCCCAGATGCGCACCGTCGCATCGAAGCGATAGCCCCCGCCCAGCGTGAGGAGCAGGCGACCCTGCGTGTGCGTCTCGGCGAGGTCTATGATTTGGCGAAAGAGGCGCTCGTACGTCGGCGTCGTCAGCATCAGGTCGGCCAGCGGGTCACTGAAGTGCGCGTCTGCGCCGCACTGTGCCACCAACACGTCAGGGGCAAAGTGTTCGATGGCGTATGGCACGACGCGATTGAAGCACTCGCGGTAGCTCTCGTCCTCGGTATATGGTTCCAGCGGGACGTTCAACGACAGGCCGTGGCCCGGCTCGTCGCCCAGCTCCGAGACGCCACCCGTGCCCGGAAACAGGTAGCGGCCAGACTCATGCAGGCTGAGCGTCAGCACGTCGGGGTCGTGGTAGTGGATCCACTGCACGCCGTCGCCGTGGTGCACGTCAATGTCGAGATACGCCACGCGCAGGCCCGCCTCACGCAGGGCGTGGATGGCGACGGACAGGTCGTTGTAGACGCAGAAGCCGGAGGCCAACTCGCGCCGCGCGTGGTGCAGGCCGCCCCCGAGTTGCAGCACACGATCCGCCGTGCCCTCAGCGATGCATCGGGCGCCGTAGAGCGTGCCGCCCACGAGGCCGCGGGTGGCCGCATCCATGTCGTCGAACACCGGTACATCGGCCGTGTCGAGGCCGAACTGGCGGGCGCTGGGCCGGGGAGTTCCCTCGGCGGCGGCCTGCACCTGCTCAACGAGCGATTCGGCGTGGACGCGCAGGATGTCGTCACGCGTGGCTACGGGCGGAGTCGTCGTTGGCGCCCATGCATCGAGGGCCCGCAGCAGGTCGACGAGCATCGCTTGGCGCTGCGGGCTGAAGGGGTGCTCCGGCCCGAAGTGGTACGCCTGGTAGCGGTCGTGATAGAGAACGAGCGAGTCCACGGCGGAAGCGCTTGCGGGGAGGGGCAATGAGGAGGCGGGGCGGATCAGGTCGGCTTCGGTATGGGCCAGATGACATCGAAGCCCTCATCACGCAGCGTCTGCGCGACGGGGCGGACGCTAATGGTGTCAAGCCGGAGAATGACGCGCAGGCGGGACGATGGCGCCTCGCCATCGGTCAGCTCATCCTCGTAGTAGCTCAAGACGGAGCGGATGTCGAACCCGGCCTCCGCGATGCGCATGGTGAGCTGGGCGAGTTGCCCGGGCTCGTCGGGGAGCGAGACGGCAAGCCGCCCGCTTGGCTTTTCGAGGCCCGTCAGCCGGATGACGGCGTCGAGCAGGTTCGTCACCGTGACGATGCCCACGAGCTTGTCGCCGTCCATCACGGGGAGGCAGCCGATCGTCTTGGTGCGCATCAACCGCGCGGCCTCCTCGATGGGGTCGAGGGGCCCGGCCGTGATGGGGTTTCTCGTCATCAACTCCTGGATGGGCGTCTCGGCGTGCGACGCGTCGCTCTGTCCCGGGCGCGTCGAATAGCGGATATCTCGGTCGGTCACGACACCCACCAACTCGCCGTGATGCATAATGGGGAGGTGGCGGATGGCATGCTCATCCATGGTGCGATACACCTCAAGCAGCGGCATTTCCGCTGTGGCTGTGTGGACGGGATGCTGCATCACATCTTGAACAAGCATGCCGGCACCGAGGGGCTGTGTGCGAGGTGAAGCGGAAGGGTCAACGCCGCCTAAAGATAGCACGCTCTGCACAGAATTGCAGCAGAGCCGGTGTGGTCAGTCAGCCATGGCGCGCTCGAACGTGCGGCGGATGGTGGCGGGCGGGCGCGTCGGGCGGCGTTGCGCGGCGTCCATGAAGCACAGGGTGACCTGGCCGGTAACGAGGAGGCCGGGTTCTTCCGCGCGCCGCACGGCATACGTAATGGGAACGCGGACGCTCGGCATCGTCTCGAAGCGGGTCACGATGTGGAGCAGGTCGTCGTAGCGGGCAGGTCGTTTGTATTGCACGTCGAGGTTCACGACGGGCATGATGATGCCGCTATCCTCCACGTCGCGATAGGCGATCCCGAGATCGCGCAGGGCCTCTGTGCGTGCAGCCTCGAAATAGTCGAGGTAGTGCGTGTGGTAGACGACCCCCATCGGGTCGCACTCGCGGTAGCGCACGCGGTGTTGGTAGACGTACTCGTACATGCGCAGTTGGCGGAGCGAGAGGGGGAGGGAAACTGCCCAGGCGGCGGGGCACAGATCAGGAGGTTACGCGCTGACGCCATCCGCATTCATTTCGCGGAAGGGGCCGATGCGGTCGAGCCGGGCGAGGCGTTCGTTCAGGAGCGTTTGCTCGTCCATGCCGTCCAGCGCCGCCAGCGCCTGTGCGATGGCGTGCCCGGTTGCCTCAAACGTAGAGGCCGGATCGCGGTGCGCCCCGCCGACCGGTTCGGGCACAATCGCATCGACGACATTGACCTCGACGAGGTCGGGCGCGGTGAGCTTGAGGGCGCGGGCAGCGTCTTCCTTGTAATCCCACGAGCGCCACAGGATCTGTGAGCAGCTCTCCGGCGCGATGACGGAGTACCAGGCGTTTTCGAGCATCAGCACGCGGTCGCCCACGCCGATACCCAGCGCGCCCCCCGAGGCGCCCTCGCCAATCACGACGACGACGATGGGTACGGGCAGCCGTGCCATCTCCAGCAGGTTGCGAGCGATGGCCTCGGCTTGGCCACGCTCCTCGGCCTCCAGGCCTGGGTAGGCGCCCGGCGTATCGAGCAGGGTGATGACCGGCTTTCTGAACTTGGCTGCCATCTTCATCAGGCGAAGCGCCTTTCGGTAGCCCTCTGGGTTCGGCATGCCGAAGCGGCGGAACTTGCGCTCCTTCGTATCCCGGCCCTTCTGGTGGCCGATCACCATCACGGTGCGGTCGCGGTAGCCGTGCGAGGCGCCCTTGAACGTCGCCATGCCGCCCACGATGGCGCGGTCGTCACCAAACGTGCGGTCGCCGTGGAGCTCGACGAAGCCGTCGGTCAGCGCTTCGATGTGGTCGAGCGTGTAGGGGCGCTGCGGGTGACGGGCGATTTGGACACGCTGCCAGCGGGTGAGGTTGCGGTAGATGGAGCCCCGCAGCTTGTCGACCCGCTCCTTCAGCGCCTCGATCTCTGTGTCGAGGTCGAGGTTTTCGTCGCGGTTGAGCGTGCGCATCTCGGCGAGCCGGCTTTCCAACTCGACGATTGGCTTCTCAAAATCGAGAAGATGTTGGGATGACGAAGTAGCCATGGTGGTCTTCAAGTAAGCATACTCATGGGGCAGGCCGTCGCCGTGGTGCGGTGAGGGCTGTACGGGTAGGGTACAAAACGGGAGCGAGGAACCCAACCTGTGTCCGCGGCAGGGCAGGGCTGAGCGTCCGGCTCGTACCGCATGGGGGTGGCCCAGCGCCATGCACATCAAATCTTTGCTGTGCGCGGTTGCATGGTAGGCAGCGCTACACGTACGTAAAAGAGATATGGTCCCGTTTTCCGCGAAGGGCCTCGTTTGCGCTTGCTACGGCTGCTGTGCTGGTGTCTCCCCGACTCGCCACATTTTACGAAGAGCTGCGCGATACGCTGTGGCTGGCCGGACCGGTCGTGGCCGCGCAGCTTGCGCAGATCTCGATGGGGTTTGTGGACACCGTGATGGTCGGGCGGTTGGGGCAAGAGGCCCTGGCCGGGGTGGCGCTCGGTAACACGACGTTCTTCTTCGGCCTCATCGTGTGCCTCGGCGTGGTTCAAGCGGTCGGGCCGATGGTGTCGCAGGCGCACGGGGCGGGCGAGCACGAGCCCGTGGAGCGTAGCGTGCGGCAGGGGCTGTGGCTGGGCGTAGTGCTGGCCGTGCCAGCCGTGTTCATTTTGTGGAATATCGCCCCGGTGCTGCGGGCCGCCGGGCAGCCAGCATCTGCTGTAGACGCAGCCGAGGGGTATCTGCATGCCATCTTGGGTGGATTTCTACCGGCGCTGTGGTTCATGGCACTCCGGAGCTTCGTGGAAGGCTTGGCGCGGCCGCTGCCTATCACCATCATTACGCTCATCGGCGTTGTGCTGAACATCGGGGCCAACTACGTGCTGATGTTCGGCCCCTGGGGGCTACCTGCGCTCGGGCTGGTAGGGACAGGGTGGGCCAGCACCTTCGTGTATTGGACGCTGTTCGCAATGCTGGCGTTGTTTGTCGTACGCATTGAGCCGTTCGCTAACTACCAAATCTTCGGTGGACTGCGCACGCCCGACCTGACTTACTTTCGCGAGCTGGTGCGCATTGGCTGGCCGATTGGCGTGTCGTCCGGGATTGAAGCCGGGCTGTTCATGATCACGGCGCTGATGGTGGGGGTGCTGGGCACCGTGCCGCTAGCAGCCCATCAAATTGCACTGCAGTGCGCTGCCTTCACGTTTATGGTGCCCGTTGGCGTCGGAATTGCCGGCTCGGTGCGGGTGGGGCAGGCTGTAGGACGGGAGCAGCCCGAGGCGGCGCGCCGTGCCGGGTATGCCTCTATGTTGCTAGCGGGGCTCTTTATGGCAGGGGCTGCCGTGCTGTTTTGGACTGCGCCGCGTGCCATCGTGCGCCTTTACATCGACCCGGCGCTGCCTAACAACGAGGATGTGGCGGCGCTGGCTGTGGCGCTGCTCAGCGTGGCGGCGCTCTTCCAGGTCTTCGATGGCGTACAGGTAGCCGCCATGGGCGCGCTTCGGGGCCTTAAGGATACCCGTATCCCCATGCTGATCGCCCTGTTCACCTATTGGGGCATTGGGCTGTCGACCGGCTACATGCTCGGGTTGTGGTGGGGGATGGGCGCAGAAGGCCTGTGGTGGGGGCTCGTCGTAGGGCTTGCTGCAGCGGCATTGTTATTGTTCGTTCGCTTCCATCGCCATGTCCGCCCAGCGGATTCGCCAGCGTCCTCGTCCGACACTTTCAACTAATGCTTCATTTGAGTCTGGACTCGCACCTAGCATATATTTCAATCCAAAGTGAAAGCTTGTCGGCAGCGCCCAAATCCTTTTTATCCTAAATTCAACGCCGGGTGGCTACCTTGCTGGCTTTGTAACGTACCTTTAACGTCACTTTGATCCAACCTCCTTCGCGAACGCTGGGACCTCATGCCGCAGATCTTTCCTAAAAAGGCGAATGCCTTACCGTTTTTGTCGCTGGGGGGCGCGCTCTTCGGAGGCATTGCGCTCATTTTCATCGTCTGGTATTACTTCTCGCCCGAGTTCCTCGTGGTCGGGTACCAACCCGAGCAGCCCGTTCCGTATAGCCACCAGTTGCACGTGGATCAACTGGGGATGGACTGCCGCTATTGCCACAACTGGGTCGAAGACTCGAAGCATGCCAATGTCCCCCCCACGGAGACGTGCATGAACTGCCACAACCAGATCCAGACCGACTCGCCCAAGCTACTGCCCGTGCGGGAAAGCTGGGCGAGCGACCAACCAATCGAGTGGGTGAAGGTGCATCACCTGCCCGACTATGCGCACTTTAGCCATGCCAACCACGTGAACAACGGCGTAGGGTGCGAGACCTGTCACGGCCGCATCGACCAGATGGGCGAGGAGGGCGTCTATCAGGCTGAGCCGCTCTCGATGGGGTGGTGCCTCGAGTGCCACCGTCAGCCCGAACTGTACCTGCGGCCGGAGGACGAGATCACCACAATGGGGTACGTCCAACCGTCGAACTTCGTCCAGCGCAACTTGGAGCGGATCCGGAGCGCAGGCATCCAGCCGCCCACCAACTGCTCAGCCTGCCACTACTAAATGTTGCCCGCTAAATGTTGCCCACTAGACGTTGCACGTTCCGGGTTTACAGTTGCAGGTTTGAAATGAAGCCTGTCAACCTGCCAGCCTGCCAACCTGAAACCGTATTTGTATGATCGAACTTGATGTCATAGATGCCACGTCGGACGGCGCGGATGCCTCCGGCAAGCGATTCTGGCGCAGCTCGGCTGATCTCCAGCAGAGCGCGGCGTTCAATGAGGTGCACGACGAAGAATTCCAGCCGGGCACCAGCGAGCCGCCTGGCGGCGCCTCGCGCCGTCAGTTCCTACAGCTCATGGGCGCCTCGATGGCCATGGCGGGCCTCACGGCATGCCGCCGGCCGGTGCAGAAGATCCTACCCTACGCGCGGAAGCCGGAAGAGGTGATCCCCGGCGTGCCGCAGCAGTACGCGACCGCCATGCCGTTTCGCGGCGTGCTGCGCCCACTGCTCGTCGAAGCGCATGAAGGGCGCCCCACGAAGGTCGAGGGCAACCCCGACCACCCCGAGGGGCACGGGGGCACGAGTGGCTTTGAGCAAGCCTCCGTGCTAAACTTGTACGATCCGGACCGCTCGCGCAAGGTTCTGCAAGACGGGAGCCCCGCCACGTGGGACGACTTCCTCGGCGTCGTCCGTCGCCTGGCCGACGGCGCGGGAGAGAAGCAGGTTGCCGTGCTGGCTAACGAGACGTCGTCCGTTACGATGGCGGCGCTGCGCGACCAGCTGCAGGACCGCTTCCCGCAACTGCGTTGGATTACCTATCGTCCCGAGGGCGACGACCCCGTCGCGTTAGGCACGCAGCAGGTGTTCGGTCGCCCGCTCCGCCCGATGTATCAGTTCGAGAATGCGGACGTTATCGTCAGTCTCGATTCGGACTTCCTGAGCGGCCTCGACCGCAACTTTGCCCACAACTCGCGGTCGTTCGCTACAACGCGCAAGCTCGAATCCGCGGATGACGACATGAGCCGCCTCTACGCCGTGGAGAGCGCGTATTCTACGACGGGGGGCATGGCGGACCACCGCCTCCGTATGAAGTCGAGCCGGATTGCTGCCTTCGCCGGGGCTCTGGCCAATGAACTCGGCGTGGGGCCGGGCACTGAGGCCTCCTTCTCCGACAAAGAACAGCTCTACATCACCGAGATGGCGCGCGACCTGCGCGATGCGGGCTCACAAGGTCTGCTCGTCGCTGGGGAAACGCAGCCGGCCGTCGTGCACGCGCTGTGCATGGCCATCAACGACGCTCTTGGCAGCATCGGCACGACGGTGCAGCTGCTCGACCCGGGCGCCGACAGTCAGCCGGCGCAGAGCGGCGCTCTCGGCACCCTGGTTCGTGACATGCGCAGCGGCGAAATGGATGCCGTCGTCATGCTTGACGTCAACCCCGTTTATGATGCGCCCGCTACGCTCGACTTCGAGTCGGCCCTGAACGCGGTGGGCACCTCGATTCACCTGGGACTACATGTCGATGAGACGGCCCGGGCGTGCCAGTGGCACATTCCCCAGACGCATTACTTAGAGGCGTGGGGCGATGGCCGCGCGTACGACGGCACCGCCTCCGTTATCCAGCCGCTCATCGCGCCGCTGTACGACGACGCCAAGTCGGACATCGAACTCGTTAACGCGCTGGCCACGGGCGTCGATACGTCGGGGTACGACCTGGTGCGTGCTCAGTGGCGAGACCGCCTCGACGGGCCGTTCGAGCAGGCGTGGCGCCGCGTGATCCACGACGGCTACCTGCCGGACAGTGCCTTCGACACGGTGGCGCCGGCAGCGAGCACCGCAACCCTGCCCTCTATCGCGTCGCCCTCCGACGAGGTGGAGGTCGTCGTCCGGCTCGATTCGAAGCTGCTCGACGGCCGTTTCGCCAACAACGCCTGGATGCAGGAGCTGCCCGATCCCACGACCAAGATTGTGTGGGACAATGTGGCCCTCATGAACGAGGCTACCGCTGAGCAGCTCGGCGTCGAGGTTGAGTACGACCAGGGCAGCTTCTTGGTTGACCAGGTACAGATCAGCGCCAACGGCGCGTCCGTCGAACTGCCCGTGTGGATCCAGCCCGGACTGCCCGACGGATCGATCTCCGTGGCGATGGGGTATGGTCGCCAGCTATCGTCCAACCGCCCGACGCGCACGACGCCGTTCTGGGATACGGACGAATATACGGACGTCTACGGCGACGGCCCGCTCGGTAATGGCGTGGGGCAGAACGTCGCCCCGCTCCGTAACGCATCGATGGCCGCCGTGGCCACAGGCGCTACGGTGCAGCGCGCCGCGGACGCCGGCACCTACAAAATTGCAACGACGCAGGAGCATGGCTCCATGGAGGGCCGCCCGATTGCCCGGTGGGATACGCTGGAGGAGTTTCGCGCGAACCCGGACTTCGCCGGTGAGATGGGCCCCCCAGTGCCCGGCTCCGACGCCGACGGGGATGCGGGGTACGAAGACTATCCCATGCTCTGGGAAGAAAATAACCCCTCTGAGACGCCGGCCCTGAAGGACAATCCCTACTACGAGAACCAGTGGGGGATGACCATCGACTTGAATACCTGCACAGGCTGCAATGCCTGTGTGGTGGCGTGCACGAGTGAAAACAACATCCAGGTCATCGGCAAGGAGGAGGTCAGCCGCGGGCGGCACATGTATTGGCTGCGGATGGACCGCTACTACGTGAGCGACGAGGAGAACGCCGACGATCCGGACATGCTCATGCAGCCGGTGATGTGCCAGCACTGCGAGAACGCGCCGTGCGAGTCGGTCTGCCCCGTCGCTGCCACGGTGCACTCGCCTGATGGCACGAACCAAATGATTTACAACCGCTGCATCGGCACGCGCTACTGCCAGAACAACTGCCCGTACAAGGTGCGGCGCTTCAACTTCTTCAACTGGACGCGCACGCTGCCCACCGAGGTGCAGATGGCGCAAAATCCAAACGTCACGATGCGCTTTCGCGGCGTCATGGAGAAGTGCACGTTTTGCGTCCAGCGCGTTCGCGAGGCACAGCAACACGCGCAGAACGAGGACCGGCGCATCCGCGATGGTGAGGTGCAGACGGCCTGCCAGCAAGCCTGCCCCGCCGACGCCATTGCCTTCGGCGACCTCAATGACCCGGAGAGCCAGGTGGTGCACGAGCGGAAGAACCCGCGGCGCTACGAGTTGCTAGCCTACCTCAACACGAAGCCGCGGCTGTCCTACCTCGCCCGGGTGCGCAACACGAACCCGCGTATCGAGGCAACCGAGCAGCCCCAAGCGGAGACCGCGTAGCCGCTCATCGATCTATTCGCCTTCACGAACTAAACTGAGACTCCCGTGGCGAACCAGGAGTACACATCTTCCACGGCGACCGACCCCAAAGACCTCTCGGCGCTTGCTGCCGACGGGTCGTACGACGCGTCGCCCCCGCTTGTAGCGGGTAACCTCTCGTTTGGCGACATCACTGAGATGGTGTCCAAGCATGCCGAAAAGAAGAAGACACCGCTCATGTGGTGGATTCTGTTCGGCATCGGGCTGTCCGGCTCGCTGATGCTCTTTGCGCTGCTGGCGTACAAGATCTGGAACGGCGTGGGCGTATGGGGCAACAACCAGCCCGTCGGTTGGGGGTGGCCCATCGTTAACTTCGTGTGGTGGGTCGGTATTGGCCACGCCGGCACGTTGATCTCTGCCATCCTCTTTCTCTTTCGGCAGCAGTGGCGCACGGCCATTAACCGGTCGGCGGAGGCGATGACGATCTTTGCGGTGATGTGTGCCGGCATCTTCCCGGCCGTCCACGTCGGGCGCATCTGGGTCGTGTACTGGATGTTTCCGGTGCCGAACCAGATGGAGATGTGGCCGCAGTTCAAGAGCCCGCTGATGTGGGACGTATTCGCCGTCTCGAGCTACTTTACCGTGTCGCTGCTGTTCTGGTATGTTGGGCTCGTGCCCGACCTCGCTACGCTGCGCGACCGGGCCAAGAACATCTGGCGCAAGCGCATTCTGGCGTTCTTCTCGCTGGGCTGGACGGGCGCTAACCGCCACTGGCGGAACTACGAGAAGTCGTACCTGCTGCTCGCTGCACTCGCCACGCCGCTCGTGCTGTCGGTCCACTCGGTCGTGTCGTTCGACTTTGCGACGTCCGTGATTCCCGGCTGGCACACCACCATCTTCCCGCCCTACTTCGTGGCGGGCGCCATCTTCTCGGGCTTTGCCATGGTGCTCACGCTGCTCGTCATCGCCCGAGTGGCCTACAACATTGAGGACATCATCACGATCAATCACCTGGAGAAGATGAACATCATCATCCTGGTGACGGGGACGATCGTGGGCTTTGCCTACATCACGGAGTTCTTCATCGCCTGGTACTCGGGCGTGGAGTACGAGCAATACGCCTTCCTCAACCGCGCCTTCGGGCCGTACGCGTGGGCCTACTGGATTATGATGGGGTGTAACCTGATTACCCCGCAGCTCTTCTGGTTCAAGAAGATTCGCCGCAGCATCCCGGCCATGTTCGGGCTGTCGATCATCGTGAACATCGGGATGTGGTACGAGCGGTTTGTGATTACCGTCACGTCGCTGCACCGCGACTTCCTGCCCAGTTCGTGGGGCTACTACGCCGGGACGTGGATCGACGTTTTCACGTTCATCGGCACGATGGGCTTCTTCCTCACGCTATTCCTCCTCTTCCTGCGATTTATGCCAATGGTTGCCATGGCCGAGGTGAAGACCGTGCTGCCCGAGGCCGATCCGCACCACTACGACGAAGGCGACGGTGCGCCCGGTCCTAACGTCGCATTCGTGCAACCTGCCCAGGAGCTGGAAGATACGCCGAATGATACCGGTGACGATGCCTCGCCGCCGAGCACGTCGTAACGCACGCCGTGGCCCTTTGCCATCCTAAGATCCCAACGACTTATGCTTCAAGATCTGACCCGTCAAGTTAAGGCCACGATGGGCATTTTCGAGAGCCGTGAGGAGGACGATGTCTACGGCCTGCTCGCCGAGTTCTCGAATCCGTCGACGCTCATGCACGCCGCTGAGGCGGTGCGCGAGCGCGGCTATCGCCATTTCGATGCGCACAGCCCGTTCCCGATTCATGGCATGGATCGGGCGATGGGGCTGGGTAACTCGAAGGTCGGCTACTTCACACTGGGCGGCGGTGTCACCGGCCTCATCGTGGGCTACGTGCTGCAGTGGTGGACCGCGGCCGTGGACTACCCGCTCAACATCAGTGGGAAGCCGCTCTTTGCCGTCGAGTCGGCCATCCCGATCATCTTTGAGGTTGTCGTGCTGTTCTCGGCCTTCGGCGCGGTGGCTGGCATGTTTGCCCTCAACGGGCTGCCGCGTCCGTACAATCCGCTCTTCTACTCAGAGCGGTTTAGGAAGGTGACCGACGACGGGTTCTTCCTCCACATTGCCGCCAGCGACACGCAGTTCGATCAGGATGAGACGGCTGGTATGCTGCGCGACATCGGGGCGCTCAACGTGGAGCTCATTAAAGACGACGGCACGGCGGACGCTTGATGCCGCCCGGGCGGTGCCCTCATCCCTTGGCTTTTTATTTATGCGATACTCAGAGACGTTCATGCGACGATTGTTGACTGCCAGCCTGCTGGTTGGGGCCCTCGTATTGGGGGGATGCCGCGGCATGAAATCGGAAGACCCGCCGATCCATCCCAATATGAATATGGACATCCAGAACCGGTTTGACCCGCAGGAGGCCAATCCACTCTTCGCGGATAACGCCGCCATGCGGAAGCCGCCGTCTGGAACCGTAGCGCGCGGCCTGCTGCGTGCCGACTCCCGCTACTTTGCGGGGCGCACCGAGGAAGGCGAGTACGTGGAGCAGATGCCGGTCCCCGTCAACCGTGCACTGTTAGAGCGGGGGCAGGAGCGGTACGAGATCTTCTGCACGGTCTGCCACGGCGCGGCGGGCGATGGCAACGGCATCATTATGACGGGGCAGAGCAACGTAACAGGGCAGGGCTACGGCTACACGCCCGCACCGACCTATCATAGCGAGCGCCTCCGGGAAGTCACCGATGGGTACATCTACGACGTTGTCGCGAACGGCGTGCGCAACATGCCGGGCTACGCACAACAAATTCCGGTGGCCGACCGCTGGGCCATCGTCGCGTACGTGCGGGCGCTGCAGCGGAGCCAAAACGCCGACGCCGCCGACGTGCCCCAAAGCGTGATCTCCGACGCCCAACCGAGCAGCAGCGCCTCCGACGCGTCGTCGTCAGCTGGCGACAACTAGCCGCGTTCTTCTTGCCACCACTCACCGCCGCCTGAAAGCGGCCGCAACCTGTTTTCGCGTCATGAAGAATTCCGTACAGCGAAGTTCTATTAGCACCTGGCTCGCCGACCCCCTGGAGGCTACGCGCGACACGGCGCAGCGCGCCTTCCAGTTCACGGCGGATCGCCGCGCCTGGTTGGCTCCGATGGGCATCGGCGTTGCGCTGCTCGTGATGAGCGCTATCGGGTTCGCGGCCGACCCGCAGCAGTTTTACTTTTCGTACCTCATCGGCTGGGTCTTCTGTTTGTCACTGGCCGTGGGGGGGCTCTTCTTTCTGTTCTTCCAGCACCTGACGCGCGCCGAGTGGAGCGTTGTCGTGCGCCGTATTCCGGAGGCACTCACCTGGGCCTTTCCTGCTCTGTTCCTGCTCGGCATCCCCATCGTCTTTGGGATGCACGACCTCTTTCACTGGACGCACGAAGAGCTATACATCGAAGGCACGCCCGAGTACGATGAGATTCTGGCTGGGAAGCGAGCCTATCTGAATACGCCCTTCTGGATCGGCCGCGTCGTGTTCTACTTTGCGGCCTGGACGCTCATCTCGTACAAACTGTACACGCTGTCGGTGCGGCAGGACGTTGACCCAGAGACAGACATCCCAGCGAAGCAGCGCACAGTCAGCGCATGGGGGCTTCCGCTAGCAGCTGTGGTCACGGCGTTTGCCAGCTACGACCTGCTGATGGCGACCTACCCGCATTGGTTCTCGACGATCTTCGGCATCTACTTCTTCAGTGGCAGTTTCCTCGGCGCCGTCTGCTTGACGTCCATCATCTCGATGTCGATGCAACGGGGCGGCATGCTGAAGAACGTGGTCACCAAGGAGCACTATCACGACCTCGGCAAATTTACCTTCGGCTTCGTCGTATTCTGGGCGTACATCGCCTTCAGCCAGTACATGCTCATCTGGTACGGCGGTATCCCTGAGGAAACCGTATGGTACAAGTACCGGCTCGAGTACGGATGGGGCTACCACAGCGCGGCGCTGCTCTTGGGGCACTTCATCATTCCCTTCATCCTTATGCTGCCCCGCTTCGTGAAGCGGTCGAGGCCCATCCTCGCGTTCTGGTCGGTGTGGCTGTTGATCATGCACTGGTTTGATTTGCACTGGATTGTAGCGCCTGTGCTGCACCAGTACGGCGGCTTCCACTGGCTCGACTTCGCCTGCTGGTTGGGGCTGTTCAGCCTCATCATCGGGCTCGTAATGTACCGGTTGAGCCGTCATGCGCTGGTTCCGCAGAACGATCCGCGCTTGGCCGCCTCGTTGCACTTTGAGAACGCGTGATCCGTGCCGATGACTGTGGACAGGGGGCGTCGCGCACGCCGCTCGATGGGGTCAGCTTTTCCTTTTATCTTCACGGATCTCGCCGATCTCACCAATCGCTGTCTGCGTTTCTGGTAACCTACTGAAAGCCAAAGCGCTATGGAAAACAAACGTGCGGAAACAACTGCGCAGTTGGGCTCGCCCCGCCCCGTGTCGCCTCGGGAAGCTGCCATCGTAGACGGCCGCGAGGTAACCTTTGAGTGGCGCCCCGTTGACGAGGCGACCGCTTACCGCCTTGAGGTGGCAAGCGACGCTTCGTTCAACACCGTGGTGTTCGATGAACAGGTGCCAGCCGATACCACAGCGCTAACCGTCGCCGACTTTTTTCCGGTCGACGAGCAGACCTATTTCTGGCGCGTGCTGGCGAAGGGTGAAGGCAATTGGAGTCGTGGCGAACGCATCGAAAGCTTTGTGAGCGCGACGCCGGAAGAAGTGGCCCAGCACATCCGCACGCCGGATGAGGACGAGGGGTATGGACCGGTTACCGAACTGGTTCGCTCCGCGTCCCGGATGGTGTCAGAACAGCTGTCTGACGAAGACGACCGGTTCGAGGAAGAGCGTGAGATAGGGGTGGCCTACGAGGGTATCCCCAGCGGCCAGATCCTGGCCGTAGCCGTTTCGATTCTGTTCGCCGTTGGCATCATCGTCATCATCTTGTTCCAGTGGACCAATATAACCGAGGCGGCTGTTCGCCAGGCCTCTGCCGGGCAGTCCGCGTACGAAGATCTGCGCGAGACGCAACTGCAGGCCAACCAAAAGTTGACGGGCTATGAAGCGCTTGACGACGACGCGGGTACCTACCGCATTCCGATTGATCGGGCGATGGACCTGATGGTCAATGAGGAGTACCAGCAGGGGGCACGACCGTACTCGTCCGAAGCACCCTTCGTGTCCGACGCGCCTTCCGGTGCGTCGCAGTAACTCGGCGCGGTCTAGGGTTGCGCGCTGCACGCTAGGTCATGAAGCACCCACCGCATCATGCGAATCACGAAGCCACTTATTGTGTTGCTGGGCGCGCTGCTTAGCGCTGCGCTCGTTGAGCCGGTGCTTGCGCAAAAAAGCGGCCAGATGCGGCGCGAGTTTGATGGCGTCCGGATTGAGGAAAAATTGGGCGACACGATTCCGCTTGATCTCGCGTTCCGCAACGAGCAAGGCGATGCCGTGACGCTCGGGCAATACTTCGACGGCGATCGGCCGGTGATGCTGACGCTCAACTACTACGACTGCCCAATGCTCTGCCCGATGATGCTGGACCAATATACCCGGACCTTGAAGGGTATTGACTGGGCGCCCGGCACTGAGTTTGAGGCCGTGACAGTTAGCTTCGACCCGGATGAAACGCCCGCCATGGCCCGCCAGCAAAAGAAAGGGCACGTAGAGGCGCTGAACAAGCCCGGTGCCGCCGAGGGATGGCACTTCCTCACTGGCGACCAGGCTTCGATCAAAGCGCTGACGGATGCCGTCGGCTACCACTACAAAAAGGTAGAGGGCAACGATGAGTATGCGCACCCCACGGCCGTTATCTTTTTGAGCGGCAACGGCAAGGTGACGCGCTACATCTACGGCATGGAGATCCCGCCGTCGGATACCCGTAAAGCGCTCGTTGAAGCGTCGAGCGGCACGGTCGGCAACGTGATGGACCAGATTAGGCTGTACTGCTACCAGTTCGATCCGAATGCCAACTCGTACACCGCTGACGCGTTCGCCATCATGCGCATTGGTGGCGTCCTCGTCACCGTGTTGCTAGGCGGCATGCTCTTTTTCTTCTGGCGCCGCGAGCGATCGAGCTTGGAGCAAAACACGTTTGACCAACGCATGGAGGAAGGCTTGGACGAGTACGTAGCGGCCTGACCCGCTCCTGGCGCCTTCCCGAGATCAACACCGTTTACCGAGAGACCTATGGTATCAGCACTATTGGCACAGAGCGTTTGGCTTCCTACGGACGCCTCGACGCTAGCCCCAGAGTACGACAGCCTGTTCTACTTCGTGCTCTGGACGAGCGTCATCATCTTCGTTGGCGTCGTGGCCGCGATGGTGTGGTTTACCTACAAGTACCGCCGCCAGAGCCCCGATGAGCGCCCCGAGCTGGTGGAAGAAAGCAAGCTCATGGAGATTTCCTGGGTGGTGATTCCGACCATCCTCGTGCTCATCGTATTCACGTGGGGCTTCCGCGCCTTTATTAAGTTTGGCGTTGCTCCACCGGATGCGTACGAGGTTACTGTGCGCGGGCAGCAGTGGAGTTGGCTCTACACGTATCCCAACGGCGTGCAGTCGTCTGAGCTTCACGTGCCGGTGGACCGGCCCGTACGGCTCCGGATGAGCAGCACCGATGTGCTCCACAGCTTCGCCGTACCGGCCTTCCGGATAAAGCAGGACGTGCTCCCCAATCGTTACTCATACCTCTGGTTCGAATCGACGGAAACTGGAGAGTTTGATATTTTCTGCACCGAGTACTGCGGCACCTCGCACTCTGACATGGGCGGGAAGGTGATCGTCCAATCGCAGGCCGAGTTTAACCAATGGTTGGAAGAGGCTGGCACGCCGGAAGACATGCCGCTGCCTCAACTCGGCGAGCGCGTGTACCAACAGCAGGGGTGCCAAGGTTGTCATAGCGTTGACGGATCAGGGGGCATCGGCCCGACGTTTCAGGATCTCTATGGCGAAGAACGACAGTTTGCAGACGGCACCTCGGCGGTGGCCGATGAAAACTACCTCCGCAGTTCGATTCTGAACCCTGGCGAGAACATCGTAGAGGGCTATCAGAATATCATGCCGGCGTCGTACAGCTCGCTGTCCGAGCGGGAGCTGTCCGGGCTGGTTGCATATATCAAGTCCCTGAGTGACGCCGCTGCCGAGGAGGAGCCCGCTGCCGGGCAGCAGTCTGCGGATTAACGCCATCGTTTCGACGCGTGAGCTGCCTGCTGCGCAGCCCGTCGTCTCCCTTGCTTGTTTGACCATTGCGAGACAGTTCACATGAGTACAGCACAGACACAAACAGCGTCCGGGGCGGAAGCGCCTGGGGAAGCGCCGAATTACCTGAATCACGAGAGCGGGATCTGGTCGTGGCTTACCACGGTCGATCACAAGCGGATCGGCATCATGTATGCCTGGGCCGTAGCGTTCTTCTTCCTGGTCGGCGGCCTCCTCGCACTGGCTGTACGAATGGAGCTGTTCGGGCCTGGCGAGACGATCATGGGCGCTGACGCGTATAACCAGACGTTCACGCTGCACGGCATCATCATGATTTTCCTGTTCCTGGTGCCCGCTACACCGGCCGTGCTGGGGAACTTCGTGCTGCCCATCCAGATCGGGGCCAAGGATGTGGCCTTTCCTAGGCTGAACTTGGCGAGCTGGTATATCTACATGATCGGCGCGTTCACCGCCATTGCCGCCATTCTACTTGGCGACATTGACACGGGCTGGACGTTCTACGCGCCGTACTCGCTACAGCAGGGCTCGGCCGTCATCATCATGACAGCGGCTGTCTTTGTGATCGGCTTCTCGTCGATCCTGACGGGCATGAACATGATCGTGACGATCCACAAGATGCGCGCGCCGGGCCTTACCTGGAACCGGCTGCCACTCTTCGTTTGGAGCATCTACGCGACCTCCATCGTCCAGATTCTGGCAACGCCCGTCATCGGCATCACGATGCTGCTGCTCATCTTTGAACAGGTGCTGCAGATCGGCATCTTCGATCCGGCGCTCGGTGGCGACCCGATTCTGTTCCAGCACTTCTTCTGGTTCTACTCGCACCCGGCCGTGTACATCATGATTCTGCCGGGCTTCGGGATCATCTCCGAGCTGATCGCGACCTTCTCGCGGCACCGCGTCTTCGGCTACCGCGCCATTGCGCTCTCGTCCGTGGCGATTGCCATGCTCGGCTTCCTCGTGTGGGGGCATCACATGTTTGTCTCCGGGCAGTCGGCCGTGTCGTCGATCATCTTCTCGCTGATCA
>CAYFQN010000012.1:0-28171 GCA_964345285.1 uncultured Rhodothermales bacterium
ACGACGGGTTCTGGCGCTTCTTTGCGTACCTGAACCTGTTCATCTTCGCCATGCTGAATCTGGTGCTGGCGAACAATCTGCCCGTGCTTTTCCTCGGATGGGAGGGCGTCGGCCTTTGCTCGTACCTGCTGATTGGCTTCTGGTACACCGACCGCGCCAACAGCGCAGCCGCCAATAAGGCGTTTATTGTCAACCGAATTGGCGACTTCGCCTTTCTGATGGCGATGTTTCTGCTCTTTAGCGAACTCGGTAGCCTCGACTTCGACGTGCTGCTGAATGAGGGCGTCTCCGCGCTTTCGTCGTCGACGATCAATTGGGCGGTGTTGCTACTCTTCATCGGGGCGACCGGCAAGAGCGCACAGATTCCGCTCTTCGTGTGGCTGCCCGACGCCATGGCCGGCCCAACGCCCGTGTCCGCGCTCATTCACGCTGCGACGATGGTGACGTCTGGCCTGTACCTGCTCGCGCGCCTCTCGCCGCTCGTCCTGAATGCGCCGGCCATGATGGCCGTGATTGCCATCGTGGGCGCCGTGACGGCCATCATGGCAGCAACGATTGCCATCGCGCAGTACGACATCAAGAAGGTACTCGCGTACTCGACGGTCTCGCAGCTCGGCTACATGTTTATGGCGGCTGGCGTCGGGGCCTTTTTCGTGGCCATCTTCCACGTCCTGACGCACGCCTTCTTCAAGGCCTGCCTCTTCCTCGGCTCCGGTAGTGTGATCCACTCGATGGAGCACGTGGAGCATGAGCTGGAGCACGATCACGACATGGATATGTCCGACTTCGACCCGCAGGACATGCGTACCATGGGCAACCTCGGTCGCTTCATGCCGTCGACGAGCGCGACGTATCTGATTTCGACGTTTGCGATCTCGGGCATCCCGCTTCTGTCCGGCTTCTTCTCGAAGGACGAGATTCTGTTCAAGGCCTTCGAGTACGGATTCAATGGCAACGGCTACGCGTGGTTTGTGTGGATCGTCGGTATCATCACCGCGCTGCTGACGGCCTTTTACATGACGCGCAGCTACATCCTGACCTTCCGGGGCGAGACGCGCTGGCCGAAGCCTAAGGAGGTGCACCCCCACGAGTCGCCCACCAGCATGACCGCACCGCTCTGGATTCTGGCGGCGCTCGCTACCGTGGGCGGCTTCATTGGCCTGCCCGCCGTGATTGCGGGCGGCGACTGGAATTGGATTCACCACTACCTTGGCGCCCCGTATGGCGGTCCGGTGGCCGAGCCGGAGCTCGCTGCGCACGTGCCGTTGGCGCTTGAATGGGGCCTCATCGCGCTCGGCTCGCTGATCGCCATCGGCGGCGTGGCCTGGGCGTGGCGCAGCTACAGCGCGCACGGGCTGGCCTACGATGAAAAGCTGAAGGCCCGCCTCGGCAGCCTGTACACTTGGTGGCAGGACAAGTACTACTGGGACGAAGCCTACGACCGCACCGTCGTCCGCCCGCTCCTCGAAGGCTCGCGCCAAGGCCTTTGGCCGTTTGATGACTACGTCGTCGATGGCGCGGTGAATGGTACGGCGCGCCTCACCCAAGGCATCAGCAGCGTGCTGCGGCGGCTGCAAACGGGCGTCGTGCAGAACTACGCCTTGGCTATCGTGCTGGGCGTGGTGGTCGTCATCGGTCTGATGCTGTTTGGGTGACTGCCGGCGCTTGGCACTCTCGGCCACCGGCCCTTGGTAAGGGCGGACGGCACTGCAAGGGCATACCCTTCGGCGCTCATCCGCCCCTACGTTTGAAACCATTACCAACCCCTGAAATATGGAGATCCCGTACTTGACATCGCTGGTCATCTTCGCACCGACCGTCGGGGCGCTCCTCGTGCTGCTGATGCGCAGCGTGGACGCCATCCGCTGGGTCGCGCTTGCGACCACGTCGGTGACGTTCCTGCTGTCGATCGGGCTCTACATGGGCTTCGACCCGGCGGCCGGGATGGCGGGTGGTCCGCAACTGGCGGACGTGAGCGCGGCCTGGTTTCCGGATGCGATCGACATCAAGTACTATGTCGGCATCGACGGGCTGAACATCTTGCTCGTGATGCTGACGACGCTCCTTGGGCCCATCGTGGTGCTCTCGTCGTGGACGTACATCGAGTCGAAGCACACGGGCTACTACGCGCTCCTGCTGCTTCTGCAGACGGGCATCACGGGCGTCTTCTGCGCGTTCGACCTGTTCTTGTTCTACATCTTCTTCGAGCTCACGCTCATCCCGATGTACTTCATCATCGGCATCTGGGGCGGGAAAGACCGGATCTACGCCGCCGTCAAGTTCGTGATTTACACGCTCGTCGGCTCGCTGCTGATGCTGGTCGCGATCCTCTATCTCGGCTACCAAGCCGGTGCGGCGGTGAACGACGGTGTGTTCACGACGGACTGGTACACGCTGCTGGAGTACAACATCCCACTCGGCACGCAGACGTGGCTCTTCTTCCTGTTCGCGCTCTCGTTCGCCATCAAGGTGCCGCTCTTCCCGCTGCACACGTGGCTGCCGGACGCCCACGTGCAGGCGCCCACGGGCGGCTCGGTCATCCTGGCTGGCGTGCTGCTGAAGATGGGCACGTACGGCCTGGTGCGCTTCTGCCTGCCCCTGTTTCCGAACGTGGCGCAGCAGTACGCGATGCTGTTCGCCGTGCTGGCCGTTATCGGCATTATCTACGGGGCCCTCGTGGCGCGGGTACAGCCCGATGCCAAAAGCCTCGTCGCCTACTCGTCAGTCAGCCACCTGGGGTTCGTCGTGCTCGGCATCTTCGCCTTCACCCCAGAAGCTATGCAGGGCGCCATCATTCAGATGGTGAACCACGGCCTCTCAACGGGGGCGCTCTTCTTGCTCGTTGGCATGCTGTACGAGCGGCGCCACACCCGGCTCATGGAGGACTACGGCGGCATCGCGAAGTCGGTGCCTGTCCTTACATTCTTCATGGTCTTCTCGGTACTGGCCTCCGCGGGCCTGCCCGGCCTGAACGGCTTCGTGGGCGAGTTCCTGATTTTACTGGGCGCCTTCAAGAGCACCGTCGTCGGCAGCCCGGTGCTGATTGCCTTTGCCACGACGGGGGTCATCCTCGCGGCGGTGTACCTGCTGTGGATGGTCTATAAGACGTTCTTCGGCGCGCTCACGAACGAGGCCAACCGCGAGATGGCCGACATGAACGGCCGCGAGTTTGCGCTCATGGCTCCACTCGCCGCGCTCATGCTCATCTTGGGCTTTGCGCCGAACCCCTTCTTGCAGAAGAGTGAGAACGCCACCGACTTTCTGCTGGAGACGATGGAGACGAAGCGCATGGCGGTCCTCGACGCCGCGGCCGACCAGCCGGTGACCGAGGCCACCCAGGAGACGACGGCCCCAAATGCGCCAGATGCGCCGGTCGTGCCGGTCCGGCTCAATGCCGGTCTGGATCCGCTCCACTCCGATTGATGCATTGCCTGTATCGCCTGCCTTTTCCCACCAACCGCATCGAACCATGGCTTCTCGTGAACCGCTTTCTGACGACGCTATCGCAACGGCCCTGATGGACCTTGATGGATGGACCCATGAGGACGACAAGCTGAAAAAGACGTTTGAATTCACGGACTTCCGCGCAGCGATCAGCTTCATCGTGCGGATGTCGTTCTATGCCGAGGCGATGAACCACCATCCCGAACTGGAGAACGTCTACAACACCGTGTCCATCGCCCTGACGACGCACGATGCGGGCGGCCAGGTGACGCAGCTGGACATCGACCTGGCTACCGAAATTGAAGGATTTTCCTGGGTGTGATCGTGTTGCGGGGTGGGGAGTTCGGGTTTGACACCGCCCCCATTCCACAGCGCGCGACCCGCAAACCCCTAAACGAACACTATGGACCTGTCGCAAGCGTACGTAACGCTCTTTTCCGAACTCGGTGGCGTCTTCTCGATGGCGCTCATCTCGCTGGTCGGGCTCGTTGTCGTGGTGGTCGACGCGTTTCGCAACGATCACCCGTCGCTCCCCTGGATCAGTGCGGCGGCCATGGCCGGAGCCACAGGCTGGGAGCTCACGGTGCTGGGCGACCCGGCCGGTACGGCGCTGTTCGAAGCCGTTCGTGTGGGCGGCTATGCGGCGTTCATCAACCTGATTATCCTCATCTCGGGGCTGCTCACCATCGTGCTTTCCGTGCCGTACCTGGACCGGATGAAGCGGGCCTATGGCGAGGTCTATGCGCTCATCCTGTTCGCCACGGCTGGCATGCTGATGCTCGGCACCGCGAACACATTGGTTTCTGTCTTCGTGGGGCTGGAGACGATGTCGATCTGTCTGTACATCATGACGGGCCTGGTGCGCGAGGATGAAGGATCCATCGAAAGCGCCCTCAAGTACTTCCTGCTCGGCGCCTTCTCGACCGGCTTTTTCCTGTATGGCATCGCGCTGCTCTACGGCGCGACAGGCACTATGGTGCTGCCCGAGATGGCAGCCGGCCTCGAAGCAAGTGGCAGCACTTTACTCTTCTGGGGCGGCGTAGCCCTCCTGCTCATCGGCTTCATGTTTAAGGTGAGCGCCGTGCCGTTCCACATGTGGACGCCCGACGTGTACCAAGGCGCGCCGACGACGCTGGCCGGCTACATGTCAACGGCGTCCAAGACGTCGGCGTTTGCCGCGCTCATCTTGGTGCTCTTCTATGCGCTACCCACCGAGCGATGGACCCTCGTGCTGGCCGTCATTGCGGTGGTGACGATGGTCGTCGGCAACGTGCTGGCCCTGTCGCAGCCCAACGTGAAGCGGATGCTGGCCTACTCGTCGATCGCCCATGCCGGCTACGTGTTCGTAGGCCTCACGGCAGCCACGCCCGCCGGGTATGGCGGGGCGCTGTACTACTTGCTCGTCTACGCCGTGATGAACATTGGCGCGTTCGGCGTGATGGCCTTCCTGGAGTGGGATGGCAAAGAAGGCCGCGAGCAAACGCTCGACTCGCTCGCTAGCATCGGCTACCGCCGTCCGGTGCTCGGCTCGGTGATGGGATTCTTCATGCTCAGCCTGACGGGGCTGCCCCCGCTGGCCGGCTTTACGGGTAAGTGGTTCGTCTTTGCGCCGGCCGTGAACGCGGGCCTTACGTGGCTCGTGTTCATTGCCGTGATTATGAGCGCCGTCTCCGCCTACTACTACTTACGCGTAATCTACGTCTTCTGGATGCTCTCGCCAGACGACGTGCCCGAGGCCCAACCGGTCCAGGATGCGTCGTTCCCCGTCCCTGCGTCGTCCATCGCGGTGCTGGTGGCCTGCGCCGTCTCGTTGCTCGTCCTCTTCGTGCTCTCCGGCAGCGTCACCGGCTTTGCCGAGGGGCTTTTCGAACAGGCCAACGCGATGGCATCGATGCCCTAGCGACGGGCTGACGGTCGGCACATTGATGGGTGGGGCACTAGCATCGGGCACACCGCCTCGTCTTTCACTTCTCGTGGCTCATTATGAACGCCCTCGTCCGCGACCTCATCCCGCACGCTCCGCAAATGGGGCTGTACGTGGAGCCCGACATTCCGGCCGACAAGCGCCGCAATGCCCTGCAGGATTATGCCGATGAGATGACGCCGGGCGAGGTGCTGGCTCTCTACGACGCCACCCTGATGGGCAATGCGAAAGACGGCGCCCTGTTTGCCAGCGACCGCTTCGTGTTTCAAAACTCCGATCTAGAGTCCGCTCAGACCGTGCGCTACCGCGACCTCGTAGGCGTGACCGTGAAGCGCCGGCTACTGGGCGGGCGCAAGGTTCAGCTCGACGTTAACCGGGGCCGTGCAACATTTCAGTTGACAATGGACTTCTCCGGATCTACCGAAGCAGCGGAGTACGTCGCGCGCTTTTTGGACGAGGCGATGCACCAGTCCGCCGCGGCGGACATGGCCTCGCCTGGCCCTGCTGCGGCAGCGCAAGGGGACGAGGAGACGGACGTCGATGCCGTGCGCGCCGCCCTCAACGACTTGCGCGACCGGGGCCAGCTCGCCGCGGCAGATTACCGGCGCTTGCTCGCCGTACTCGACGAGTGAGCATGTCCCGTCGCATGACAGGCGAATAGGGTCATGGAGTATGTAGCGGTGTAGTAAAGACGCCGGCATCATCACATCCTGTATCCGAAGCTGGAAGACCTACGCTGTGTTCTCCTGGCTCTGGACAGACGATGATGCTTCGGATTGCTACTTGGCTCGCTGCGCTAACCATGGTTCCGATCGCGCTGCCCCCACTGGCGGTGGGACAAGGAGCGGATGAAACGCCGCCGTTGCGGCACGCTGTGGAGATGCGGGTCCGCGTCGCCCATGCCCCGCTTCATACCCGTGCGCGGCAGAATGCGGAGGTGCTTCGTACGCTAGCTTGGAACGAGCGGGTGCTCGTGCTGCGTCAGCAAGGCGCGTTCTATCACGTTGTAGACCCCGCCGAAGGGTTGCAGGGCTACATCTTGAGTACCCAGCTGCGCGCTACCACCGCGCCGCTGAAGGCGGCGGAGATGCCCAAAGACCTGCGCCGCCGCCGCAACTACGTCGGCACGCGGTTCGACGTACAGGCCGGTGTAGCGGTGCCGCATCGGATGGCGTCGTTTGCAGACGGATTCAACCCCGGCGCGAGTATCGACCTGCGCCTCAGCCATCCCCTCAGCGGCCCGCTGGGGCTCACTGCACGGATTGCCTATCGACAATTTGGCCGATCGGAGGGAGGACCCATGGCACCGCTCTCTGAGCGGGTCGACGTGCAGGGGCGTGATCTGTCGTTGCTGGCGGGGGTGGTTGGAGTCGACCTCACCGCGTTTCGAGGCCACTGGATTGCCTTCGTCGCTACGGTCGATGGCGGTGCGTACCAGGTCGTCGCCTCCACCAGCGCACCCGATACGGAGCGCTTCCTTGGCGAGGCGTCCTCCCTAGCGTGGGGCGGGAGCGCCTCCGCGCGACTCAGTGTACGCGTGGGCGGTCTTGTACGGCTGTTTGCCGAGCCCGGCTACGAAGTCGTGTGGGCAGACGGCAGCACGTTGCATCTCATCCCCATGCGCATCGGGCTCTCGCTGGAGCGGTAGGGGCGACCACTGCGGACCGCAAGGAGACGGGTTGCATACCAACAAGTAATGGTCCTTTTGTTGCGAAATCTTGCTCCCCATGACGTTTAGTGCCGTCATCCGCTTCACAGGTGCTGTCATCACCGCGTTAAGCATTGCCGTTGCCGTGCACGGGCCGGCGTCATCTGTCCTCGCATTCAGCGTAGGGGCCGCAGCGGCCTACGGACTCATGCTGTGGACGGGGGGCGACTTCGTCATTCGTAAGTTCATCGCGCGGGTCTCCAGCCGGGAAGACGATTGGGTGGGAGAGCGCTCATAGACAAGTCAGAGGCGTCGTCGCGCCGCGGTCTCCTGCGCGGGGGAGATCTGCTTCGTACGTTGGGTCCCGGCTGTAATCGCTTTTTAGGCGTTCCACACCGTTTTGAATAAAGGCACCGCGTACCCACTCATCCTGACAGCCTTTTTGGCTATTGCGGTGCTCTATGCGCCCCAACCCCTCCTCCCACGCTTTGCAGCGACGTATGGGATCAGCGAATCGCGAGCCGCCTTGGTGGTGGCCGTCGTGCTCGTGCCGCTGAGTATCGCCCCGTTGTCGTTTGGGGCATTGCTGCAGCGACTCCCTTCTGCCACCGTGTTACAGGCAAGTACAGGAGTCCTCGGAGGGCTCGTGGTCGTGCAGGCGGCCGAGCTCTCCTTTTCTGTGTTGATTGCGGTTCGTCTCCTCCAGGGCGTTGCCGTAGCCGCCATCCTCACGGCCATTATGACGCATATTGCAGCGGTTGCGCATGGCCATGCCATGGCGCGCCTGATGGCGTGGTATGTGGCAGCGACCATCCTCGGCGGCTTTCTGGGGCGGCTGGGGGCTGGGGTGGTCGCCACCTACGCATCATGGCCGCTCTTCTCGTTGGTGTTGGGAGGCGCCATCGTGCTCAGCGTCTTCCCGCTGATGCACTTGAAACGACCGTCCTCCACACCATCGGATCCCCGCCAGGGGGAACGAGTGCGGTTTCGCGATGTCCTCCGCGTCCCGCGCTACCTGCGTACATATGCACTCATCTTCTGTCTTTTCTTCGTCTTTTCCGCCCTCATGAACTTCCTGCCCTTCCGGCTGCAGACGGTTCATTCTGGAGCATCCGAGCTGCTCACCGGCCTCTTGTACGTGGGGTACACGGCCGGCATGGCTGCGTCACTGAAAGGGCCGGCTCTGGCGCGGCGAATCGGTGGTGCAGGGCGCACGGCGTTAGCCGGTACGCTCATTGGGCTGGGCGCGCTGGGGGTCGCCGGGGTGGCGGCCACGTGGGCGCTTTTCGCTGCTGTCGTGCTCATGTGTATTGCCATGTTCTTGACGCACGGCATTGCCGCAGGATGGATCAACCGAGCGGGCGGATCGCGCGGTAGCCTCATCAATGGCCTGTATGTGGCCGTATACTACGCCGGCGGGGTGCTGGGCGCGTACGTGCCCGGCATTGTGTACGAGCACGCCGGGTGGACAGCCTTTCTGGCCCTGCTGGGTGCGCTTGGCTGCGCGGCTGTAGGGGCTGCCGGCCGGTGGTGGTGGGCCGAACGGCAAGCGCCCTCCGCCCTGAGCGGGGCAGCCGTCGATCCGACGTAGGGCCGCCGACTGATGCGAAATGGTGCACCGGCGGGCGGCATCGCACGCGGCCACGCGTGGAGGCCGAGCGGCCTGCCCGGGCCGAGATCCAGCCGACTACTGGTCGTCCAGCGACAGTTCGTTCACACGGAGCTCAGCGGCGTCCAGGCGGTCTAGGCATAGCCGGGCCAGCGTGGTGCCTTCTTCGTACGCGTCCAGCGCTTGCTGCAACGCGGGCGTCTCGTCTTCTAACGATTCCACAATGTGTTCCAGCCGCTGGAGGGCTTGCTCAAAGGTCAGTGCGTCGGGGGAAGAGGAATCCGCCATGGGCAGGGGAGAACTGGTGATAAAATGCAACGTCTTTCATACTACAGGGGGGAATGATGAGGTGCAAACGACGATCTTCATACAGATTGGGTCGTGAAACCGTGGACGGTCTCGCGCCCAATAGGCAGTTTACAAGTCGTTCCGACCACTCGCCTGCACACATCAACGTACGATTTCATCATGGATTTAGGACTGACCGACCACGTCGCTATCGTTACCGGGGCTAGCCGCGGCATCGGACGCGGCATCGCCTTGCGCCTTGCTGATGAAGGCTGCCACCTTGCCATCTGCGCGCGCGGTGAGGAAGCCCTCAACGAAACGGCTCAGGAGATCGAGGATCGAGGCGTGGAGTGCCTAGCCCTCGCGCTCGATATGACGGACAAGAATGCCCCGGCCCGCTTGGTCGACGAAGCGGCGGAGCGCTTCGGGCGCATCGACATCCTCGTGGGCAACGTGGGCGGCAACCGCCGGGGGCAATTCGAGGAGCTGAGCGATGAGGACTGGGATGCGATTATCGACCTCAACTTCAAGTCGCACATCCGCACCAGCCGGGCCGCCATCCCGCACATGCGCGACGCCGGGGGCGGCTCCATCTGCTACATCACGTCCATCTTCGGCCGCGAACTCGGCGGGGCAGGGCTCTCCACGTATAACTCAACCAAGTCCGCACTCATCAGCTTGAGCAAGGTGATGGCGCAAGAGCTGACGCCCGAGGGCATTCGCGTAAACAGCGTGGCCCCGGGGTCCATCCGGTTTCCGGGCGGCAGCTGGGACCGGCGTATGAAGGAGCAGCCGGAGGAGATGAAAGCCTTCATCGCCGATAACCTCCCGATTGGGCGGTTCGGACGGGTCGGCGAGGTGGCAGACACCGTGGCGTTTCTCGTATCGGAGCGCGCCAGTCTCATCACGGGCGCGTGCCTGAATGTAGACGGCGGCCAGTCGCACTCGCTGATTTAACCCTGCACGCCGGAGTGCGCGCCGGAATTCGGCCCCTGCAGCTACTCGAAGCGGGTAAGCTTCACGTTCAGGCGGCGCTGCTGGTGCTGGGCATGCCGCCACTGAACGAGGATGGGGCTCTGGTAACGGCCTTGCACAATGGTACCTTGGCCGTTGACCTCGTCTTCGGTGACGAGCAGGCTCGCGGAGCGCTTCATGCGGAGGAAGTGCTCCGCCGGCACAGCCAAAAACTTGTTGATGACCCGCTCCAGCAACGACTCGCTCAGGCCCAGCGTGTCGAGGAACGCGTTCACGATCCGGACAAGGTCGTACTTTGCGTAGTTTTTCGCCTTGTCGGGGATGGCCCCGGGCTCGCGCAGCATATTGCGGCCTTTCTGGGCCATGAACCGAAGCGGATCGTGGAGCACCTCGACTAGGTCGTGCTGCATGAGGAGCGTCTCGTACTCGTTCACCGTGAGGCCGGCGTGGCGCTCGTCGGACGGCAGCTCGATGTCGATGCGGCCCTTCGTGATGCCGTGCACAGCGAGGAGTTCGTGCAACTGATCCAGCAGCCCAAGGCGCGGGTCGCGCAGGCTAATTGAGTCGATCTTGTGATTGGAAACCGGCACGGTCAGTTCGACTTCGTGAACCGGTGTTTCGTCGTTGAAGCCGATCACGGTCGCGCGCCGCCGCCGGGGCTCGTCGTTGTGCTCGCGGTTGATGCCGTCCAGGTCGATGAAGTAGACGGGGCGGTGCGGTGCGCTAGGATACGTCACGCAGTTTTCCACGCCGGCGCCAATGAAGGTGAGGTGCGAATCGGCGTTGCGCGGCTCGACGCGGCGCTGCTCAGGGCTCAGCTCCCGGCGAAGATGCATTTGGTCGTGCCGGTAGTCGGCATCGGGGGGGAAGAGCTCCTGGAAGAGCTCGAAAAAGTTCTGCACCGTGTCCTCGCAGCGGCCCATCCGGTTGCAGAGGCTCTCCTCAAGAAAACCGGCTGTGGTGTGGTGCGAGCAATAGATGGCCCGGCTGTACAAGGATAGGAAGTCGGCGGATACCTCCCGAATGCGGGCGTTGACGTCGATAATGTCCAGGCGGCGTTCCGGCGAAAACTCGAGCTCAATTTCGCGGGGAGGAGCCATGGTGGAAGAGTGAAGAAGAGCCATAACAGTCGGGAAAGCAGGGGTGAGAAGGATCAGCACCCGGTGCGCCGGTCACGCTGAGTGGGGCCGAGGCAGGGCGAAATCCGATGCGAGGTACCGAAACAGGCCGAGCCAGTTCCGCAGATGGGCCAGCCAGGGCGTAATAACGGCGCCCCCCGAACGGGAGCACGAGGACGCAAGGAAGTAGTCATGCATCGGAGGGGGCGTCGGTGATACGGGCGTGGCGATCCCCGTCGAGGAAATGAAGCACAACAGCATCGTCGGGGTGTAAGGGCTCAGCCCGGCGAATGGGTGTCTCTCCGTGGTTAACGAGCGCATAGCCACGGCGGAGCGGGGCCTCGGGGTCTAGGCTGTGAAGGTGGTCCCGCATACGATCCAGGCGATGGCGGTGCTGCTCGAGCGTGCGGGCGCCTGCTCGCGATAGCCGACTGATCAGATGATCGAGCGACTGGCGATGTTGGGCCAGGTCATGGACAGGCCGGTGGAGCGCACGCGACTCGGCCAGCGATCCAACGCGCTGGCGGCCCTGCTGGATAAGCCCGGTTGTCCGGTCGTGAAGTCGATCGAACAGAGACTGTACGTGCATCTCGATATCACGTCGTTCCGGCACGGCAATCTCAGCCGCCATCGAGGGCGTGGCGGCGCGCTCATCGGCAACGAGGTCGGCAATGGAAACGTCCGTTTCGTGGCCCACAGCGCTAATGAGGGGAACCTCGGAGGCTGCGATGGCGCGGGCCACGACCTCCTCATTGAATGCCCACAAGTCCTCCGTCGACCCGCCGCCGCGGCCTACGATCAATACCTCAGGCCGCTGCGGATGATCGGCTGGCACGGCGTTGAACCGCGCAATGGCATTCGCAATGGCCGGGGGCGCGTCCATTCCCTGAACAGGAACCGGGCACAGCACGACCTGCGCAACGGGGAAGCGCCGCTCCAGGATCGAGAGAATGTCTTGCAGCGCGGCCCCTTGGCCGGACGTGACGATGCCGATGGTCTCTGGAAACGTGGGCACGGCTTGCTTCCGGTCCGCATCGAACAGCCCCTCGGCCTTGAGGGCGCGCTTGAGTTCTTCAAACGCTTCCTGTAGGGCTCCCTTGCCGGCCAGGCGCATCGATCGCACCATGAGTTGCAGATCGCCGCGCCGCTCATAGACCGATGCATCACCGTGCAGCTGCACCTGTAGGCCGTCTTCCGGTTCGAAGAATACGTACTTCGTCAGGTGCCTCCACATCACGCAGCTAATCTGCGCATCGCCATCTTTCAGGGTAAAGTAGCAATGCCCTGATGCAGCACGGCTGAAGTTGGAAAGCTCGCCTTCGACCCAGACGTCGCTGTAAGCCTCTTCAATGACGCGAGTGAGACCGCCCACCAACTCCTGCACGCTGAGGACAGAGCGATTGGAGGAAGGACGTGCAGACGACATAAACAGTGGGGACAAGACCAAAGACGGATGAACCAAACATCTGACACGAACGGCGTAGTTGCAAGCATGTCGTGCTGCGAACGCGAAGTAGTGCGCGCAACAGGCCATTTTGTTAAGAGAGCGTTAAACTTGGTGCCTCTATCGGCCCTTATCGTGAGTACCCCAGGGAACCGCTACACGCGCCGAGCCGGCAGTAGCACGCCACTTGGTCCGGTGCCGCACTTATTGGTCCGACGTCGCACCTACACGCCACGGCATCCGCAGGAGCCTCCACGCGGCGCAGGGTCGAAGGGGCACAAGCCTGCCGGTTGGCGTGTATGAAAAACGAACCGCTTGATTACCGATCATCACGCCGTAGATCATGGCTACCACCGACACCATTCGTGTTCAATTTGTTTGCCTGGGGAATATCTGCCGGAGTCCGCTCGCTGAGGCCGTCTTCCGGAAGCAGGTGGAGGCGGCCGGGCTGGCCGATCACTTCGAGATTGAATCGTCTGGCACGGGCGATTGGCACGTAGGCGACACGGCCGACCGTCGCATGCAGTCGACCGCCGAGGAGCACGGGGTCCCCCTTGACGGCCACCGGGCCAGCCAGTTCTCCGCGAGCGACCTCAAGGCCTATGACCACATCTTTGTGATGGACAAAGACAACCTGCACGATGTGCTCTACCTCGATGAGAGCGACCAGCATAACGGTAAGGTGCGGTTGTTTCGCGAGTTCGATCCCGAGCCGGGCGACTTTCAAGTGCCCGACCCGTACTACGGAGGAGAAGACGGCTTCGAGACCGTATATCAGATTGTGAGCCGAACCGCTGAGGAGTTGCTGGACCGACTGGTTAACGAATACGACCTTGATGCCTCAGCCCACTCATGACCGCCCGTCGTTGCCCACATACCTGGCCCTGCCCATCGCTATGGAACTGCCCGACGCACTGACCGACGCCGTGGAAGACGCCCTCGATGCAACGGTTGCCTCCGTCGCCGCCGTAGGAGGCGGATGCATCGCCCAGGCCTGCCGCATCGAGACGGAGGGCGCATCGTATTTTCTGAAGTGGGGCACAGGCGACGTAGCAGAGACCTTTCCTGCTGAAGCCAGCGGCTTGCAGGCATTGGCAGATGCTGCGGCTCCCCTGGTTGTACCCGAGGTAGAAGCACAGCGGCCCGCTACGGAATCGTGCCCCGCGTTCCTGGCTATGCAGTGGATCAACTCGGGCCGTAAGGGGCTGCACTTCTGGTCCTCGTTTGGGGAAGGCCTAGCGGCTCTGCATGAACACACCGGTGAGGCGTACGGGTTTGGAAGCGACAACTACATTGGTCGACTGCCGCAGCGCAACAAGACCGAGCGACGCTGGCCGCGCTTTTTCTGGGAGCACCGCCTCGCGCCCCAGGTCAACATGGCGCGGGAGCAAGATGCCTGGAAGGCAGCCTGGGACGACCCTCTTCACGCGCTTCATCGCCGTCTTCCAGACGTGCTTCCGGAGCAGCCGCCGGCCTCCATTGTGCATGGCGACTTGTGGAGCGGCAACTACATGGTGACGGCCATCGGTGAGCCGGCTCTGGTCGATCCAGCCACGTACTACGGGCATCGTGAGGTCGACCTCGCGATGACAGAGCTATTCGGGGGATTCGATGACGCCTTTTACGACGCCTATCGGGCAGCATGGCCCCTTGAGTCCGGATACGAAGAGCGCCGAGACGTCTACAACCTGTACCACCTGATTAATCACCTCAACCACTTCGGCGGCCGATACGCGGGATCTGTGGCTGCTGCCCTGAGGGCATTCGCCTAAGTGACGGACCCTGCGATGTATCCTAAGAAGACTTTTAGCTGCGCGCGTTACAGAGTCTGGGTCGGCCACCGATAACCATCGGCAGTGCGGACCCCGTGGCGGTCTGCGTTCCTGGTCTGTACTGTGTTCTCGTGCTGGAGACGGCGGGCGTCTGCAGTAGGTGGCCAGTAGCGGCCGGGTTCATGGGCCTCGCACGAAGTTTGCGGTACCGCGTACAATCACGCCGCGCCCTCACTCACACCAGCTAGGCTGGAGCATCATGCCGAACGAGGCACCGCATTCGGAGGGAGCCGACGCTCGGGACGATGAGACCACTGCGCTACCCGATGCCGAGGCTATCGTCCCCGCCCACGACGCGGCACTGCGTCGCCTGGTGCGGATGGCACGCCGCGCCAGCAGCGCTGCCGCGGCCGTTCTATACCTCGTGGACGAGGGGGGCCAGTGGTACGGAGCTGAATCCGGGCTGGACTGCCCTGGTCTAATGGGGCAACACGCTAAGCAACCGGTGGCCGAGTGGGTGCAGTCCACGATGCGCCATGATGCTGCGCGGGTCATCGCTCCGCTGCCCAGCGCGTCGTTGCCATCGGCGGACGCGCTTGCGGGGGCGGACGCAACGTGGAGCGCTCTCGCCGTGCGTGTGCCCACTCCGGACCATCATCCAGCGGCCGTGCTAGCCCTGGCTGATGCCGCTCCCGCCGCCCGCTGGACAGATACCGATCGAGACGCCCTCCATGACGCGGCAAGCCTCCTAGCCGATCGGCTGGCCGCCAGTTCCTCCGGGCAGGGGCACCCACACACCACGACGGCCGCACTGCGGCACAATCGTGATCTGTTCCAGCACATGCAGCGGATCGCCGGCGTCGGGGGGTGGGCGCTTGATACGAAAAGCGAAACGATGCGATGGACAGATGCGGTCTATGACCTGTTGGAGGTCTCCGCCGACTTCGTCCCTACCCTCGACAACGTGGCGACGCTCTACGCAGAGCGCCACCGAAAGCGCATCGAGGTGGCTTTCCGAACGGCCCTGGAGCACGGCAAGCCCTTTGCTCTAGAGGCTGAAGCACTGACGGGGCGGGGCCGGCTTCGGTGGATGCGGCTCATCGGCATTCCACAGACCGAGCAGGGGGCCGTACGCCGCATCGTGGGGACCGTCCAGGACGTGACCGACCGTAAGGAAACCGAAGAGGCACTGCTCGAGGAGCAAGACTTGCTCGACCGCATCATGGCAACGAGCGTCACAGCCATTGCGGTCGTCGACACGGCCGGTCAGGTCGTCTTTGCCAACGAGCGGGCTGAGGAGGTGCTCGGGCTCGAACAGAGCCCCGTCGAAGGGCAGCCCTATCGCGAGCTCGACTGGCGCATGAAAGGTAGCGACGGACAACCGCTTCCCGCAGACGAACTACCGTTCCGCCGCGTCCTACAGACTGGAGAGCCCATTTTCGGCGAAGAACATGCCATCGACGCCGCAGGGGGCGGGCACCGCACGCTATCGATCAACGCCGCACCGCTGACCGACGAGGAAGAGCGCGTGGTGCGCGTTGTCTTGTCCATCGAAGATGTCACCGAGCGCCAAGAAGCCCAAGAGGCGCTGACCGCCTCCGAGCGTACCTATCGCACCCTGTTCGAGCGTGCCAGTGTACCCATTCTGCTGTTTCGGCCCGACGACGAGCGTATCCTCGACGCCAATTCGGCAGCCTGCCAGACGTACGGTTTCGACTACGACGACTTCGTAGGCCGTAGTCTGATGGAACTGACGGCTGACGTGGGTCGGGGCCAGCAGGAAGTGCGAGATATCATAGAGCACGGCATCTCACGCAATTTCGAAACGGTGCACTACCGCGCCGATGGGGAGAAGCTCCACCTACTTGTGAGCTGCTCGCTGTTCAGCTACGATGACCAGGAGGCCATTCTTTGCTTCGCGCGTGACCTCACCGAGCGCCGAAAAGCTGAGGCTGCGCGCCTAGAGAGCGAGGCACGCTATCGGTCGTTCCTTGAAAATGCCCCCGTCGGCGTTTACCGAACCACGCCCGACGGCCGCATCCTATTCGCCAACTCGGCGCTGATCAACATCCTGGACTACGAGTCCTTCGAGGCGCTGCAACGGCGCGACCTGGACGAGGAGGGGTTCAGCAGTGACTACGACCGTCAGGCGTTTAAACGGCGGTTGGAGCAGGAAGGCCACGTCACACAAAATGAAGTGCAGTGGGTGCGGCGTGATGGCTCTGCCGTTCACCTCTCCGAGAGGGCGCGTGTGGTGCGTGGCGAAGACGGCACCGTGCGCTATTACGAAGGCATCGTCGAAGACATCACGGATCGCAAGCGTGCCGAGAAGGCACTAAAACAAGCCAAGCAAGAAGCCGAGAAGGCCGCCGCGGCGAAATCCGATTTCCTGGCCAACATGAGCCATGAGATCCGCACGCCGATGAATGGCGTCATCGGGATGACCAACCTGCTGCTCGACACGGATCTCGATGCCGAGCAGCAGGAATATGCCGAAACCATCCGTACGAGCGGCGACACGCTGCTGACGCTGATCAACGACATCCTGGACCTGTCGAAAATCGAGGCGGGAGAGCTGCAGTTCGAGATGCAGCCGTTTTACATCGACCAGTGCGTGGAGGAGGCGGTGGCGCTCGTCGCATCCCGCGCCTCTGAAAAGCGCCTTGAGATCGTGTACTGGGTCGATGAGGACGTCCCAGATCAAGTGTCGGGCGACGTGACGCGGGTCCGGCAGGTGCTGCTGAATCTGTTATCCAATGCCGTCAAGTTCACAGACGAAGGCACCATCGAAGTCCGCGTGCGGTGGGTCGATGCCGATGCAGAAGGCGAGGACGCCGAGGGTAACCGTGCAGGAGACGCGCCCCAAACCTTCCAACTAGCCTTCTCCGTGGCCGACACGGGCATGGGTATCTCGGAGCAGCGGCAGGAGCGGCTCTTCGAGTCGTTCACCCAGGCCGACACCTCCACCACGCGCAAGTATGGCGGAACGGGGCTTGGGTTGGCCATCAGCAAGCGGCTCACCGAGCTCATGGGAGGCGAGATCAGCGTACGCAGTGAGAAAGGCGTTGGCTCCACCTTCACGTTTACGGTCCGGGCTGATGCGGTGGAGGCAGCCGGTACCGAGGACGTCGACCGAACCACCGAGACCGAGTTGAGCGGGAAGCGCGTGCTGCTCGTCGACGACAACGAAACGAGCCGCAACGTGGTGGCCCAGTACCTTGGCCGGTGGGCCATGGACGTCGACACCGCAGCGTCCGCGCGCGAGGCGCTCGATCGGTACCGAGAGGCGCGTTTCGATATTGTCCTTCTCGACTATGGGTTGGCGCGCACCAATGGTATCGCGCTGGCGCACCGCCTGCACAACGCGGATGCTGCAATGGAGCGCATCACGACGCCGGTGTTGCTGCTCACGATGCTGGGCGAAAACGCGCGGAGCCGAGACAACATGGAAGTCCCTAACCTTGTGGCGCGGATCACTAAACCGATCCGTCCGCGGTCGCTGCGACGGCAGCTCGTTAGCGTCATCCAGCACGGTACGGAGGCCCGCCCGATCCTGGAAGGCCGGAAGTCCGCCTTCGAGGGCGAGCTCGCCGATCAGCACCCGCTGCGCATTATGCTGGCGGAAGACAATGCCGTCAATCAAAAAGTGACACGACGGCTTCTGCGCCAGCTTGGATACCGGGTCGACGTGGTGGCCAACGGCCTTGAGGCGGTAGAAGCGCTGCAACGGCAGCCCTACGATCTCGTGCTGATGGACGTACAGATGCCCGAGATGGACGGCCTCGAAGCTACCCGTCGCATCCGATCCGAGGATGCTATCGTCCAGCCGCGTATCGTGGCCATGACGGCTGCGGCTATGCGCAAGGACCAAGAAGCCTGCTTGGAAGCCGGCATGGACGACTACCTATCGAAGCCGGTGGAGGTGGAAGAGCTCGTGGCTCAGCTCAAGCAAACCGACCGGCGTGATGTATCCGAAGCGGATAGGCTTGACCATGCGGTTGACGCTGAGTACACATCCCCGCACAGCGGCATCAATGCCGCCGCCTTTGAGGCATTTCGTGCTGGGGTCGGGGCGGATGGCGACTTCGTCCGCGAGCTCATTGACGACTACATTGACAGCGCGCACCACGCCATTGACCTGATGCGCGAGGTGGTTGACGCCTCCGGAAACGCGAGCGACACGGCCGTACCCTCCGAGGAGCTGGAGCGGGCCGCGCACAGCCTGAAAGCGTCCAGCCAAACGGTGGGAGCACTTGCAGTAGGCGCAACCGCCGGGCACATCGAAGCACTGGTCAACGACGGGGCCGTGGAGGAAGCCCTGGCGCTGGTGCCGCGGCTTGCTGCTCAGCTTGCCCAGGCCAAGCAGGACCTCACCTACTTGCTCCACGATTCCTCGGCATAGGAAGCAGATACAGATCCTCCGCGCGAAGGAAAAGTATTCCGGCGTCGTCGCCGTGATCGCACATTTTGTCCCACAGGGCGGCCCCGGCGGGGCTGGTGCTCACTCTCAGACCGCATAAACGAAAGCGTGGCGGTGGGAGCAGGGGGTCTTCTAAGGAGCTACGCACCCCGAATCGGCGCTACACGCCCGGAATTGGGGGAGGCCGACTGCTGAAGCTGGGCCCCCTTTCTGTCTAACCGCCTGATCCCGCCGGTCAGCCGTTGATGGAACAGAGTTTGTCGATAGGTGAGGGCGAGACATGCCCTCTGCATTCTCTCCACACATATTGCCCGTCAATCGCTTGCCCCAGTGAATCAGCCTATGATGCTGGTTCGCCCCCTCATCCACGATATTGTCCTATGACTACGCATACGTTCCCCAGCATCATCGAAAGTCATAACACTGAGCTCGAAAACGTAGCGCTCGATCTCGTGCACGGGCTCAAGATTTACGACGACGACACTGGGTACGTCATTGGCGACCTGGCACTGCAGGAAGGCGCCTCGCCGTCAAAGGCGGTCAACAGCTCGCCACAGGATCTGGATTATCGCCTGCTGGCCCAGGCCGGCCTGCTTGTCGCTACCGAAGGCGAGCAGGAGCCGGTCACGCTTACCGTCGGCTTTCCCTATTCCACGTACCAGCGCAACCGCGAGTTGGCTGTTGACTTCTTGCGCGACGCGCACAACATCCAGCACGATGCTGCCACGTACGGCGGAGGCGGCCGCAAGAACGAATACGTTAACGTCGAGCGCGTTGAGGTCCTCCCCGAAGTGCTCGGCTGCATCATCGCCGCGCGTAACGACGAAGAGTACCGCCGCCACGATGCCTTCTTCATGGGCAGCCTCGGCTACGGCACGTTCGAAGCGTGCCTCTCCACGCGCGGCGGCGTTGTCCAGCGCACCACCGTGAGCTGCCAGGGGGTTCGCTATGCCGTGGAAATCACGATGAAGGAGTTGGAGAAGCAACACTATCTCGACCTGCGCACCGAGCACCAGTTTGACGTCAGCTTCCAGAAGGGGCAGATCATCCTCAACCGGCGCCGCATGGACATCAGCGGCGTACGCTCGATGGCGCTCCGGCGGTACTATCATGACGTCATCTCGCCCGCCCTGCGCGGCGCGTGGAAAGACGACGACTTCCGGCGTCCAACGAAGCTCGTCCTCGCCGGGGGCGGCACGATGTATACCGAAATCCTCGACTGCTTCCGCGACGAGTTCGGCGAGATCATCGACGTCGAGGTTGTGGATGATCCGGTGACGGCAGCGAGCCGCGGCTACTGCCTCCGGTCGATGAGCCTGGCAGGCAACCGCGGCGTGGCCGTGGGGCTCGACGTAGGCAACGCGCACACAGCCATGAGCTTCAAGCGCATCGGGTCAGGTGGACACAGCGAGTACGCCGCCGGGCAGCAGGTGGCTGGGCAGCAGGTGGCTGGGCAGCAACCAGCCGGGCAGCAGCCAGCGCGTACGGATAACCCGTCCACGCCGCGCCAAGAACAACCTGTCAGCGGATAAGCTGCTCAGGTGAACGCCCCCGTGTTGATCGTTCTATCACGACGCTAACCCATATGTTTAAGAAGAGCGGAAAGAAGAAGCCGGCCCCATCGGCCAAAAACGTCACGGTGATCAATAAAGGCACCGTCGTCGAAGGCGAGGTCAAGGTGGACGGAACGATCCGGGTCTACGGCCAGCTCAACGGCACGGTGCATTCGGAAGGCAAGGTGATCATCGCCGAAGCCGGCCACCTAAGCGGTGACCTTTATGCCGAGCACGCAGACGTCAGTGGCACGGTGGAGGGGGTTATCAAATCCACACGGCTCGACCTGCGCAGTACGGCGACTGTCGAAGGCAACGTGGTCGTCGAGAAATTCACGACTGAGACAGGCGCTATCTTCATGGGCGAATGCAAAATGCCGCAAGGCGGCGTGATGCCAGGGGCAGACACCCCGCCCGACGCTGCCGACGGTGAGTCGCCGTCTCACGCTACCACGGAGGAGAAAGCCGCCGCCGAAGATCCCGCTGGCGACGTGCCAACACCTGACGACGCCGCCGACGAGGTCGCTCCTGCAGCGGTCAACGAAGCCGAGCCGTCGTCCGATGGGGCATCGGAGCCTGTAGAACCCGTCGCAACGCCGGTGGAGGCAGACAATGGGGTGAGACCGCTCCCGAACAAGCCGCAGGAAGAGGCGACTCCTGAGCCGATAGATGATGGTGACGACCAGGACGCACGTCCACGCTTCTGGTAGCTCTGAGCACCAGGCCGCACGTGCTGCGGCCCATTGGCGCAGATCAGCCGGCCGCCGCCTTCCCGCCTATTTCTTTGATGGAGGCTCTGCCGGATGGCCTGCCCGCCCATACTGACCACGCAAGGCCCAGCGTACCCGTGACCCACCAGCCGTCGACCGCCCTGTCGCTCACGCGGCAGGACGCCCACACCGCCACCGATCAGTTTTCTGAAGCGTTCTTCCGGCGCCTCGCCGAGCTCGCCATGTCGGCCCTCGAGGTGTCCGTCGTAGCGATCCGCATGGCCCCCGATACGCTGTGGGTCGCTACACCCGGTACATCCCAGGACCTCTCACTCAGCACTGACCTCCAGGACAGTACCCTCTTTCGGCGTCTCGGCCGCGCCGAAAACGTCGTCATCAGCGACGTGTGGGCTGAAGAGCAGTACACGGCCCTGGTCGACCTGGAAGACTTCAGCTACCGGTTCTTCGCCAGCCGCCAACTGGCGGACGGAGCGGGTCACCCCGTCGGTCAGCTCTGCGTCCTTGATGAGACGCCGCGTACGCTGGCACCGCATCACTACGACGTATTGCGGACCCTCGTCCAGATGGCCCAGAGTGAGGTGGAGCGGCAGCAAGAAGCTGCCCGCCGCCGCCGGGGCGAAGCGCTTCACGATCGGCTGCAGCGCGTGCTCCAGATGATCGCGCGCGACGAGCCCATCGACCTGACGCTCGAGGCACTGATGTATCTGGTGGAGGGGCAACTTCCCCAGCTATCGGCCACCCTGCACTGGCTTAACCCTACCGAGCACGTCTTGCGCCCCGTGGCCGCGCCCAGTGTACCTGAGGCCGTGGTCGACGCTACCGACGGGCTGCCCGCCGATGCGGAGGCAGGCTCCATCGGGGCAGCCGTACACGACGGGGCAGAGGTGCTTGACGACGACGCGCTCGCCAGCATACACTGGACGGAGTTGCGTGCCGCCGTGCAAGAAGCCGGATTCACGAGCAGCTGGTCCGTGCCGGTCCGGTCAGCAGCTGGCCGGCCGGTGCTGGGCGTCATCACCGTGTTTAGCGAGAGGCCGCTCACCCCAACCAGCGAGATGCGCCAGACCGTTCAGGTGGCGGCGCGGATGGCAGCCGTGGCGCTGGAGCGCGACCGCGACCGGTCGATGCTCGATCGCGTGCGCCGTGAACACCACCTCTTTATGCAACAGAGCAGCGAAGGCATGTACCGGCTCGATCTGCGCCCGCCCGTGCGGGTCGACCAGTCGCTCGAAGCGCAGATCCAGCAGGTGTTCGGCCGCACGCACATCGCCGAGTGCAATGACGCGTTCGCACAGCTCCATGGGTTCGACCGAGCGGAAGACCTCATCGGACGGCCGCTGCTGGACATCTACGGGCCGGGCCAAGATCTGGCCCAGTTGCCCGTTCTTCGGGCCATCGACCACGACTACACGCTGGACGGCGCGCAGTCGTGCGAAATCGACCAGCAGGGGCGGGAACGCTGGTTCGCTAACACACTGCAGGGTAGGATCGAAAACGGTCGTCTCGTGTCGTTCTGGGGCGGACAGCGCGAGGTGACCCACGAAAAGCACGCAGCATATGCGCTCCGTGAGAGCGACCATCGGTATGGCGCCTTGACGGCCCTCAGCCCGAACCTTGTCATGGTTCACACCGAGCATGCCATCGAAGCCATCAACGCAGCCGGGGCTGAACTGTTGGGGGCCAGCCACAGCGACCACGTCCAGGGGCGCCCACTTACGGACTTTATGCACGAGGCCGCGTGCGATGACCTCGTACGCCGCGCGCCGCAACCCGATGCGCACGGCGAGCCCACATTTCACCCGTACGAGCTGTATCCGACGGACGGCGCACCGGTGCAGGTTGAACTGACAGCATGCCACATCTTGTGGCATGGACAGCCGGCCGTGCTCACCGTGGCTCGCGAGCGGGCGCAGCGCCTCCTGTCCGGCGATGGTGTAGCGACGGGCGACGTCACCTTTTCTAGCCCGCCGGAAACAGCGGTCGATGACCATCAAGCGCTGAGGTCAGCCTTCCAGGCGGGCATGGACCCCATGATTCGCACGCCCCTCACGGCCATGATCGGGTTTGCTGAAATCCTGGGCGACGAAATTGACAATCCGAGCGAACTCGATGTCCACGACCTCGTCGACCGCATCCGGGCAAACGGGCAGCAGTTGCTGTGGGCACTGGATGCCATCTCGAACCAGGAGCGCCTGGAGGCCGGCGCGGTCGCCTTACGGCCCCAGCCCTTCGACGTGATGCACGATGTAACAGATGTGGTAGACACCCTCGACGTGGTGGCCCGCGAAAAGGGGTTGAGGCTCAGCCTAGACACCGACGTCTCGTCCATCTATGCCTCGCTCGATCGCACCGCGTTTGAGCGCATTATTGGGCATGTGATCGTTCACGCGATCCGCACCAGTACCGACGGGCCGATTTCGATTCGCGTGTTTGAGAAAGACGCCGGGCCGGTGGTGGCGGTATCGGGCACGTATGAGACGCCGGATCCCTTTTTCGATGTGGCACAAGGCGCCACGCCACCCGCCCCCAACGCAGCCCCCGCGGCCCATGTGGTGTATCAACTGCTGAGCCGTATGGGTGGGCGCCTCGTGGTCCGTTCCACATCGGCTGGCAGCACGTGTGAGATCCGCTTCCGGACGGCCCACGAGGAGAGCGCTTCGCCAGAGCGCTTTCGCACGACGCACCGCAGGCCCGCAATGTCACCATGAAGCCCCCTGCACACGTTTTTGCCGCGCGGCTGTGCGCGATCGTGGTCGCCGGGTGGCTCGGCCTAGACGGGGCCATGGCGCAAAGCCGCGCGCAGGTGCGCCAATATGTGGAGCAGATGGCGCGCGAGACGCCAGGCGCCGTCGTGCAAGAGCGTCTGGCCCGCTACGACGCGCTCATCCGGTACATGACGAGCCTTTCGTTCTCCCGGCCAGGCGTGACGGTCAATGCATCATTCGTCCGCGCGCTGATCTCGGCGGAGTCCGCCGCGGTGCCCACGGCGGTGTCCTCGAAGGGAGCCATTGGGCTCATGCAGATTATGCCGGCCACGGCGCGCCCCGCCGCGAAGGCCCTTCACGCGTCGGGCTACGATTTCCGATTCGTCGACGAACGACGGCTTGAAAACCTGTCGGCCGAGGATCTGAAGACGCCGGCCATCAACGTGCTCATCGGCTGCTACCTGCTCGACCGCTACAATCAGCGATTCGGGAATGACCTTGCACGTACGGTGAGCGCATGGAACGCCGGCCCGCAGGCCGTGGCCCGGTACCAGGGCGCACCGCCCTACCGCGAGACGCTCGAGCTGATCGGTCGCGTTAACGCGTACTACGTGTACTACAACCGCCGGCAGCGAGGGCGGTAGCCACCCTCCAGAGGGCGCGGTTGCGGAGTAAAAGACTAGGTAGTTGCATTGCGATGCTACGCGCTCCTCTCGTGGCTCCGCGCTTTACTATTCCCTTGTAACAATCCCATTTTGTGATGAATACCAACCGCAACGACAGCTCCCTCATCCACAAAGCGCTGCAGTCTGTACCGCTCCCGCCCCGCGCGGTGCAGGAACTTCTGCGTCTCAGTCACGAGGCCGACGTTGACATGCAACGGATCGTTGACACCATTACGTCGGATGAAGCACTCACGGCACGGGTGATCCGCGTGGTAAACTCAGCCCTATTCGGATTGAAGCGACGCGTGACGAGCGTGCAGCAAGCCACCGTCCTACTGGGTAAGGGGGCAATTACACAGATCGCTGTGGGGGTGGCCGCGCTTCACATGGAGACGTCCACCTCGTCGGATCTTTCACTTAGCCGCCAGTCGTTTTGGCGGCACAGCATGGGCACGGCGTTCCTGGCACGTGAGCTGGGCCGTACCATGCCTGACGTGGACGGCGAAGAGGCATTCACGGTGGGCCTCCTGCATGACATTGGCAAGCTCGTGCTGATGGGGTACTTGGGGCCGGAATACTCTCATGTATTGGAGCAGGCAGCGAACGACCAGCGGCCGCTGCACCACGTTGAGCGCGAGATGCTCGGCATCGATCACGACGACATTGGGCGCGAGCTGTGCAACCGATGGAAGCTGTCCGATTCGTTCCAGTCCGCGCTGTCTGTCCACGAGGATGACGAGGCGAACGGGCTGAAGCGCATCGTGCAGACGGCGAATGCGGCCGCCAAAGCGGCGCAGGTGGGACAAAGCGGCAATGCGTTCGTCGCCCTGGATCGCCTCGCGCTCCGCGAGATGCGCCAGGTCGCCCAGAACTGGACGTTCATCCAAGATGTCTCCGAGGAAGTGGTAGAGATCGAACGTGTGTTCCGGCTCAACGCCGACGCAGATCAATCAGAGGCTGGCATGCCGTTGGTTCAGGGCGCCGGTGAGACTGTGCTGGTTCACGTGGACGATGCCAAGCTGGCGGCGCTGCTCATGATAATCCTCGCCGGCGCAGGGTACCGACCGCAGCCCGTCGCACCAAATGGCGCGGCGTCTGCCGCGGATGCGGAGCCTGGGGTAGGCCTCACCGATAAAGACCGCCCACCTAGTGATGGAAGGACGTGGCTCAACGTGAGCGCGTGGCGCGCCGAGCACCATCGCGGGGCAAATCACAATGCCATTGACGTTGAGGCCTTACGCTCGTGGCTGGTCACGACGATAGGCACCCGAAAGACCGAAGAAGCGTGATTGGCCCTGGGCAGCCGCTCGTCCTGAGCGCACAGTCATTAGCGAGAGGAATGTGCTTCCTCAGCGGATGCGCCCACCGCTTTAGATAATGCGGGGCCTAACTTTTCCATGGGCAATACGCAGTCCGTCACGCCGGCCTCAGCGACTGCCCGGGGCATGCCATATACGACAGACGACTCTTCATCCTGGGCCATGATGCGCCCCCCGCGTTCCTTGATAGCCGCGGCGCCGTTCAGGCCATCCTTGCCCATGCCGGTCATGATAAGCCCTAGCACGCGCCCGTTGAAGTGCTCACTGGCTGATGTCATCATGACATCGACGGAGGGGCGATGGAGGGTGTCCTCCGGCTCCTCGGGTGTTTTAACGATCGTCGCCTGTGCGCCAGAGCGGAAAACCATGTGATGCCCGCCCGGGGCAATGGCGACCGTGCCGGCTTCCAGCGGCATGCCGTCTTCGGCCTCGACCACATCGAGGGCGCTGTTGGCATCCAGCCGATTGGCGAGGGACCGGGTAAAGTGCGGCGGCATGTGTTGCACAATAGCTACCGGCACGGGGAGGTCAGCTGGAAGCGTTGGGATGACGCGCTGCAGGGCAAAGGGGCCACCTGTCGATACGCCGATGGCGATCAGTTGCGCGTGGCGAAACACGAAGGCCTCGCCGTCATTGCAGCGCTTCGCCAACGCCCCAAAGCGGCGCTGGAGGACGCGCGTGTTCGAGCGCGCCGCCGACTTGATCCGCTGGACGAGGTCGTCCTCGATCTCTGTAATCTTGAGCGATACGCGCGAGCGCTGTTTGGGCAGGAAGCCCACAGCGCCGGCCTCCATGGCCTTCACGGTGGCTTCGGCGCCGTCGCGGGTCAGCGAACTCACCATCAGCACCGGACGCGGCGTTTCGTCCATAATGCGGCGCAAGGCCGTCAGGCCGTCCATCCGCGGCATCTCGATGTCCATCGTCACCACGTCGGGATCGTGCTCCGCGATCTTGTCCAGCGCCTGCTGGCCATCCCGCGCGGTATCGATGACGCGTACCTCGGCGTCGCGCTCCAACATCATGGAGAGCGCCTTCCGCATAAAGGCTGAATCATCTACGACGAGGACGCGAATCATGAGAGTGCAACCAGGTGAGGGGGAGACGTGCAGAACTGAAAAGAAGCGAGACGAAGAGCCGCTACTCCGCTGGGGCGTCGAGTGTAGGCGACTCCGCCGGGCGGGTAGCGCCGTCGCCAGACGCGCCATCGCCTGAGGGGGCCGGCACCTGCTCGGTCAGGTCACGCAGCTCATCGACGCGCATGCGAATCATCTCGGTCACGTCCAGGATCATGATGACACTGCCATCGCCCAGGATGGTAGAGCCTGCTACCGCCGGTACCTTCTTGAGGTAGTTGCCCAGCGGCTTGATCACGATCTCCTTCTGGCTGGTAAGGTCGTCCACGATGACGCCCAGCCGGTGGTGGGCAATCGCCACGACCACGATGTAGGAGTGCTTCCGGTTGCGCTCATAGCCGTTCACGTCGAGCGACTCGCCAATGCGCAGCAGGGGCAGCACGCGGTCGCGGTGGTGCATCACCTCGCGGCCCTGGATGGTGTGCACTTCGCTCTCGTCGAAGTTGACCACCTCGGTTACCGAGTGCAGAGGAATGGCAAACGTTTCGTGGCCTACCTCCACGAGCAGGCTTTGAATAATGGCGAGCGTGAGTGGCAGCTTCATGATGAAGCGCGTGCCGTCACCCAGCGCCGATTCCGTTTCGATGGAGCCGTTGAGGCGGCGCAAATTGGTCTTCACCACGTCCATGCCCACGCCCCGGCCCGACACCTGGCTCACCCCGCGTGCGGTGCTAAAGCCTGGGCGGAAGATCAGGTCGAATGCCTCGGTGTCCGTCATGTCGGCGGCTTCCGACTCAGTGATGAGATCTTTCTCAATTGCTTTCTGCTTCAGCCGGTCGGGGTCAATGCCGGCGCCGTCATCCTCAATGGCGATGAGGATGTGGTTGCCCTCATGGGCGGCCGAGAGGCGGATGGTGCCGCGTTCGGGTTTGCCGTTCGCGCGACGCTCCTCGGGCATCTCTACGCCATGATCTGCCGCGTTGCGGATGAGGTGTGTCAGCGGGTCGCCAATCTCTTCGACGAGCGACTTGTCAAGTTCCGTCTCTTCGCCTTCGATCTCAAGGTCGATCTTCTTGTCAAACTCGCGCGCCAGGTCGCGGACGACGCGGGGGAATTTGTTGAAAACGCGCCCTACTTGCACCATACGCGTTCGCATCACGGCGGCTTGCAGCTCCGACGTAATGAAGTCGACCTGCGAGGTGGTGTCGCTCATCTTACGAAGCAGCTCCTCGCGCTCCTCGATATGCTCGGCGTCGGTGGAGAGCTGGAGCAGGCGGTTGCGGCCCAGCACGAGCTCGCCCACGAGGTCCATCAGGTTGTCTAACCGGTCGACTTCAACGCGGATCGTCTCCGACGCGCGATCGGTGATGCGACGGGAACCTTTGCCGGCTTTCTTTCGGCCCGTGTTGCTTACGATTTTATCGGCGCTTTGGCCCGAGGAGGCAGCCGGTGTTTCTGCCTCCGCCGCATCGCCTTCCGCCGC
>CAYFQN010000013.1:0-2611 GCA_964345285.1 uncultured Rhodothermales bacterium
CAGCGGGAGCGCTGGCCTCAGGAGAGGTAGCCGCCTCGGGGGCGTTGGAGTCGGTTGCCGGCGCTTCGCCGCTGGCCGCTGCCACGGCAGCGGTCGCTTTTTTGACGGCCTCGGAGGCGGTGCCCCTGGCGTTGCTGGCTGACTCCTCGTCGCCCGACGGGCGCGCCGGCGGCGAGTACGCAACGATGCGCTGCACAATGGTGTGACCCACGATCAGCATGAGATACACCGTCAGGCCGGTGGTGGCCGACACGAGGATGGTCCGCTCGAGGGGCGCATAGTTGAGCACCTCCTTCAAGAACACGAGGAGACCCACTAACCCACTGATATGGATGTACAGAGCACGCATGACGATTCGGGGCACTAAATGAATAGGGGGGCTTCGGAAGGCAAGAGGGGGGAGCGTTATGTGGTATTCACCGGTTGCTGCTCGACGCGTCGCCCTTCGGCGAGGACGCTGGCGAGGTCATCAAAGGCTTGGCGCAGGGGGGCATGGTGGCGCACGGCGGGCGTCTGGTTTTGCACGGACGTGCGCACGGCGGTCGTGAACGGGACCCAGCCCAAATGGGATGGCTGTTGGCCCGTAAACCGCTCCGTGATCGCGCCAAACCGGTCCGTCACGCTGCGTGCACGATCGGCCGAGTCGGCAAAGTTGACAATGCTTCCCAGTGGGTACGTCGGGTCGATGCGCCAGATCATTTTGGCCAGGCGGTAGGCATCGGCGATAGCTGTCGGCTCACCGACGAGTACCAGCGCGCCCATGTCGGCACGGTCCAAGGCCCAGCGCACCGTGCCGTTGGTGCCGGCGGGCGTGTCGATGAGCACGAAGTCGTGGGTGGAGCGGACGGCGCGCAGCACGTCGTCGAGTGACAAATGCAGGACGGCGGCTTGCTGGTCGCTCGCAAATGCATCCGGCTCCCGGGCGCTTTGCACAAGCGTAATGCCCGCCGCCGTTTCGTGGCCGATGGCGTCGACGTCGGCATCGAGGCGTACGAGGTCGGCCACCGTGTGCGGCGGGTCTTCATTCAGCAGCACGGCGCAGGCGCCCTGGCCGACGTCCGCATCGATGAGCGCGACGGAGTGGCCGTGGCGGGCGAGCGTCTCGGCCAGGTTGACCGAAACGACGCTCTTGCCAACGCCGCCTTTACCGCTTGCAATGGCGAGTGTGGTGGATGTGCGTTTCATAAGGAATAGGGGCGCCGACCTAGACGAACCGAAATAATAATCATGGATCATGTGTGGCCGTCTAGGCCGACGATGATTAAAGGTGCATCATCTCTTCGACGAACCAGCTGGGCGTGAAGGCTTCCACGCCCTCGGGCACGCGCCGCCCAGTCGACACGAAGTGAACCGGCTTGTCGAGGATCAGCAGCCACTCGGCGATGCGGCCCCACTTGGTCACTTCGTCGAGGTGGGTGAGGGCGACAGCATCGGGCGTCAGCGGCATGCGCTTGAGGAACTCTTCGTCGAGGTCGTCAAGCGTGCGCGTAGCATTGAGGGTCAGGTGCACCTGCAGCGGCATCAGCGGACTGACAATACGCTGGAGGCGGCGGAGCACAGGCCGTGCGTCCTCTGGGGCGAAGGGCAGCGGTGGCGTGTCAATCAGCACCTGATCGAACTGCTGCACGCGGTTAAGCGCCTGGCCCATTTCCTGGGGCGTGCGCACGACCTGCACGGGCAGCCCGAAGTCGCGATAGAGAGGGACGGGGCTGAGATAGGGAATGTCGTCATCCTCCGGGCGGATCGAGATAACCGTGGGAAGGCGCCGCCCGAAGAAGCTTTCGTGGCGGGCCAGCTTGAGGAGGGGGGAGGTCTTTCCCGCCGCACTCGGGCCGATGAACACGTAGTTGGCGTTGGACCGTTTCGGCGCCGTCGCGCTCAGCATGCGGCGGAGCTCCTGCGCCATGGCCCAGCGAAGTTCTTCGTCGTTCTCCTGCGGTTCGAAGCCCCGCTCCACGAGGCGGTCGAACAATTTGGTGATGGTGCTTGGCCGCAACCCTTTCTCCAAAAGCTGCGCGTAGAGCGGGTGCGTGAGCCAGCGGTGTGAGGCGCCGACGATGACGCCACCGAAGCGCCGCTCCATGTTCTCGAGCCGCGCGTGCAGCATCTGCAAGTGCGACTCCAGGAGGCGGGCGGGCGCATTGTCCGAGCGCGTCGAGAGCGCTTGGTCGCCCGGCGGCTCGGTGCCGGCCAACGCATCCCGCGGCACAGAGGGCGCCGTCTGCTGGTGGCTGGCATACAGCCGGTTGCGCGCGCCGGAGGGACGATGCGCGTCTGGATCAGATGGAGAGGGGGAGACAGCGGGCGAAGCGTCCTGCAGGGCCCCGTCGCCGTTGGAGCCCGGTGACTGCGTCGACCGGGCGGCCTCGCGGCGGCGTTGCAGGTAGGTGGCCAAGTCGGGGCCCTCGGAAACGTTTTCGCGCGATCGCACGGCACTTCCTTCCGAGCCGGTCGACCACTTCGAGCGCGGAGCCGTCTCTGTTGGGGCGGCAGAGGGGGCTGCCATGCGCGGGCCGTACCCCTTGAGGCGGCCGCGAGACGGGGACGGCGCCGCTGCAGGCTGAGATGCTGGGGTTGAGCGGCGGGGGGCCGGCTGGTTCGATGGGGCCGG
>CAYFQN010000013.1:2711-14359 GCA_964345285.1 uncultured Rhodothermales bacterium
GGGGCCGGCTGGTTCGATGGGGCCGGGTCGGCCAGCGGCGTATCCGCCATGACCCGGATCCGGGCCGGGTTGCCTTGGCGTGCGGGTACGGATTCGAGCAGTACCACGTCTTCGCCCAAGGCGTAGCGCGCCTTTTTAAGCGCAGCCTGGATCGAGGGGCCGGTGAAGGTCTGAGTACGCATAACGGCGGTGTGTTAACACGAAAACTGGTGAGTGCAGCGGCGTCGCGGGTCGCCTTCGTGGGTGCTACGAAAGCTGAATCTGGCCAACCACCTCGATATCGGCTTCAGGGACAAGGTCGTTGTACGACAGCACATTGATGTCAGAGAGCATCGGGTTCAAAAAGTCAAACAGCGTGGCACGAAGCACGGGGGAGGTCAGCAGCACCGGGTCGCGGCCCTGGCTGATGAGGCGTTTCGCCTCCTCATCGGCCTGCACGATGAGCTGCTCGGCGCGATCGGGGTCGAGCCCGAGGGTGTTCGCGTTCAAGTCACCCTGCCCTGCCTGTTCGAGCAAGTGCTGTTCCAACATGGAGTCCAGCACGATGGCGAGGATAGAGCCATCGGGCCCGCGGAACTGCCGGGTGATGGTCGGCGCCATCTCGGCGCGGGTGTACTCGGTGAGCACGTCCACATTTTTGGTCTGCGGCGCGTGGTCGGCCAGCGCTTCGAGGATGGTGACGAGATCGCGGATCGGCACGCGCTCACGCAGGAGGCGCTTCAGCACCTTCTGGATCTGGCCGAGCGACATCAGGTCGGGCATGAGCTCGTTGATGAGCGCGGGCGACTCTTCCTCGACCTTGTCGACCAACTTCTTCACCTCTTGCCGCTCCAGCAGGCGGTGCGCGTTTTTGCGCAGCACCTCATGCAAGTGCGTGGTGATGACGGCCGGGGCTTCCACGATGGTAATGCCCATGCGCTCGGCGTCTGACAGGTCGCGCTCATTGACCCACACGGCCGGCAGCCCGAACGTCGGGTCCTCGGTGCGGATGCCCGGCGGGGCCTCGTCCGTGTTCTCGGGGAGGAGGGCCAGGTGGTAGTTCGGGAAGACCTCGCCCTCGCCAATCGGGTTGCCGCGCAGCTTAATCACGTAGCGGTTCGACTCCATCCCGGCGTTGTCGCGGATGCGCACTGGCGGAATCACGACGCCCAGTTCCAGCGCGAGCTGTTTGCGGAGTGTCTTCACCCGCTCCAAGAGGTCGCCCTGCTGGTCGGGGTCGACGATGGAGATGAGCGTGTAGCCGATCTCCAGCTCCAGCGGATCGACGAGCAGCAGATCGGTCGGCTCGGTAGACGCTTCGAGTTCTTCGGGGGGGTGCTCCTCTTGCAAGGCGAGTTCCTCGGCCTGGGCCTGGTCGTGCTGCAGGCGCGTCCAGCCCAGGTAGCCCACCCCGCCGGCCAGCAGGAAGAACGGCAGGGGCGGTAGGCCGGGCACGAGGCCCAGCACGGCCAAGAAGGTGGCGGTGATAAGAAGCGGGTAGGGCTTCTCAAACAGCTGCTGGCGGACCTCTACAGCTAGCATGGTGTCGCCGCTCGCGCGGGAGACGATGATGCCAGCCGCCGTCGAAATCAGGAGCGCCGGAATCTGGGAGACAAGGCCGTCACCGATTGAGAGGATGGTGTACGTGCTGGCCGAGTCGCCAAACGTCATCTCACGCTGAGCGACCCCGATCACGAGGCCGCCCACAATGTTGATGGCGGTGATGACGAGCGCCGCAATGGCATCCCCGCGGACGAACTTGCTGGCGCCGTCCATGGCGCCGTAGAAGTCGGCTTCTTGGGTAATCTCCTCGCGGCGGCGCTTGGCCTCTCGCTCGTCAATGAGGCCTGCGTTCAGGTCGGCGTCGATCGCCATCTGCTTACCGGGCAAGGCGTCGAGCGTGAAGCGGGCGCCCACTTCTGCGATGCGCGTCGAGCCCTTCGTGATCACCACGAAGTTGATGATGACGAGCACGAGGAAGATGATCGTTCCCACCACATAGTTGCCACTCACCACGATGTTGCCAAACGCCGAGATGAGCGCACCGGCGTCGCCCTCGCTCAGGATGAGACGCGTAGAGGCCACGTTGAGGGAGAGGCGAAAGAGCGTCGCCACGAGCAGCAAGCCCGGAAAGATGGCGAAGTCGAGCGGCCGCTTGGCGTAAAAGGCCGTGAGCAGCACCCCCAGGCTCAGCGCAATGTTCGTCGCCAGCAGCAAGTCGAGCATGAACGTCGGCAGCGGCACGACCATGACGAACAGGATCAGGATCACGCTGCCGGCGACCACAAACTCGCTGTTCCCTAGACTAAACGGTTGCAGCGCTGTTGACGGAAGGTCGCGCGTGGAGGCGATGGAGGACACACCAGGTGGGGTTCAGTGGGGGAGAAAAGGTAGATCGTGGAATGGAATTAAAGCCGGGAGCCCTGCTGCCGATAAATTTCGGCGAGGATGGTAGCGACCGCCTGATACAACTCGTTCGGGATCTGCTCCTGCTCGTCGACACTAGCATACAAGGCACGTGCCAGGGGAGGCTCCTCGACGATGGGTACGTCGAACTCACGGGCCAGCTCGCGTATGCGGAGCGCTCGCTTGCGCACGCCCTTCAGCATCACCCGGGGGGCCGGGGCCTCGCCCGGATCGTAGCTCAGCGCTACGGAATAGTGCGTGGGGTTCGTGATCACGACGTCTGACTTCATGACGGCGTGGTCCATGCGCGGGCGGCGCGACATCTCCATGGCCTGCTCGCGGCGGCGATTTTTCATGTGCGGATCGCCCTCCTGGTTTTTGCGCTCGTCCTCCAGTTCGCGCTTGCTCATCTTCAGATCCTGCTTATATTTCCACTTCTCGAAGGCAAAATCCGCCACCGAGACGATGGTGAGGGCGATGAGCATGTACACGAGCAGCGCGATGATCCAGCCCGTGGCGGCGTCGAGGATGGTGGGCAGCGGCAGGGTGTGCAGCCGCAAGATCTCGCCCAGATGCTGGCTGACGACGAGGTAAGCCATCGGGCCGGCGACGGCAATCTTGGCAAGGGCCTTCACGGCTTCGAAGAGCCCCTTGCTGGAGAAGATGCGCTTGAATCCTTTGAGCGGACTGATACGCTCGAACTTGGGCTGGAGCGGTTTCAACGTGACGTTCCACCCGGTTTGCCCCACGCTCAGCGCAACGCTCATGAGCGTCAGGATCGCCAGGAAGGGCAGCAGCACGATCCCGATGCGATAGCCCGCCTCCATGATAATGGGTGTGATGGAGGCCAGCGTGATTTCCGTCTGGGACGCGTTAAGGTACAGGTCGGCCATCAGCCCGGAGAGCGCGTCGAACATGACGGGCATCCCCGAGAAGATGAGTACAGCGGCTGTGACGAGCAGGCCCACCGAAATCGCTTCCTGCGACCGAAAGACGTTCCCCTCTTCGCGCGCCTTCTCGATGCGCTGCGGCGTGGGATCAAATACCTTATCGTCGCGATCGGGCATAGCGGTGAGGGGGGAAGGATGGGCGTGTGGGCGATGAGAGAGGGATACATCCAACCTCCCATCCCCTCACACGCCCACACTCACATCACGGGGCGAGGACGTCAACGAGTTGGAACAGGTCTTCGGTCATGTCCGCCACCAGGTCGGGCACGATGGGGAAGAGGTTCTGCATGTAGAAGTAGGCGACGGCCATGCCCAGCGAGAGCTTGAGGGGCAGGCTGAGCGAGAAGAGGTCGGCCTGAGGCACGATGCGCGCAAAGACGCCGAGTGTGGCATCAATGATGAAAATGGTGATCATAAACGGCGCAGCGAGGCGCAGCGACAGCGTGAAGAAGTCGGCCGTCCAGTCAAGCAGCAGCGGGCCGCTGGCTTGCAGCGTAGCGCCCCCCAAGGGGACGACGATGAACGACTCCTCCAGGGCCTGGAGAACCATGTGGTGCCCGTCCGTGAGCACGAACACGAGCATAAAGGCCAGCGAGAGGAGCCGCCCCATCGGGTTGGCCGACTGGCCGTTGACGGGGTCGTACACCTGCGCAATGCCGAGCGCCATCTGGAAGCCGATGATCTCCCCGGCAAACTGGATGGCGAGAAAGAGGAGCTGCGCCGAAAAGCCAATGACGAGCCCGGTCAGCGCCTCTACGCCAATCGCGGCCATAAAGCCAAACGCGTGATAGGCGTAATCGGGCGGGGGGCCGCCCACGAGCCCCGCGAGCGCGTACGCCAGTACAAACGCGAACAGCACCCGGATGCGGACCGAAAACGATTGCTGGTTAAAGAACGGCGCCGCCAGCAACAACCCGCTGATGCGCACGAACACCAGCAGCACGCTCAGCAAGTAGTTCGGGTCGAGCACAGACATAACGACAGCGGCTGCATCCGGTTACCGGACGCCCACTACTGGGACACCGATGGGATGGCGAGAAAGGCGTTCATTGTGAAGTCAGACAGAATGCGAAGCATCCACGGGGCGAGCAGTAGCAGGGCCAGCCCCAGCGCCAGCAGCTTCGGGATAAAGCTCAGCGTCATCTCCTGCATCGAGGTGACGGCCTGAAACATGCTGACCATCAGCCCGACGATCAGCGCCGCCCCGAGGAGTGGGCCGACGACCATGATGGTGGTTTCGAGCGATTGTTGAACCCAGTAGAGCGCGACGTCAGAATTCATAATGCGGCGGTTAAAACGAAAAGAACACGAAAGGTCAGACGCCCACGTACCCCCGGACGACGGACTCGACGATGAGGTACCAGCCGTCGGTGAGCACGAAGAGCAACAGCTTGAGCGGCAGCGAGATCATGATGGGGGGAAGCATCATCATGCCCATGCTCATCAGCACGCTGGCCACGATGATGTCTACAATCAGAAAGGGCAGAAACAGCATAAATCCGATTTGGAAAGCGATGCGCAACTCGCTGATCACGAACGAGGGAACGAGTACATGCAGCGGCACCTCGTCGCCCGAGTCGAACGCGGGGATGTTCGCCATGTCCATGAACAGCATCAGATCCTTATCGCGGGTCTGATTCAGCATGAACGCCTTCGTGGGCCGCAGCGCGTTGTCCAATGCCGTCTGCTGCGTGATCTCGCCCGCCATGTAGGGGCGGAGGGCCTGCGTGTTGACCTCGTCGATGACGGGATACATGATGAAGATCGTCAGGAACATCGACAGGCCGATGATGAGCTGCGAGGGCGGCGACTGCCGGAGGCCGAGCGCCTGCCTGAGGATGCTGAAGACGACCACGATCCGCGTGAAGCTGGTCATCATGAGGATGATGGCCGGTGCCACGGAGAGCACCGTAAGCAGCAGCAGCATCTGGATAGGCAGGGCGAAATCCTCATCGCCCTGCACCAGGTCAATACTGGGAAACGGGCCCAGCGTCGTCGAATCGGGCGCCGTGGCCGCCGGTGCGCTCTGTGCCACCGCCGATTCGGGCACGAGGGCGGCCACCAGCAGGAGGCCCGCAACGAGCAGGACCCACCGGGCGGCGCGCATCAGACCGGAAGAGAAAGACGCGTTACGCATGCCGTCCGGGGTTGGTGTACTGGCGGAGTACATGGGCAAAGCCGGAGAGCGAAGCATCGGGGGCGACCGGCGCGGCATCGGCTGCGGAATCGGTCCCCGGTAGGGCGTCCTCGGCGAAGGAGGCATCGGCGTAAGTGCGCAGCAGGGTGATCTCGTTGGGCGAGACGCCGAGCAGCAGTACATCGTCTTGGCAGCGTACCAGCGTTAACTGCTGGTCCTGGTTGATCGCGACCTGACCCAGGATATGCACCGGCGATGGGCTACTGGGCGGTGACGACGACCGCGAGCGGAGGTAGAGCGCGAACCCGATACCCCCGCCTAGCAGCGCGATGACGATGACCCGGCCCGGTGTGAGTAGCGATGGGCCAGCTGCGGCGGGCTGAGCCGCGACCGTGCCCGCAGCATCCGAGGTGACGGGGGGGGGGCTGCTCGTGGGCAAGAGCCAGACGATGAGCCAAAGGAGAAACAGCGCGCCGACGAGCGCCAGCGCGCCTTTCATAAAGCGCTGCTTCTTGGCCGAAGGCGTGGGCTGAGTCGACAGGAAAGCAAACATGGGCGATGGGGCAAAACGCAATAGGGCATGACGGGCCGCGGATGATCTCCGGATTCCATCCGCACTGCGTGTAGGCCTCATCGCTAAAACGATGCCAACCTCTTATTATCGACCGGTGGAGTGCCGCCTTAAATCAGTGGGAGATGCCAGCTACAAAAACGGCGCGCCCGACAGGACGCGCCGCACCAATCCTACGATCAAGGCAGACGGCTTACATCAGCGAGTCACTGGTTTGCTGCTGGGGCGCGAGGTTTGTGATCCGAATCCCAAACTTTTCGTCGATCACTACCGCTTCGCCCTCTGCTACGAAGCGGCCATTGGCGTAGAGGCTTAGTGGCTCACCGACCAGCTTCTCCAGTTCGATGACGCTGCCCGACGTCAGCTGCAGCACATCCGAGAGTGGCAGCCGCCGCCGCCCCAGCTCGACCGAGACCTCCAGCTCGACCTCCGAGAGCAGCTCAAAGTTGTGTTTGTTGGACCGTGGGCCATGAATATTTTCCTGTCCCAGTTCGGAAAAATTCGCCGACGCGACGCTCACGCCCCCCTGCCCCGCCGGGGCCGACTGGGGCGACGATCCACCTTGTGCTGGTGCACCCTGTGGCGCTGCGCCCTGTTCTAGGGGGCCATCGGTAGCCGAGGCTGCCTCAGACGCTTCCTGGTCGGAAGGGGCCGGGAATAGCGCGTAGCCGCTGTACGTGGTGCCGTCATGGTTGAGCTGAAACGGAATGCGCCAGGCCGCATCGCCCAGTGAGGGGACAGCGGTGCCCGGCAGGAACGGGTCGATGGTCACATCCGGCAGCTTCACGCCATCGCCGGCGAGTTGGTTGCGGATCGACCCATACCCTTGGGCGGCGATTTCGCGGAAGAGGTCGTCTACGCCCTCGTCGTCCAATCCGATACTGCGGCCCAGCATGGCGGTAGAGACGAGTTCGACCCATGCTCGGTCGAGCACGACGAGAAACTGGTCGGTGGTGCCCACGGCGAGGCCGTCGTCCATCTCGCTTTGGAGCGACGCGGCGTCCACCTCCGCTGGCCCGCCGGTCTGGAGGGTTGCCTCATCCCCGAGGAGGGTCCCCAGGAACGATTGCAGTGCCTCCAGGGCTGTGGGGGCATATTGTTGTAGGGTGTCGACAGTCATATTGGCTACTTCTCCGTCTCGATCTGGTCCATAACGTCGGTGATTTTTACGGCCCGGTACGAGCCCGATTTGCCGGCCTCGCCTGTAAATTTCTCCCGCCCGTTGACGTAGACGCTCACCGGGTCTTTAAGGCGCCGCTGAAGCGGGATGACGTCACCCGCTTCGAGGCGTAGCAGCTCAGGGAGGGGGACACGAGCGCGGCCTAGCTCGGCGCGCAGTTCCACCTCCGTTGCCTCAATCTTGCGCTCGTAGCGCTCGCGCACTTCCGGCGGAGCCTCCGAGATGGCACTGGAAAGCCACTGCTTCATGTCGGAGGTAGCCAGCATCCCCTCCAGCAGGATGTACGGGTAGCAGATGTTTATGGAGGCGGTTTCTTCATACACCGACACCTTGTAATTGGCTACGAAAGCCGGCTCAGCCGCCGGGATGATCTGCACGAACTCGGCGTTCGTCTCAAAGGTATCGATTTCGAACTCCACTTCCTTGGCCTGCTCCCAGGCGTCTTCGAGCTTCTCGAAGGTCTCTTCCATGACCTGGAGCATGATCTTCTGCTCGATCTGCGAGATCTCACGCTTCTCGTCAAGGAAGTCGCCGTGCCCCCCAAATAACTTCTCGATAGTGTAAATGGCGAGACGCGGGTCAATCTCCAGGACGATCTTATGGTCGTGGTCGATGACATCCACGACGTAGATGGCCGACGGGGGCGCGCTCGACATCACGAACTCGGAGTAGATGACCTGGTCGACCGAGTCAAGGCTGATGTCGACGATGGTGCGGAGCTGAGCCGACAGGTAGACCGACAGGTCCCGGGCAAATGCCTCGTGGACGTAGGTCAGGACGCGCGCTTGGTCTTGAGAGAAGAGGCGCGGTCGTTTGAAGTTGTACGGCTCGATGTAACTCAGACTCTCCGCAGCATCGGCGGGAAGCTCTGGGGACTCGGTCAGGGGATCCGGCGCGGGGGGGTCTTCCGGCGTGTCGAGCAGCGCATCGATCTCCTTTTGGCTGAGGGGTTTCGCCATGAGGGGAGGGGACTACAAAGCGGTAAAGAGGGACAAGCGTGGACCCGGCAGTACGCGGGCTGCCTGTTGCTTACGCAAACATGATGCGAGACCCCTTCCGCTGAGGCGGAATGCCGCCCACACAGGCTGCACCGAACGCCAAGCCCGTACAGGCTCGTGGCCAGGCGGAAGGCGGTGCCGCTACACGGCGCAGCCTTTCCGGACGGCGCGCTACGCCGGAGCCCCCTCAGCTTCAGCTTCCTATTGCAGCACGTACTGGGTAAAATACAGCCGCCGCACCTCGCCATCTTTCAGCACCGCATTCACGGAGCTGAGCAGCGTGTCTTTCAGGAACGCGCGGCGGTCGATGTCCGATAGTTCGGGGACGGTGAATTCCCCCAACATCTTGATCACGCGATCACGGACGACCACCTCCTTCTCTTCAAGCTCGGTAAGCACGGCTTCTTGGTCACTCTCGAAGCCAACGTTGACCATCAGGTACCGGCTGCCCTGGCTCTGGGCAGGGTTGATGATCATGTTCTCGACCTCATAGAAGGCGCCAAAATCGGTCATCGACGCCTCCGCGGCCTCCGGTTGCTCGGCGGTCGCGTCGGACTCACCCCCACCCAGCGTGCTGCCGCCCGGGACGTTTGACGCCAGCCACGTGTAGTTGAGGTGCGCTGCCACAGACCCACCGGCGCCGGCGAGCAGGGCCACCACCGCGAGTATGGCTACGAACCCCCGTCCATATCCGGACTGCTGATCCGCGCCTTGGGTAGATTCTTGAGCTGCGGGTTCATTTTGTTTTGCCATGGTTCCCAACTAAATAAGATTTCGACTCGTCGGTTGGATGCGCGCCCTTCAGGGCTTGCATTGGTGGCTACCGGCCGGTGTGCGCCGTAACCAAGCGCTACGTAGCGCTCTGGATCTAGAACGTCTTCCTGCTGCTGCAAAAAGCGTACGACAGCCGCCGCACGGGCGGCTGATAGCTCCCAGTTGGTCGGATAGCGTAACGTACGAATGGGGCGGCTGTCCGTGTGGCCCTCCACAGCCACCGCCTTCACCTCGTTGCTGATGGCCCCGGCCAGCAGACTCAGGATGGTGCGGGCGGGCTCGATGACGCGCGCCTCTCCCGTGTTGAACATGACTTCGTCGGTAATTACGGTGTGCACCCCGTCCGGGCGCAGGTTGACTTGCACCTTGTCCTGCAGCCCGTTCTCGCGGAGGTACTCGTTCAACCGCTCAAAGCGCTCCGCCCGCATCCGGTTAATGTGCGGTGACTCCTGCGTCTGTAGCGTGTTCTGCATGACGGACTGTTGCATGAGCACGCCGCGTCCGCCTTGAAAGTAAGTCAGGGCCTCCTGGAAGCGCTTGACTTTGATCTCGGACATGGACACGATCAGCACGAAGAACACCATCAGCAGCGTCATCATATCGCTGAAGGTGGTCATCCAGAATGGGGCGGTGGGCTGTTCGTTATCGCTCATGGGTCACACAGCGCAGTTGATGCGGTGAAGGGAGCTAGGCCGCTCGCGAGATCGGTTCCTCAGCTGCAGACTCTTCGACCTCCGCGTCGGCGTCGCTAGCGCTCTTGGCCTCGTCGCGGATGAAGACGCTGAGCCGGCGCTCGATTAGGCTGGGCCGCTCTCCGCGCACGATGGCGAGAATGCCCGAGCGGACCAATTCGTGCGAGCGGAGGATGGTGTCGAGTTGCGATTTGGACTTCTGCGCGATAGGCAGGAGCACGAGGTTGGCAATGAGCGCGCCGTAGAAGGTCGTGATGAGCGCCGTAGCCATGCCCGCTCCAATCTGGGTCGGGTCGTCCAGGTTTTGCAGCATCTGGATCAGACCGATGAGCGTCCCGACCATGCCAAACGCCGGGGCAAAGGTGCCGGCCGTGTTGAAGAAGCGGGTCAGCAGCCGCTTTTGCTGCGTCAGTCCATCGCTTTTGCGATCGAGCATCTCCTTGATCTCGCCCTCTTCCGAGCCATCGATCGCCAGCTCCAGGCCGAGGCGTGTTAGGTCATCGTCGATGGTCTCAAGCTGCTTGTCCAGGGCTAGCAGGCCATCTTTGCGGGCCGTGCGGGAGAGCGTCGTAAACTGGTCGACCAGTGTTTCGAGGCGGGGCGGGGCATGTTTCAGGAATTTCGAGAGCGCATCCGGGATGTCCTTGACCTCATCGAACGAATAGCTCACGACCATAGCGCTGGCTGTGCCACCGACCACCAAAAGCAGCGAAGGGATGCTGAAGAACTGCTGCCAGCCCGTACCGAGGAAGATGGCGCCAAACACGAGGCCGAAGCCCGATAGCAAACCGAGAATTGTGGACTTTTGCATAGCGTGCGATGAATCCGTGATCAGAAGGCGGAGAGGCTCACGCGGCACCGATACGCTGTGAACAAGACCCCTGGACCATGAGCGCGTGGCTCTGGAGGGTCAGTTCACTGGCGCTGGGGCGCGGCCACCATGGTTCCGCTCAGGAGAAGAGCCCAGCGAACGGTGCAGCGGCATACCGATCGGCGGACGAGCACGCGGGAGGCGAGGCGGTAGGGCGCGGCTGAAATGCAGCGCGGCGCAATAGGAAGTGATGACACGTTGCCTGCATGGCACTAAGGGGGATCGAATGCAAGGGGTCGGGTTGACACATTGTCCGACGCAACCGACAGGTATCGATCGGTCACGGCTCAATTCGGACCCATGTGCTTGCCTCTGCTGAGGAGGCCGAGGCCAAGCCTCGGCGACGCCCACCGCCCAATCAGGAGTGGGGCACGCGTTGGCATTATCGGCAGGGGGGGCGGGATGTTAAGCGTGTGCGGAGGGCCGGACAGCCGCCCATTTCAAGGATACGCCCAACCCGCGAGCCGTCGGGCCTCGACGGCTGGCCGTACGGGCGGGGTTAGCTGGAATAAAAGAAGTTTCACCTTCTCTACAGGTTGCGTTTACCCACCGCATCTATTGTACAAAGCGGGTGGCCCGGACAGGCCAAGAGCACGCCCAGCCTCGCCGTGGCCCCCCGGTTTTTGTTCATGTCGACACTCAGCCAACTGAATCCCTATGCAACATCATCTCGATCTTCTTGCCCTGCCTGTCGTTCATCGCCTCCACGTACGCTTGCAGTTGATGGGGCATCGGAGGATGCGCCTCACAGCCTGGAGGGCATGCATCCGACAGGTCCAGGAGCATGCGGTCGGGCATGTGCCGCTCACCGCCGAGGCGATCGATCAGGCCCACGAGGCGCACGTGGTGCTGGGCATCGTGGGGCAGCCGGTATGGACCAACTGAGGGGGGAGGAACGCCGCGCCAGGCATCCAACGGGCACGTCGCCCCTGCAGCAACTGCATGGTCTTTAGGTTGAGGTGCAGGGCGCGTATCTTTAATACCCCGGTATGGTCCTTGCGCGGCCCGTTGGTACGTTGCGACACACAGCCCCATCCTGGTCAGCGCGTTATCACGTGGCGGCCAGCCTCGTTCCAGGCCCCAGCCTCGT
>CAYFQN010000013.1:14459-18262 GCA_964345285.1 uncultured Rhodothermales bacterium
CGTGTCTGTCTCTTTCCCACCCTCATGGAACGTATGCCAGAGTCTACGCCCTCACACGAAGCCGAGCGGCAACGTGCGCTCCAGCGCTATCAAGTCCTCGGTACCTCGCCCGAGGAGAGCTTCGACCGTATCACGCGCCTCGCCGCTCAGCTCTTCGACGTACCGGTCGCCCTCGTCACGCTGGTTGATGAGGACTGCCAGTGGCACAAGTCCTGCTTTGGGATGGACCGCCGTGAGGTAGACCGTAACCTGTCCTTCTGCGCCTACAACCTGACGGGCGACGCGGTCATGGTCGTGGAAGACGCGCGGGCTGACGACCGGTTCGCCGACAACCCCCTCGTGACAGGGCCGCCCCACATTCGCTTTTACGCCGGCGCGCCGCTCGTCACGTCCGATGGATACACGCTGGGGTCGCTGTGCATCATCGACCGGGTGCCCCGCACCCTCAGCCCCGAGCAGCGAAGCCAACTGCGCGACCTGGCAGCCATGGTGCTTGATGAGCTCGACCTCCGCCGGGAAGTGGCATCGCGGCGGCAATGGGAGGCCATCCAAGATGGCCAGAACCAAATTCTGAAGCAGATTGCTGGGGGCGCTCCCCTAAATGATATCCTGAAGCGCACGGCGCTCTTCCTCGACGACCTGTTCGCAGACGCAAGGGCCTCGCTGCTACTCACCGACCCGGACAGTCAGACGTTGCACGTTGGGGCGGCACCGAACCTGCCAGACGATTTTGTGCAGGCGATTGAAGGAGCCTCTGCGTCACCGGCCATGGGCACGTGTGCACGGGCCGCGTTTCACGGAGTCGATGTGGCCACCCACAATATCGCCGCCGACCCGAACTGGAAGGAGACCCGGCAGCATGCGCTTCAGCATGGACTACGCGCCTGCTGGTCTACCCCCATCCGGGGAGAGGACGACGCCGTGCTGGGAACGCTCGCACTGTACTACCCCGAGCCCCATACGCCTTCCACCACGGACCAGCACTTCGTCCGGCTGGGGGCGCACCTGGCGAGCCTAGCCATCGAACGCAATCGCGCACAGCAGGCGTTGGCGCAGAGCGAGGCGAAGTTCCGTACCCTCGTGGAGCGCACGGCTGACTGGGTGTGGTCCACCGACCAAGAGGGCCGGCTCACCTATGCCAATCCGGCGGTCAAAGACATTCTAGGGTATACGCCGAAGGAGATGCTTGGCACCACGACCTCAGACCACATGTCTGTCGTGCAGGCCGAAGCGCTTGACCAGACCCTGCGTTCCTATATCGAGGCCCAGGAGCCGTTTGAACGGCTCGAAATGAACATGCAGCATCGGGACGGGCACCGCGTGGTACTCGAAACGAGTGGTGTCCCGCGCTTCAGCTCCAACGGCGAGTTTGCCGGGTATCGCGGGATCGCTCGAGACATCACCAATCGGCGCGAGACACAAGACGCGCTACAGGCCAGCGAAGAGCGCTTCCGCGGATTGGTGTCCAACCTGCCCGGCTTGGTCTATCGCTGCACGTACGACAGTGCGTGGACGACGTTATATATGAGCCGCGGCCGCGAGAAAATCGCGGGCTACCGGGTTGGCACCTTCGAGAGCGGGCAGCGATCCTTCAAAGAGATCGTCCACGAGGACGACCTCCCCATGGTACGGGCTGCCGTGCAGGCTGCCGTCACCACGCAGTCTCACTTCGAAATCGAGTACCGCGTCTACGCCCCCGATGGTAGTATCCGGTGGATCGAAGATATCGGCCGCCCGTCTCTGAGCGACGATGGAACGGTGCAGTGGCTCGATGGCGTCATGTTCGATGTCACCGAGCGCAAGCAGACCGAGGAGCGCCTGCGCCTGCTCGAAACCGCCGTCAACGATGCCACCGAGTCGGTGCTCATCACCGACAGTGAGCTGGACGAGCCGGGGCCGCGCATCGTGTATGCCAACCCTGGATTTAGCGCGATGACCGGGTACGAGCCCGAGGAGGTGATGGGGAAGACGCCACGCCTTCTGCAAGGCCCCGACACCGACCCGGAGCTTCTCGCTGAGCTGCGCAGGCTGCTTGAGCACGGCGAGTCGTTCTTCGGCGAGACCATCAACTATCGCAAAGACGGTACGCCCTTCGTCAACGAGTGGTCGATCAGCCCGGTGCACAATGACGCCGGCCATGCAACGCATTACGTGGCGGTGCAGCGTGACATCACCAAGCGCATACAGGTGGAGCGCGCCTTGCGGGCCAGTGAGCAAAAGTATCGCACGGTGGTCGAAAACGTGCGGGACGTTGTCTTCGGCACCGACGCCGACGGACGGTTCATGTTCTTGAACCCGGCCTGGACAGACGTTACGGGCTACCCGGTTGAGGACGCGATGGGCCAGCCGTTCGCCGCATACACCTCGAACGGCAACGGGGACGCCGGGCAGCATGCCTTCGAAGCCATGCTGCGCGGACAACGCGACGTCTGCCGGTGCGAGGTGCAACTCAAAACACGCGACGAAGCGCCTCGCTGGATGGAAGTGTTTGCCCGTCCCCTCTACGATGACGATGGGCAGATCGTAAGCACATCCGGCACGTTGCATGACGTAACCAAGTGGCACGAGGCGGAAGCGCAAATGCGGGCTGCGCTCGAAAAAGAGCGCGAGTTGGGCCGTTTAAAATCACGCTTCGTCTCGATGGCCTCGCATGAGCTGCGTACGCCGCTGGCCACCATTCAGTCCTCGGCCGAGCTGGCGGCGCTATTCATGAGGCGAGGCGACGAGGGCAAAATCACGAAGCATATCGGGCGTATCGAAGACAACGTCGAACGCATGACCGCCCTGCTGGAAGACGTGCTGATCTTTGGGCGTGTGGAGTCGGGCCGACTGCCGTTCCACCCTGAGCCGATGGATCTCGGTCCCCTTGCTCAAGAAACGGTGTCCAGCATGCGGCAGGGCATCGGGCAGGGCCGTTGCATCCGATCATCAGGCATCGACGACGCTCTGCCCATGACGGCCGACCCGCAACTGATCCGCCTCATTCTCACGAACTTGCTATCCAACGCTATCAAGTACTCCGAGAAGGAGAGTTGCGTGCAGCTTACCGTGGATCGTGAGGAAGAGCACGTCCACATCACCGTCGAGGACAAAGGCATCGGGATTCCGGAAGCCGACCTCGACCGGCTGTTCGAGCCGTTCCATCGCGCCGAAAACGTCGGTACGCGGCGCGGAACCGGGCTCGGCCTCTCCATTCTGAAAGAAGTGGCCGACGTACACGGCGGCCGTGTGGGCGTCGACAGCACCGAGGGCGAAGGGTCCACCTTTTGGGTGGCTCTGCCCCTCAGCCCACCACCTGAGTCGTCTGAGGCTCAGGCGTAAGCACAAAGCCGCACCCCTTCTTCCATGGACATTGCGTAATCCACTCATGTGCACTGTCTTGGTGATTGAAGACGAACCAGATATCGCCGACAACTTGTGTGACCTGCTAGAGGCGTTGGGGTACCAAACCCTGCAGGCTCACGATGGAGCAATGGGCGTCGAGGCGGCGCGGTCGCATCGGCCCGACTTAATCCTGTGCGATATGCGCATGCCCAAGATGACCGGCCACGATGTACTGCGCGCCCTTCGCTCAGACGATGACTGGGGGAGCGACGTGCCTGTAGCGCTGCTGACGGCCAGTACCGAGCCGCGCCTGAAAGAGAAGAGCGAAGCGCTGGGAGCGAGCGTCTTCATCCGCAAGCCCTTCGATGTCGACGACCTCATCGCCACCGTGAACGCGCTGCTTGGCGATGCTTCTTAGTAGGCATCGATGGCTCGCTTTACCCCCTTCCAGGCCGTACCCCTTCCAGGCCGTACCCCTT
>CAYFQN010000013.1:18362-27178 GCA_964345285.1 uncultured Rhodothermales bacterium
CCCCTTCCAGGCCGTACCCCTTCCAGGCCGTACCCCTTTATTGGACCAACACCGTAGAACATTTGCTGCAAGCCCCCCGCTCACCATGTCCACGATCCTTGTAGTTGACGACGAGCCGCACATTCTTGACAACGTCGTCGACCTGCTCGAAGCCAGTGGGTACCACACGCCGAGCGCTGCCCATGCGGAGCACGGCATCGAGCTCGCCCAAGCACACCGTTCCGGGCCGATGCGTTGTTAGCCGTCGAAGTCCGGCTTAATCGCCAGCAGACGGTAGCGGCGCAGTATGAACAGCATCTTGATGACTTACGCCGCCAGATGGCGACGGCATTGCCGCATGAACTCCGCACGCCGTTGGCTGCTATCCAGGGCTATGCGGAGGTGCTCCGCAACGACTGGGACGAGCTGTCGGTGTCCGACGGGCGATCCATGCTGGATGAGATCCGATCCGCCACGGACCGCCTGAAGCGGCTCACCGAAAACTATGCGCTATACGTTGAGCTGGAAGCGCAGGCCGACGGGGGCCATGAGGGAGGCCCGGTCTCAGTGGCCGTTGTTTGCGATGCGATCGCCGAACAAGCGGCTGTGTACGAGCGACAAGACGATGTGCAGCTTGACATGGAGGCCGCGGACCTGTTGATAGAGGACCGGCACGCTAGGCGAATTGCTGTCGAACTGATCGACAACGCGCTCAAGTTTTCAGCGGCGGGGGATCGGGTTACAGTGGAAGGCCGCCGTGAAGCAGGTCGGTACCGCCTGCGGGTCGCCGACCACGGGCGCGGAATGGACGAGGATCACCGGCATCGGTTGGAGCCGTTCGTCCAGGTTGATCGTTCTACGCACGAGCAGCAGGGCGTTGGGCTAGGGCTCGTCCTGGTCCATCGCATTGTGCAGCACAGCGGCGCCGACGTGCAGATCACGAGCGAAGAGGGGGAAGGCATTACCGTGAACGCCGTGCTGCCAGCAGTTTCATCCGGCCGCGGGGCAAGGGCAGCCTGAGATGCATAGGATCCGCCGTCCGGCCTGAACGCTGGGGCCCGGACACGCGCCTCGATGTCATCAGGAAACCGAGTCGCTGACGGGCTCCTCAGTGGTGAACCGGTAGCCAATACCGCGCAGCGTCTGCAGCGCGAGGCCGACGGCTTCCAAATCGGCGTCTCGGAGCTTGCGCCGCAGGCCGGAGATCGTCGTGTTGATGGTGTCGTCCGTCACGAATGTCGACCCCCATACGGTTTCGGCGATCACCGTGCGCGTGAGCGTTTCATTCGCGTGGCGCAGCAGCAGTTCGAGTAGCTCGTACTCTTTCGGCCGTAGGTTGAGCGGCTCCTCGTGCCAGAGCGCCTTCCGTGCGCGTCGGTCGACGACGAGGGGGCCAGCTTCCAGCCGCATTGACGGGCGCTGTTGCCGCTGGTCGCGGCGTCGCAGCGCCCGTAAGCGCGCAAACAACTCGTCGAAGCAAAACGGCTTCGTCAGGTAGTCGTCCGCTCCAGCATCGAGTCCTCGAACGCGGTCCTTGACATCGGTGAGCGCGGTGAGCATAAGGATCGGACACTGCACGCCGGCCTCGCGCACTCGCTTCACCATGGTGAGGCCGTCCTGCCGCGGCATCATCCAGTCCACCACGAGCAGGTCGTAGGTCGTAGACAGCGCGCGCGCTTCGCCTTCGACGCCATCGTAAGCCACGTCAACGGTGTATCCCGCTTCTTCCAGGCCCATTTCGAGGCCGCGGACCAGGCTTACTTCGTCTTCGACAAGCAGGAGATGCATAATCAGTCCGTGTGATCGGCTAAACGGGGTGGGGGTGCACAAGCATGATCGGTGTTCTAGATTCGACGTTACGTCAAGAGGCATGCCAAGCCGTGCGGCGGAGGGAGGGGGTACATCGCGGAGCCGACGAGAAGGGCGCACCAGATCATGACGGTCCTGTTAAGATTTTTCGATAACGGCCGATAGCTTGAGCAGACGGGGGTCGTCGGGCCCACCACGCACGAGACGAGGCTAGCGTGCTGGTCCGGTGAGCTCACGCAGTAAGTCGGGCTATGCCATTCATCAGGTTGGGAATTAGGTCACGCGATGAGATATCTGACTGCTCTCTGGTCCACCCTCAGCACGCGGGTCGCCGCCAAGTTTTTAATCCCCATCATCTTGGTGAGTGGGGTCGGCGTGCTGGTTGCCGGCGTGCTGGTCTCGATGCGCATGGAGAGCAACATCCGAGAGGCCGCCCGAGCGAAGTCCGAAGCCGACACGGCGCGTATCCTGGAGCGGCTGCAGGCCATCAATCGGCTGCGGCTGGAGATGGTGAAAGGAGGACTGAGTGTTCTACGGGAAGAAGGAAACGAGCGGGGTACCCCATCCCTGCGCGGACGCACGGTGTTGAACGGCCAGAGCGTGCCGGCTCTTCAGTTTGGCACTGCCCGTCAGGTGGGCCAGCACCAGATCCCCGACTACGTGACCGGCCGGTTGGGGGGGACGGCGACCCTGTTCGCGCGTGACGGCGATACGTTCATTCGTGTCAGCACCAACGTAACAAAAGAGGATGGCAGCCGAGCAGTAGGAACGATTCTAAACCCGGACGGGAAAGCCTACGCATCCATCACCAGCGGCGAGGCCTACTACGGGATGGTTGACATTCTCGGTCGGGAGTACCTTACGGGATACGAACCCATGTACGACGCACAGGGCAACGTGGTAGGCATCTGGTATGTGGGGTACGAACTGCGCGGTATGGGAGCGCTCCAAGCGTCTATCCAGGAGACGCGCATCCTAGACAACGGATTTCTAGCTGTGCTGGATGACGAAGGGGAAGCGATGTTCACGTCCGAGCACATCGGCCCCGATCGGGTGCAGGCGGCGCTGGCCAACGAGGATGAATCCTGGGAGGTGCAACGCTCCACGTTCGGCCCATGGGGGTTCTCGATCGTCGCAGCCTACCCGGATAGCGATATCAGTAACCAACTGGCCACGGTCCGCCTGATGGTGGCCTTTTTCGGCGTCCTCTTCGCGGTCGGTATCGCCGGTGCGCTGTATGTGGCGGCGCGGCGGATGATTATCAAACCGGTTCAGGACCTGGCTACGGCCGCGGACGACGCTGCGGGCGGAGACTACAGCGTGCAAGTGGCGCACGAGGCGCAGGACGAGGTTGGCCAGCTGGCGCGCTCCTTCAATGCGATGGTAGTGCACACCCGCGAGGCGATGGACGAAGTCCGGAGGAAAGAGGAGGCCGCGCGGGAGGCTGCCCACGACGCCGAGGCCGCGCAGGCTGAAGCGGACCGGCAGCGCGCTTACCTGAGCGAGAGCGTGCAGACCATGCTGGCTCAGATGGAGCGCTTTGCCGATGGCGACCTCACCGTACGGCTCGAAAGCGACCGGGATGATCCGATCGGTCAGCTATACCACGGGTTCAACCGAGCCGTTGACCGAATTCGTGCGATCGTCAACCGCATACAGCAGGCCGCCCACCACACGGCCAGCGCATCCGAGCAGATCAGCAGCACCAGCGAGCAGTTGGCGGCTGGCGCGCAGGAGCAGTCGGCGCAGGCCGATGAGGTGGCCGCCGCCATGGAGGAGATGTCGCGCACCATCATCGACAACGCCGAAGGCGCCACCCGCACCGCCGAACTCGCCGAGACGAATGAGCAGATGGCTCGGGAAAACGGGCAGGTGGTGGTCCGAACCGTGGAAAAGATGGAGCAGCTGGGCAAAGTCATCCAAGCCTCTGCGGCCACGGTGAACCGCCTGGGCGAATCCAGCGAGCAGATTGGCGAGATCGTGGCGACGATCGACGAGATTGCGGACCAGACGAACCTGTTGGCGCTGAACGCGGCCATCGAGGCGGCGCGGGCCGGTGAGCACGGCAAGGGGTTCGCCGTGGTGGCCGACGAGGTGCGCCAGCTGGCCGAGCGGACCGCCAGTGCGACCGGCGAGATTGAGGAGATGATCCACTCTGTACAGACCGAAACCGACGAGGCCGTCGTCTCGATCCGCGGCGGGCAGGAGGAAGTGAATGAGGGCATCGAACTCGCGGGGCAAGCGGGCGAGGCGTTCCAAACCATTCTCCAAAGTACAAATCAGGTGAGCGACCGGATCAACGACATTGCAGCAGCGACGGAAGAACAGTCCACCACCAGTGAGGAAATATCTCGCAATGTGGAATCCATCTCGACCGTGTCGTCAAAGTCGGCCCGGGGGGTGGAGGAAATCGCCCGGGCCAGCGCCGAACTCAACGCGCTCACCGAGGACATGCAGAGTCTCGCAGCGGCCTTCACGGTCGACACAGACGCTGCCGACGGCACCCGGTTGGGCGCTGTGCACGAGGTGCCCAACAACGTCGCATCCGAAGCGGGAGACGAGACCTAATCCGCGTTCTATTATTGACCGAATGTGCAGCGGGGGCAATCTATGAGCAGCAGCGGTGCAATACGTTCGGGTAGAGGGTCTACGCCAAAAAACCGCACGATGTTGGCTCTTAAGGAAGCCCACCAATTAGCCGAAAACAATACCCCCGAGACGTCATCGCTCTCGGATCCGGGTGGATCCAATCATAGGAACATAATATGCTGATGAAAACCCGCGCACAACATGTATTACATGTATTAAAGTATGCTTTGAGCTTTGTGATGCAGTGGGGCTCGGCGCGCGTGGTCCAGGGAGCACTTCTACTGAGCTGGGCGGGGGCCATCGCCCTCGGGTTTGTCGTTTTGATGGGGTACCAGAATGCGCCGGGCCAGCCCGCCGAAGCGCCGCCGGCCTGGCCGAAGGCGTCCTCGTTGCAGCCGGCCGAGGCACAGGGAACGCTTATCGTGTTTGCTCATCCTCAGTGCCCCTGCACACAGGCTACGATGGGCGAGCTCGAGCGGATACTTCGTTATGTGCAGGACGCGGTGACTACATACGTCCTGTTCGTCCAGCCCGAGGGCCACTCCGACGAATGGGTGCGTGACGACCTGTGGCGCCGGGCGGTGGCCATGCCCGGCGTCACGCCGGTGCGTGATCCTCGCGGTACAGAGGCGGCTTACTTCGGCGCCTTTACGTCGGGGCAGGTGCTCTACTTCGGTCCCGACCGGCAGCTTCGTTTTGCAGGCGGTATTACGGGCTCGCGCGGCCACGAAGGCGACAACAAAGGCCGTCAAGCGCTGCTGCAATGGATTCAGGACGGGCGCGCCGAGCGCTCCTCAACCTTCGTATTTGGATGTGCCCTCCAGGAGGCGCCCATGAATGCATGGAAGGCGTTCGATTTTGACGGACATGCGCAGCTCGATGCTCATCAACATTCTCCAACACATCCCTAATCCGTTCATGATAGGATGGCGACGCCTACACTCTCCATTCTTTAGTGCCAACCCATTGCTCACCTCTTAAACCCTGTTTCCAATGAACACCGAGCACGACACCTCGATGGACGACGCTCAGATCGCACCTCGTGCGGATCGCATCTATGCAACGATGCGAGACGAAGACTTCCGAAGCCACGATCGCACGTTCGCTCTCCTGATGAGCGTGCAATGGATCGCTGCCATTGGGTTGGCCTTTTTCATCTCACCGCGCACGTGGGCTGGGCCCATGAGCGAAACGCACCTGCACCTGTTTGCTGCTGTCTTCCTGGGGGGGCTCGTGACTGCGGTACCCGTCGGCCTTGCATGGTGGCGGCCGGGCACCAAGCTGTCTCGCCATACCATTGCTGCGGGCCAACTGATGATGTCGGGCCTTCTCATCCACCTCACGGGGGGGCGCATCGAGACGCACTTCCACATCTTCGCCTCGCTGGGGATCCTCGCCATCTACCAGGACTGGCCGATCCTGATCACCGGGGCGGCTGTCACAGCGGTGGATCACTTCACGCGCGGCTTCTACTGGCCTGAGTCCATGTTCGGCGTCGTGTCGGGCAGCGAGTTCCGTATCTTTGAGCACGCCGGCTGGGTCGTGCTTGAGGTGTCATTTCTCGCCAAGGGATGTGTCCAAAACGTGCAGCGCCTCAAGGAAACGGCGCACGCGCAGGCCGTCGCCAAACTGCGGAGCGACCAAGCCAATGAGCTCATGGAGGACTTGGAGGAAGAGAAGAAGGCGGCCCAAGCCAAGGCCCGCGAGGCCCACGAATTGAGTGACACCGTGGAGCAGCAAAACAGGGAGTTACAAGAGCGCGTGGATGTCATTCTGCAGGAGATGGAGCGCCTCGCGGACGGCGACCTTACTGTGCAGCTCGAAGCGAACGTCGACGGGGCTATCGGCCAGTTGTACGATGGCTTCAACCGGTCGGTCGCCAACATGCGGGCGATGCTCACCGAGGTTGACGATGTGGTCGACACCACGGCAACCACCATGGAGCAGGTAAGCGCGTCGACGCATGAGCTAGCCAGTGGCGCGCAGGAGCAGTCGGCGCAGGCCGATGAGGTGGCCGCCGCCATGGAGGAGATGTCGCGCACCATCATCGACAACGCCGAAGGCGCCACCCGCACCGCCGAACTCGCCGAGACGAATGAGCAGATGGCTCGGGAAAACGGGCAGGTGGTGGTCCGAACCGTGGAAAAGATGGAGCAGCTGGGCAAAGTCATCCAAGCCTCTGCGGCCACGGTGAACCGCCTGGGCGAATCCAGCGAGCAGATTGGCGAGATCGTGGCGACGATCGACGAGATTGCGGACCAGACGAACCTGTTGGCGCTGAACGCGGCCATCGAGGCGGCGCGGGCCGGTGAGCACGGCAAGGGGTTCGCCGTGGTGGCCGACGAGGTGCGCCAGCTGGCCGAGCGGACCGCCAGTGCGACCGGCGAGATTGAGGAGATGATCCACTCCGTGCAGGCTGAGACCGATCAGGCGGTCGAGGCCATTCAGAGCGGGCAGAATGAGGTCGAGAAGGGCATCAAGTTGGCCGATGAGGCCGGAGAAGCCTTCACTGTCATCACCGAGTCCGCCAAGCAGGTGGGCGACAACATCGCAGGGATCGCGACGGCCACTGAGGAACAGTCGGCGACGAGCGAAGAGGTGTCCCGCAATGTGGAAGCCATCTCGACTGTAAGCGAGCAACAGGCGCGCGGCGTGAGCCAGATTTCGGACGTCATTAGCGGGCTCAACGACGCGACGGCCCAGCTGCAAGACATGCTTGGCGAGTTCCGTCTACAGGCGAATGCCTCGGCCGCGCAGGGAGCAGGTGCTCACGGCCCCCCCGATGGCTTGACGGGCCAGTCAGGAACGGCCAACACCCCATACGAGAAAAACGACACGTCCGCCGAGGTTGGCACGAAGGTTGACCATTAATACAGGCGAAGGGTTGCAGGACACATTGCAATCCCTCCTCTGGTAGTGTTTGTTTCATGGTGGGGTAGCCGGCACAGCGTTTCAGGGCGCTGTGCCGGCTTTTTTTGCGTATGAGCCTCGCTAGGGGGGATGCTGGGAGCTCAGCGCTGCATTGCTGCCCCCCTCGGCCACGTGGCGACCATAAGCCGACTGGAATTTCCTGCCGCCCGTTCGCACATTTGTCCGGACACGTCTTCCGGATAAACCTGTCCACCCATGTCTCCCCGTTACATCCTGATTACTGGATCCAACCGCGGCATCGGCCTCGAATTCACCCGTCAGCTGCTTGCCCGCGGCCACTACGTCTTTGCGACGTGCCGGCGCCCTGACGCTGCCGACGCGTTGCATGCGTTGCGCGCCCGCCATCCCAGCCGGCTCCGCATCCTCCCCCTCGACGTGACGGATTCTGCATCCGTCGAGTTGGCCTTCCAGGCTGTTGCGGAGCAGACCGATCGATTGCACCGGCTGATCAACAACGCGGGCGTGGATGGTGGCGGTCGTGCCGACCAATTTGGCGCGCTTGATCCCGACCGGATGGCGCGTGTCTTCCGTGTGAATGCGATCGGGCCGGCCTACATCGCGCAGCGCGCAACACCGCTCCTGGCGACCGCTGCGGACGAGGACGAGCAGGCGATAGTCATTAACATCAGCTCAGGCCTTGGGTCGATCGCGAGCACGAACGGCAGCAGCACGTGGCAGAGCTATCGCGCCAGTAAAGCGGCACTCAACATGCTGACGCGCGTCATGGCCTTCGACCTGGCCGAGCGGGGCGTGCTGGCAGTGGCGCTTACCCCCGGGTGGGTGCAGACCGATATGGGGGGGGCTCACGCGGCCATCACCCCCGAGACATCGGTGAGCGGCATGCTGCGCGTGATCGAGACCCTGTCGCCCGACAAGCGTGGCGCTCTGCTTTCATGGGAGGGCAAGCCGGTACCCTGGTAGGGCTGCTGTCTTGGATTGGATCGCACGGCTGGTTGGTCGACGTCATGGCCACTTGCAAGCGATTAAGAGAGGACACCGAGTCGTATGGAAGAACTACTGGCTGCTCCGTGGGGGCCCTCATCATTCTTGGACTGCGCATCGTGGACGTGTCCATGGGCACGGTCCGGATGATTCTGGGGGTGCGCGGCTACCGGGGGCAGGCTGCCGCCATCGGGTTCTTCGAGGTGCTCATTTGGCTGATTGCTGTCGGTGTAGCGCTCCGGCATCTTACCCCCATTTTGCACATCGTTGGCTATGCCGGGGGGGGGCAGCAGGCAACGATGCCGGAATCTGGCTGGAGAGCCGGTTCGCGCTCGGCACGAGCGTGGTCCGAGCGACGTTCCGAGAGGACAGCCAAGGAGAGGAGCCACGGTCGCATCAAACCGCTGAGGCACTCCGCGCAGCGGGCGTTGCCGGCACCGAGGTAACGGGCTGGGGCCGTGAGCAGCCAGTACGCATCCTCAACGTCGTCACCAAGCGGCGCCTGGTGAATGATGTCATGCACATCGTACAGATGCACGATAACGACGCGTTCGTAACGGTGGAAG
>CAYFQN010000014.1:0-17654 GCA_964345285.1 uncultured Rhodothermales bacterium
TGAACGGCTTATTCGCACACTTTCCTACACCGCATAAGGCCAAAGTCGAGCTTAGTGGCCGTCCAAGATGTACAAGACAGCGGTCAGGACAACAAATACAAACTGAGTGTCGAAGTCCACGGAGACCAATCTATCGAGCGAGTATGGACGAGATCGGACGTCGTTGAGATCGCCTCGCTGTCTCACCGCAAGCGGTACACACTATACAACCCCTCAGCAATCAAAGCCGGTGACAATGGAATGTTATACGTCTTTGATTTCGGGGATTACAAGGTGAAATCATTTGGTTACGAAGGGGAGCACCTTGCCACGTACGGGCTGGGACGCGGGAGGGGACCAGGTCAATTTATGATGATGACCGATGTTGGTGCGCGGAATGACTCGCTGGTTTACATCGCCGATCCGCGACAACGTAGAGTGTCGTTTTTTTCTATGAATGGCGATTTTATTCGGACGGAGGAATACGACCCACCACCCTATAAACTCGTCAGAGACGAATCGGGAGATACATATTTAACTCCGCCAACGATCTTACCAAACGCCCCGTTCATGAAAATACTGTCTCCCGGCGATGAGGCGACAATTTCCACACCACCGTCACATGTGGAAGATAAGATCCTACTGGATGGTGCGCTTCAAGCTGCGGGAGAAAAGGCTGTTTTTGTTCCACGGTACTTGCCCGTCATCCTAACTTATTCATCTGAGGATACAAGTGGCATAGCGTACCCGACTCCCGACTACGGTCTCGACCTACCGAGGCCAAGAGGAGGAGGCCGAATGGCTCCTGCCAATCATTTGAACGGCAATCCGACTATATCCGGCGGAGTGCTTTCAGTGCAAAAGCCGGTTAAGGAGGATGGTGGTATTGCTTTCGACCTCTACGACGCAGAAACAATGAAGTATATGCATTCTCTTCGCTTACCTATTGATGGAGAATCCGCGGTCTACTTGCATGGCGAGAGCTTGGTTGCTGCAGTCCGTGACACTACAGTGAGCATATACCGCACCGTTACAACGGATGAATGAGTAACACCTCATCCCCTGGACAAGGATGAACAGACTCTACCCATACTTCGAAGCTCTTGCTCATGTCACGCTCATCGTATCGGCTGTGGCACTGGTCTCGGCCTACTTGTTGCCCAAGAAAACGAACGATCCATTTGAAAGCGCCAGTGCTACGAGAGACTCGCTCACCGTTCATGTTGATTCCTCGCCAATACTCTCAGAGTGGCACGCTCCTGAACACCGCGTGTTACTGTTTATGTCTCCAACCTGTCCTTTTTCTGACCATAGTATGGAATTCTACGCCCGACTGGGAAACGCCGTGGATTCGCTGCAAAGAAACAGTTTTACTATCGCCACGGCTGCGGTAATCAGTGAATCTGCCTCGCGGCGGCTACAAGAGCAGGTGCTTCAGGCTTCGGGAGTGAGCGTGGACACGCTCTTGCAGCTCTCATCTTCCCTTTCTGCGGTTGGAGTTTCGGGCGTACCCACAGTCACGATTCTCGATTCCAGCGGCCAAACTCGGGCCGCGTGGGTTGGTCTTCAAGGCAACGTTGGTGAGTACGACATCCTGTCGATGGTGCGCGCAACCGAAACCGCCCGGTAAACCTGCGCCGTGATTTTTCTGGGACGCGATCGCTCTCCTCCCATCGACGCTCCTTTCGAGACGGGGACAGCTTTTGTAGATTGCATCATGGGTAACGAGTCAGTTCCAGGACACGGGGCCGGGCGGTTGTCCTAATCCACTCACCTGTCCCTCTTCACCATTCGCCCCGATCCCGTGCACCGCTGGGCTGATGCCATACTGAACCGTCCGGTCACTCTCCTGGCGTGGGCGGTGGCACTGCTCGTCGGCGGCAGCTGGGCGGCGACGGAGGTGCCCTTGGAGTGGGTGCCGAAGGTGGAACTGCCGGAGGTGCGCGTGGCCGCCTCCTGGCCCGGCGCCTCGCCGCGGGCCGTCGAGCGCTACGTCACCGCCCCCATTGAGCGCGCGGCGCAGACCGTCGAGGGCACGGCGCGCGTCGAAAGCCTCTCGGAGGAAGGCCGCACGACCGTCACGCTGCAGGTGGGCGACGGCACCGCGCTCGGCCCGTACGTAGCGCGCCTCGGCGAGCGGCTCGCCATCGTAGAGCGCGAACTGCCCCACCGGGTCACGCCGCGCCTCACCAAGCGCATCCCCGAGGCGCTCCGCGACGAGCAGGGCTTCATGACGCTCCAGCTCGTGGGGCCGCAAGCGCCGGCCGCGCTGCGCCGCTGGGCCGACGAACAACTTGCCCCGACACTGCGCAGCCTGCCGGGCGTGGCCGACGTGATCGTAGCAGGCGGCACGCAGCGGGAGCTGCTCGTCACGCTCGATCCGGATCGGTTGGCGAGTTACGGACTGTCGGCCGGGGCCATCCGGAGGCATCTGGCGGAGGCCACCACCGACGCAGTCTACGGGCGCTTGCGAAACCGAGGCCATGCAGCGCTTCTTCTCAGCCCCGCCGAGGGAACCGTCGGCGCGCTGCGGCGCCTCGTCGTCAACCCAGCACAGGCCGGGTCAACGAGCGCTGCGGTACACCTGAAGGACATCGCGCAGGTTCGGCTTGGCTCGGCGCCCCGCCGCTCGATCAGCCGAATCGACGGGCAGCCCGTCGTCACGCTCACTATCGACCGGGCGCCGGCGAGTCACATGCTGGACGTGGCCGCCGCCGTCGAGACGCGCCTCGGCGCAGCACGCCCCCTTCTACCCAAGGGCGCCCGCATCCTTGTAGCCGACAACAAGAGCGAGCGCGTCCGCCAAGAGCTGCGCGGCCTCGCATGGCGGGGTGGACTCGGCCTCGTGCTCGTCACGTTGGTGTTACTCTTCATGCTGCGCAGCGTGCGGGCCCTGGGCGTCGTGCTGTTCAGCGTCGCCGTGGCGCTGGCGGTGGCGCTCGCGCTCATGGGGCCCCTCGGCCTCACGCTCAACCTGCTCACGCTTGCCGGGCTCGCCCTGACGTTCGGCCTGCTCATCGATAACGGCGTGGTGATGGTGGAACAGCTCATCCTCCAGCGCGCCCGATGGGTGGCGCGCGGCCGCTCGGGGCTCGACCTCGACGTGGCCGCGACACGCTCAGCGCTGCGGGCCGTGTGGCTGCCGCTCGTCGGAGGGACGTGCACGACGGTCGCCGTCATGGTGCCGCTCGTGTACCTGAGTGGCGAGCTGCGGGCGCTCTTTCTGCCATTTGGGGTGCTCGTCGCGCTGACACTCGCCGCCTCGCTCATCACGGCAGCGGCCCTCGTTCCCGTCTTGGGGCGCTGGCTTCCGCCGCCGGCACCGGAGCGAAACCGCCTGCCACGTTGGTTGCGCACCGCGGTCGAAAGCCCGTTTCGGGGGGCAGCCCGCTTTCCGAAGACGACGGGCGCATTGCTGCTCCTCACGCTGGGCCTTCCGCTCTGGCTGCTTCCCTCCCGCCTGGAAGTCCCTGACGGAGGCTGGACCCTTCCGGCCGAGCGACTGGCTGGCGTCTACAACGCGACACTCGGCGCAGAAGCAGTCCAGGAGGCGCGCGAATGGCTCGACCCGGCTCTGGGCGGCGTGGTGCGTCCCTTCATCCAGGCGACCTCGTTCGGGGAGCCGTGGAACTTCGAGACCCGACCCGAGGCGTACGTGCGCCTCGGCTTTCCGCCCGGCAATCCCATCACGCGGGCCGACTCGCTCCTCCAACGCTTTGAAGCCGTCGCCCTCGCCTCGGCGTCCGTCCGCCGCACCATTGCCCGCATCAACGAGCGATCGGCGTCGCTCCGCGTGCAGTTCGTTGAGGGGGCGCTTCAGACGGCCGAGCCATACCTGACGCGCGAGCAGCTTATCCAGGAGGCCGTGCTCCTGGCTGGCATCGACGTGAGCGTGGGCGGACTTCTCCCGCAGGGCTACTACAGCGGAAGCGGCGGGGGGGTCTCGGGCTTCGCCGTGGAAGCCTATGGCCCCAGCTACGACGACCTTGCCACGCTCACCGAGCGGTTTGCGGGCCAGCTTCAGCGGGCGAGCCGTCGCGTGGCCAGCGTCAACACGAACGCCGGGCGCTTCGGGCGGCAAGCGCCGCGCGAGGTGTTGCGCATCAACTGGACCGGGGCGGCTGTCGCGCGCACCGGCGTGCCCGCCAGCCGGATGGCCCGCGAGCTGCGCCCCGTGCTCACCACGCGCTTTCCCGCGCTGTACGCCGACCTCGACGGCCAGACGCGTCTGCCAGTGCGCATCGTGGTCGACGGCGCAGCAACCACCGACATCACCGAACTCGTCGGCCGCCCCCTCTCCCTGACCGACTCGACCCAGTTGAAGCTCGGGGCGGTCGCGGCATACCGCGTAGACGAGGTGCCCAGCCGTATCGAGCGGACCAACCAACAGTACAAGCGCTACATCCGCATCGACTACCGTGGCCCATACCGGATGGGCAGTGAACTTCTCGGAGCGCAACTGGACCGATTCCAAACGCCGCCCGGCTACCGGCTGGAACAGAGCCGTGGGGGCTTTTTCACCGAGGAGACGCGCACAGCCTTCGGAGGTGTGCTCGCCGCGACGATTGTGCTTGTCTTCCTGGTCACGGCCATCGTGTTCGAGTCGTGGCGCCTGCCGGCTGTGGTGCTGTTGAGCCTGCCGACGGCGGCGATCGGCGTCGCCCTCGGCTTTCTGTGGGCGGGCGCCGCCTTCGCCGAGGGCGCCTTCATCGGCGTGGTGCTGCTCGTCGGCATTGCGGCGAACGACTCCATCCTGCTCGCCGACCGGTACCGGCAGCTCCAGCAGGCACGGCCCCACGGTGCGGCGTCGGTGCTTGCCCGGCTCGCCGTCCGCGAGCGCCTCCGCCCCATGTGGACGACGACGATGTCTACGGTCGTGGCGATGCTGCCGCTTCTCGTTTTCCCACAAGAAAGCGATTTTTGGCTCGGCTTGGCCGTGACAGTCGCGGGCGGGCTCTTCGCGGCCACCCTTCTTGCGCCTGTGGCGACGGTAGCGCTGCTGCACCTCATGGATGCCCGCCCTCAGCGAACTGCTTGAGCACAGACTATCGCTCCGTCCGCGGGCGCGCGGCGGCAAACAGCAGGATGCCGGCGGCCACGGAGACGTTGAGCGACTCGACCGGCCCCCGCATCGGAATCGCCACCAGGTGGTCGCACACGTCGCGCACAGAGGCACGGAGTCCCTCCCCTTCGCTGCCCATTACCAAGACGGTCGGGCGATCCCACTCCATGGTCCACAGGGTCTCCTCGGCGGTGCCATCGGCGCCAATCACCCAGTAGCTCCGCTCCTTGAGTTGTTCGAGGAGTTCGGGCAGGTCGTTGACGCGGGCGATGGGTATCCGCGTCGCCGTCCCGGCACTCGCCTTGATGGCCGCGGCGTTCAGCGGCGCCATGTGCTGATTGGGGACGAACACGCCGTCCACACCGGCCGCGGCCGCACTCCGCAGGATCGCGCCGAAGTTGCGCGGATCGGTCACCCGGTCGATGGCGAGGAGCAGCGGCTTTTTGGTACGCACCGCATCCCAGGTCGGCGCGATGGCGGCCAGCAACTCGCTGGCGACGCGGTAGCGCACGGGCGCGGCCATCGCAATCACGCCTTGATGATTGACGTCGCCGGCCTCGTGGTGCAGCCGTGCCTCGGGTACGTGCTGCACCGGGACGCCGGCATCGGACGCCGCAGATCGAATCGCCGAGATTGCCTCCCCGCCCACGCCTTGGCGGATCATCACTTTCTCCACCTGCTCGGGGCGTCGCTCCAGGGCTTCGCGCACCGGATTTCGACCAACGACCAATGAGGTGTCATCCCCCTGATTGCTCATCGCACTCATGCTGTGGCGGGCTTGGCTTCGGAGGAGGCGCCTTCCGTGGGGGTGGCATCTTCGCGCCGGTGCCGCGTGGTGTAGGCTAGAATGGCGATGCCAGCAAGGACCGTAAGCACGGCAATGACCTCGGCCTGGGTAGCGCTAAAGAAAACAAAGTCGAGCACGTTATTGACGCGGATCTGCTCAATGAGGAAGCGCTCGACGCCGTTGAAGACGAGGTAGAGCCCGAACAGCCAGCCGTTCGCGTACGGATGCTTCCGCAGACTCCACAGGATGCCGAACAGGACGGCCGCCATCGCAAACTCATAGATTGAGGTGGGGTAGACGGGTTGCGGCGGCGCCCCCACGATGGCGTTCGGATAGGACTCCGCCCACAGCCACATCGGCAACCAGTCGGGCTTGGCGGCGATGTTAGCGGTAATGCCCCAGTCGCCATCGCCGGCGAGATGGCACCCGATCCGGCCGAGGCCATAGCCGATCATGAGGCCGGGGGCGATGGCATCCGCCACGGCGCCGACGGGCACCCCCTTTTTGTTGACGTACCATGCAATGGACCCGCCCGCCACGATGAGGCCGCCGTAAAAGGTGAGACCACCCGAAGAGAAGATCATCCCCATCGGATCGAGCGCGAACTGGTCCAGGTTCTCCAAGATGTGGAACAGCTTCGAGCCGACGATGCCTCCCACCGCCGCGATGATGGCCAGGGTGCCAACGAGCACCGAGGGACTAGCCGCGCGCGTCTTCCCGCGCTTGCGCTTGTTCTCGTCCTCTGCTGGGACCCGCACGCTGTCGATGCGTCCTTTCCGGTACATCCGGTCGAGCTCGCGCCCGAGGAGCCACGCGGCCGTCAAAATCGATACGGCCAGCATGAATCCGAAGGAGTAGACGGTGATCTCACTGACACCGAGAATCTCGAAAGGCAGCGGGATTTCGATCAGACGCGGATACATGCCGAGGTACGCTGGTCAAAAGGTGGAGGAGTGAAAGACCCGCCGGGCGTCGCGGGGAGCCGATGGCGGCCATCAGACTACGTGCGGGGTTATGGCGTTACGCTCCTTCAGGTAGTCGGCCAGCTCGTCGAATTCGACTTCGACCTGTTCGCCCGTTTTCATGGTCTTAACCTGAGCGGCGCCTGCTTCGAGCTCGTTGCCCCCCACGATCAGCGTGTACGGGGCCTCCTGCCGATTCGCCTCCTTCATCTGCGCCTTGAGCGAGCGGCCCTTCACGTCGAGCGCCACGCCAATCCCTTGCGCGCGAAGGTGCTGGGCCGTGCGGAAGACCCAGCGCTCGGCCTCATCCCCCAGCGCCGCGATGAATACATCCGGCCGGGGGGCGGCAGGGAGCTCTGTGTCGGCGGCTTCGAGGGCGAGGAAGAGCCGCTCCATGCCGGCCGCAAACCCGGTGGCCGGCACCGGGTCGTCGCTGCCCAATGCTTGGGCGAGAAGGTCATACCGCCCACCTCCAGCGAGCGCACTTTGCGCACCCAGGTCAGGGCTTTCCAGCTCATAGGTCAAGCGCGTGTAGTAATCGAGCCCGCGCACGAGGAACGGATCTTCGACGTACTCAATGTCAATGTCTTCGAGGAGCGCCAGGGCCGTCTCGTAATCGTGGCGGCTCTCGTCGTCGACAAACTCGATGAGACGCGGCGCATCAGCCAGGATCTGCTGCTCGTGCTCCAGCTTCGTGTCGAGGATGCGAAGCGGGTTCTTCTCCAGCCGCCGCTGGCTCGTTTCTGACAGGGCATCGCGGTGCGGCGCAAGGTAGTCTTTGAGTGCGTCCACGTAGTCGGCCCGATCGGAGGGCGTACCCAGCGTGTTGATGCGCAGCGTCATGTTTTCAATGCCGAACGCGCGGTACACGGCCATCATCACGGCGATGCCTTCGACGTCGGCCCGCGGATCGCTCGCCCCCACGATCTCGATGCCAAACTGATGGAACTGGCGATAGCGCCCCTTCTGCGGCTGCTCGGCGCGGAAGCACGGGCCGATGTAGAAGAGCTTTTGCACGCCTCCGCGCTGCTCCAGGTGATGCTGCAGGAACGCGCGCATGACAGGCGCGGTGATCTCCGGACGCAGCACGTAGTTCGTCCCCGACCGTTCGAAGGCAAACATCTCCTTCGTGACGATGTCAGTGTCTTCGCCCACGCCACGGGCCACGAGTTCAGTCGGCTCAAAAATCGGCGTGCGGATTTCCTCGACATTGAAGCGCGCCATCACGTCCCGAATCGTAGACTCGACGTGATGCCACTCGGCGCTGCTGGCTACGCGCGTGCCGCCGTCCTCACGGTACGCGTCGGGCAGGATGTCGAAGGTGCCTTTTATGTTTTGGAACGAAGTGCTCACAAGTGATGGGTGCGTCAAAAACGAAAGGAGCGGGTGGAGACAGCTAAGCGCGCAGTTGCGCTTCGCCTTCTTTGAGGATGCGGATGACGTCGGCGGGCGCCTCCACGTTGAGCAGTTGCTCGCGAATGGAGTCCCGACTTACGAGGCGCGAGATGCGGCCCAGAATCTTAATATGGCGTGACTTATCGTCCTCAGGGCCCACCAGCAAAAACAACAGACGAACGGGCTGGTCGTCAATCGCACCGAAGTCGATCGGGTCGGCTGTAGTAGCAAAAGCCGCTACCGTTTCACGGGCGGCGGCTGTCTTGGCGTGGGGCAGTCCCAGCATTTTCCCGACGCCGGTCGACATGACCTGCTCGCGTTCGAAGATCGCCTCACGGACGGCTTCGAGGCTGTCAATCGACTCGTGGTCGTGCAGCAAATCGACGAGCGTGTTGATCGCGTCGGATTTATCCGCACCCGACAGTCCGATCTGGACGGTGGCGGGGCGGAGCAACTGGTGAATGTCGGCAGTGGTCGCGGTTGGCATGCGATCAGGGGAGTCCGTGCGGCAGGGCAGCGGAAGAATCGTCAATCAAGAGTTGGAAACGGCCTCACTGGGTGCGTTGTTCGCATGCTCCCAAAGAACTTCATGCAGAGGTAGCCGCGGTGCGGTGTGCGTCAGCGCATGGACGACTAGAAAGTCAACGATTAGGGACAACCGCCGAACGTCCAGCGCACAACCCGGTAAAGCGTACTTCTGCTCAACCGCCCTCAACGGATCGCAGCCGGTCGAGAACGTGCTGCATGTCGTCGGGCAAGTCTGCCGTGAAGCGCATCGGTTCGCTCGTCATCGGGTGGGTGAAGCCCAGTGCGGCCGCGTGGAGCGCCTGACGGGGCATGCGTTCGAAGAGGTGCTCGAAGAACCGCCGCCGCGTGCCGCCCTGTGAGCCATACCGCACCGATTGGCCGCCATACGTCGGATCGCCCAGCAGCGGGTGGTGCATGGCGCTGGCGTGCACCCGAATCTGGTGCGTGCGGCCCGTTTCGAGTTGGAACTGAACACGCGCTGTGTGCGCGTGCCGCTCCCTCACCTCGTAATGTGTGGTGGCCGCTTTTCCTTTGTCGTCAGAGACGACGGCCATCCGCTTGCGGTTGTGGGGATCCCGCCCGATCGCGCCCTTGAGGGTGCCAGACGGTGGGTCTGGATGCCCCCACACGATGGCTACATAGCGCCGGTGCGTGGTGTGGTTCTTGAACTGCTGCGCGAGCCGCCGGTGGGCTACGTCCGTCTTGGCCACGACGAGCAGCCCCGACGTGTCCTTATCGAGCCGGTGCACAATACCCGGTCGGATGGAGGGGTTGCCCGGCCGCTCGGGCAGCGCGTTGACCATCGACAGGCCCAGTTCGTCGGCATCGAGGTCAGCATCGGCACGGGCGACGGTCTGCCCATCCACGTGGTGCAGCAGCGCATTCACCAGCGTCCCTCTCCGATGTCCGTGAGCGGGGTGCACCACCATGCCAGCCGGCTTGTTCACGACCAGCAGCACGTCGTCTTCGTACGCGATGTCAAGCGGGATGGGCTGCGGCTCGGCTTCGATGGGCGGCGGCTGCACGAGCCGGCACACGATCGTATCGCCGGCCTGCACGGCGTATGACTTTTTGATGTCGGCGCCATTGACCAGCGCCTGCCCCTTCCGGATGCTGCGCTGCACTTTCGTGCGCGACGCCTGCGGGAAGAAGCGCGTTAGATACTTGTCGAGCCGTTCCTCATCCGCATAATCCTCCGGCACGCGGACGGTAATCGTGTCGCCCTGGCGGGTAAACGCAGCCTGTTCGACGTCGGGATGGGGCACGGATTCAATTGGGGCGGATGGAAAAATCAGATTATAAAACGCGCATTTTAAACGTTGTCGAAGAAACGTGAGTTCTGGGTACGGGCCATAATCCGCTTTTCCCCCTCCACGAAGGCTTCAACGGCGGACAGCACCGCGTCCATGTCCTCGGAGGTGTTGTAGTACGTTGGCGCGAAGCGGACCAGGCGGTTTCGGAGCGCGGCCGTGATGCCCTGCGCACGCAGATGATCGAACAGTGCCTCTGGGTTGTCCACCCGGATGGTCACGATCCCCGCGCGGTGGGCCGGATCGCGTGGGCCGTAGCGCGGGAGGCCGAGGGCATCGAACCCATCTGCGAGTTGCTGCGCTCGTGCCCGCACCTGCTGCTCGCACCAAGACGGGCCGGCTTCGAGGTGAAGTCCAAGGGCGGCGTGCAGGGCAGCGATCCCGGCATTGTTGCGCGTGCCGATCTCGTAGCGGCGCGCCTCGGGGTGAAACTGCAGATCATACGCCGAGAGGTTCTCCCAGTCGACGGGGCCATGCAGCCAGCCGGCTGGGGCGTGCAGCCGCTCCTGTAGGCGCTCCGCGCCGTAGAGCAGTCCGATCCCCTGCGTCGCCATCAGCCATTTGTGGCCACCTGCAGCCAGGAAGTCAATGCCAGCCGCCTCCACATCGATCTCCAGGGCGCCCAAGCCTTGGATGGCGTCGACACAAAACAGCACGTCATGCGCCTCGCACAGCGCACCGACGGCTCGCAGATCTACCGTAAACCCCGATAGAAACTGCACCCACGACAGGGTAAGGAGCCGGGTGTCGGGCGTCAGCGCGGCTTCAAGGGCGTCGAGCGTGAACGTGCCTTCCTCATCGGGGATGAAATCGACCGTCACGCCACGACGCTCCAAGTTAAGGAATGGATAGACGTTGGTCGGAAACTCGCAGGCGGGCACGGCGATGCGGTCGCCCGGCTGCCAGTCTAGCCCCTCGGCCAGGATGTTGAGCGCTGCCGACGTGTTGGGCATGAAGGCGAGGCGATCGGGGTGCGTGCCCAAGAGCCGCGCGGCACGGTCGCGCGCTTCCGCGATGACTGGCATAAAACGCTCGAAGTTGTCGATCGGATCACCGGGCCGGGTGCCGTGTCGTTCTTTGAAATAGCGATCCATGGCATCCATCACCGGTCGGCTCAGCGGGCTCGTCGCCGCGTGGTTCACGTACACGCCGTGCTCGGTATGCGGGAAGTGCGTGCGGAGGGCGCTCAGGGTCATCGAGACGACAAGTCGGTGCTTAAGGGACGAGCGTGCATCAGCGGTTAGTGACAGATGGATCGGCCACCTTGGCGATCTCTTCGTGCGCCTGCGCCTCCTCAGCCGGGTCGGCATGGGGGCTGTCCTGTTCGGTGGGTGCTCCGTCTTCGTACTGCAATGTGACCAGCACGGGGAAGTGATCTGATCCGATGTACGGCAGCCGCTGTATATCGACCAGCTTGAAGTGCTTAGTGTGGAACATGTGATCCAGTGGATACCGGAAGAACGGGTACTCGACGTGGAAGGTATTGTACAGCCCTCGGCCAATGCGCGGGTCGAGCAGGTCGCTCGTCTTCTGGAACAGCGTTGTGGTGTATGACCGTGAGACATCGTCCAGATCGCCGGCGACGACGCTAGGACGCTCGTGTGCCCCTAGCTGCTGGCCCAGAAGGAGCAGCTCGGCATCGCGCTCCGTCATGTTCGGCTTGCGCATCGGGTGCGGAGGCCGCGGATGCATTTGGTGCAGGTCGAAACGCACCCCAGACGGGAGCTCTACCTGCGTGTGAATCGAGGGGACATCGTCCTCTACCAAGAAGCGCACTTCGGGTTCGACCAAGGGGAGACGTGCATGGAGCATCATGCCATAAGCATTGTCCAGCACATGCTTGACGACGTGCGGGTGGGTCTGCTCCAGGTCTTCGAGCTCAGCCTCCCACCACGCATCCGTTTCGAGCGTGAGAATGAGGTCGGGGTGGTGCGTGGCGATGAGCTCCCGCAGGGGCTGCGCATCGCGAGTCACGCGAACATTGGCGATGAGCAGGGAAAACTGAGCCTCGCTGCGGTCTTTGTCAGCCGTCATCCCCTGCGCTCGGGCTACCGGGGTGTAGGGATGCATCGTGTACCGTTGATAGCCGACACAGACCATCAGTACTGCGAGGATGGCATCCTGGACCAGATAGCCGGTATCCCAAAACGTGACGTAGACGCCGGCGATGACTGGCCCAGCGGCCGCAATCTGTGCCCGTGGAAAGTCGAAGAAGCGGACGGCCCAGTGGTCGTGCGAAAGGAGCGGGAGCAGCGTGCCGACGACGAAAAAGAGGGCCAAGCCCATTAAAATCCGTTGCATGCTCAGAATCTCGCTCGTGCGCGGATGACGTGCTGCGCGCGTACCCGGAGGTTCAGACGCGATAGAACTGCTTGCCTGCCATTTGACGAATCAGGCCTTTGAACTCAAGGCTGAGGAGGTAAACCAGCGCCGTCGACGGGTCGACCTCCGTTTTAGCACACAGCACGTCGATGTGCACCGGGTCTGGGCCCAGCGCGTCATAGAGCCGCTGCTCGATGACGTTCAACGACGCCGGTGGCGCCGGCTGTGCCGCTGGCCCGTCTCTGTCCGCTCGCGGCGGCGGCTCCACGTTCAGCTCGTCAAGGATGTCGTCCACGTCCAGCACCAGCTTGGCATGCCCGCGCTGAATGAGCCGATTGGTGCCGACACCCGCCTTCCGCCCGAGCGCACTGGGCACAGCAAACACTTCACGGTTTTGCTCGACGGCCATCCGCGCTGTGATGAGGGCCCCACCCTCTTGGTGCGACTCCACCACGAGCGTGCCGAACGTCATACCGCTCACGATGCGGTTCCGCTCCGGAAAGTTCGACGCGTCCGGCGCGGCATCGAGCGGGTACTCCGAGAGGAGCGCGCCGTGGTCGACAATGGCCCGCGCCAGCCGGGTGTGCTTCGACGGGTAGATGCGATTCACGCCCGAACCCAGCACGGCGATGGTGCGTCCCCCGGCGTCAAGCGCCCCTTGATGCGCAGCGGCATCGATGCCGTAGGCCAACCCGCTCACCACCGTAAAGCCCTCGCGAACGAGCGCCTGTGCGAAGCGATGGGCCTGCTGCTTCCCGTAGTCCGAGCAGCGGCGCGTTCCCACGACGGCGATGGCCCGGTCGTCAGCCGGCGTCAACGTCCCACGCATCCACAGCAGGGCGGGCGGATCGTAAATCGTCCGCAGGCGCGTGGGAAACCGATCATCCCAGGGCGTAACAAGCGTCGCTCCGATCTGGGCAGCCCGCTTCAACTGCGTGTCGACCGCCGCCCCGTCATCAAACGAGGTGATAGCCGCGGCCGTTTTGGGTCCGACACCGGCGACTTGGGTCAGGGCCGATGGCGAGGCCGTCATCACAGCAGCGGCGGACCCAAACCGCGCCAGCAGCGCGCGGATGCGGCCTGGCCCTACGCCGGGGACGAGCGAAAGACCGACCAAAGCGCGCTGCTCCTGCGGACTGGTGGCGGTGCTGGCATCGTCGGCATGCGAGGGACGGTTCATGGCTCGACCTCCGCCTGCAAGCGCTTCACGTGTTGTACCTTCTGCCATAGGGTACGCTTAAGCGGCTGCAAGCCCATTTGCGCCACCGCACTAACCGGACGGATCTCAACGGGGTCCGGGAAGTCGTCGGCGACGATGCCTGGCAGCAGGCTGCGCTCCTCCTCGGGGAGCAAGTCGATCTTAGTGAGCGCCACCACGCGGGGCTTGTCCAGCAGCGACGGGTCGTACTCGCGCAGCTCGTGCGAGAGCGCCTCGTACGTGCCTGCGAGGTCTTTCGCGTCGATCGGGATGACGAACAGCAACACGGCGTTCCGCTCGATGTGGCGCAAGAACTGCAAGCCGAGGCCTTTCCCCTTGTGCGCGTCTTCGATGATGCCGGGCAGGTCGGCCATCACAAACGACTGAAACTCCTCCACGTACACCATGCCCAGCGACGGGTTGATCGTCGTGAACGGGTAGTCGGCCGTCTTGGGTGTAGCCGCGGAAAGGGCGGCAATGAGCGTGCTTTTGCCGGCGTTCGGGAAGCCGACGAGCCCCACGTCGGCCAGGAGCTTGAGCTCTAGCACGAGGACCTTCTCTTCACCCGGCTCACCTGGCTGCGCATGGCGCGGGGTCTGGTTGGTGGACGACTTGAAAAAGGTGTTGCCTTTCCCGCCGCGCCCCCCTTGTGCCACGACGAGCTGCTCGCCATCCTCTACGACCTCGCCCATGACCGCGCCCGTGCGCTTGTCTTTGGCGACGGTGCCCGGCGGGACATGCAGGACAACGTCCTCACCGCTTTTTCCGTGCTTGTTGAAGCTGCCGCCCGGCTCGCCATCTTCCGCCTCGTGGTGCTTGTTGTATCGGAAGTCCATGAGCGTGTAGAGGTGCTCGTCCGCCTCAAGAATGACCGAACCGCCAGCCCCACCGTTACCACCCGCCGGGCCGCCTTTCGGCTCGTACTTCTCGCGGCGGAACGAGACCAGTCCACGTCCGCCGTCACCACTGCGCACCTTGATCTCGGCTTGGTCGAGAAACTTCATAGCGGGGGCCTGTTTTGCGTACAACGTATGAACGGCGTGGTGCACCGGCGTTGTGATGTACCGGTAGACACAATCACATGGAACAAGTAACGTACGGGTTGCCCAAAGATAAGGTTTTCATCGGGGCTTGAATGCGCTGCGGTGGCACCCGACGCCTTCACCGTATACGTTACTGACTCATCCTTCCGCACCCAATTAGGCTCTCATGGACGAGATTACCATCTACACGGACGGCGCGTGCAGCGGCAACCCGGGCCCCGGCGGCTGGGCCGCCATCATCATTCACGGCGACGACGCCGAGCAACTCACAGGCGGGGCGCCGCACACGACGAACAACCGGATGGAACTGACGGCTGCCCTGGAGGCGCTGCGCCAACTCGATGCGCCGGCTCGGGTCCACCTGCACACCGACAGCGCCTACCTCTCCCGCGCCTTCAACGACAACTGGATTAGCAACTGGCAGCGCAACGGGTGGCGCACCTCGTCGAAGAAGCCGGTCAAAAACAAAGAGCTGTGGCAAGAGCTTGTCGAGCTGGATGCGAGCCACGACATCGACTGGATCTGGGTGAAGGGCCATGCCGAGAACGAGCTCAACAATCTGGCTGACGAGTTGGCCGTCGCTGCGATGGAGCCGTTCAAATAGCCACGGCGTGTCAGTCGCTCGGCCTCACGCTGCTTGACGATCGCGTTTGGGGAGCCGCTACTTGGTGTCCCGCTTCACTTCTCCTCGGCCGCCGAGTGCGTTGGTAAATGCCTCAACAAACGGCTCAGCGTCAGACCGGCGTACACCGACCCGGAGCTCGGTAACATCACTGTACGCCTCGCCGAGCACCTTGGTATCAAACTGCCGGAGGACGTGCTGGGCCGGGTTGGTATCGTCGTAGGCGAACTTCAGACGGATGAGCTCGCGCTCCACATGCTCCACGATACACGCAGCGCGAAGCACGGCATCCGCCGCATCGCCGTACGCACGGACGAGACCGCCGGTGCCGAGCTTCGTGCCGCCGAAGTAGCGCGTCACCACAACCAATGTATTGGTGAGGTCGTGTGCGTCGATCTGCCGGAGGATTGGTGGCCCCGCCGTCCCGCTTGGTTCTCCATCATCGTCGTAGCGAAACGTCTGGCCGTCCGGCCCCAACCGATAGGCCGTGCAATGGTGGTCGGCTTTGCCTTGCTGCTCGCGGATGCGCTCGATGTGCGCCGCAGCGGCGGATGGACTGCTCGCCGGCATTGCCTCAGCCATGAACCGGGAGCTGTTCACGTTGAGCTCGGTGCGGACTTTTCCCTTCACGGTGCGATACACGTCAGCCATTGAGGCGGCTGTCCAGTTCGGCAGTCTGTGGATCGATCGTAACGAAGCCGCAGCACGGAGGTTCAGCCGTTCACCCTCCCCGAGCGATTCGACGCGCTGCCCCCCGGCCCACCTTCCGGCTTGTCCCCCGTCGTGCCCCGGCCGTCGCCCTGTGCCGTTCGTGACGACCTTCCCCCCATTCGTTTCATCTCGGTGCAGCTCATTCTGTGCATACAACATTGTCAAAATCAAATACCTGTTGCGGTCGTTAAGATCAACGATATGTGCTCTCTGCCTGCACGGCGCGACCCACTTTTTTCCTCACAAGTTCGCTGACCTGATGACATCTCGCCTATCCATTGCGCTTCTCGCGCTGTCTCTCAGTCTCTTCGGCGTCGCCTGTAGTTCGGGTGATTCGTCGGACCAGCGACGGAATCGCGGCCAGGGCCAAGCCGTGACGCCCTCGGTGGAAGCGGTTCAAGCTCAGTTTGGCGCCCTACCGCTGGAGGAGCGCATGAGCGGAACGGTCCGCGCCCTCAACCAGGTGGCCATCTATCCGGAGGTGAGCGGCCCCATTGAGTCCGTGGTCGTGCAGACGGGCGAGTACGTTGAGGCGGGCGACCCGCTCGTGCGGCTGGACGACGCGGCGTACCAGGACCGGGTCCGTCAGGCTGAGGCCGCCCTCCGGATTGCGCAGGCCGACGCCAAGAGTGCCGAGGCTGACCTGGAGGAGGCGCAGGCCCAGCTCCGCCGCACCGAGCAGCTGGCTGAGCAACAGTTCGAGAGCGAGCAGCAACTGGAAACCTTGCGCGCCCAGGTTCAGCGCACGGAAGCCAATACCGAGCGCGCGCAAGCTCAGGTGGAGCAAGCCCGCGCCACCCTCAACGAACGGCAGACCGACCTGCGCCGCACTGTCGTCCGGGCCCCGACCAGCGGGTACGTGGGGCAACGCAACGCAGAGGTGGGGCAGCGCGCGGACACCGGCACCCGCCTGTATACCATGGGCAACCTCGACACGGTAAAGGTGCTGGTACAGGTGACAGATAAAATGTTTGACCGGGTGCGCCCTGGACAGACGGCACGCATTCACGCCAAAGATACCGTGCTGACCGCATCCGTGACACGCATGTCGCCTTTCTTGAGTGACGAGTCGTACAGCGCCGAAGCCGAAATTGAGGTCGACAACGACGAGCAGTTGCTCAACCCGGGCATGTTCGTGAAGGTCGACGTGGCATACGGTGAGAGCCAGCAGGCGACGATCGTCCCCATGAGCGCACTGTACGAGAACCCCGACACGGGTGAGCGCGGCATCTTCGTGGCCCCCACCCTCGGCACCGAAGTCCCCATCGAAACGCCCGAAACGTACGATCCACAGAACCCACCGCCTCTGTCACAGCCCACTCCGACGGAGTTTCGCTCGGTTGACATCCTGGCGGAAGGCCAGCAGACTGCTGGCGTGCGCGGGGTGGAGCCGGGCACGTGGGTGGTCACGGTTGGCCAGAACCTGCTCAGCACCACGGATGAGCGCATCGACGCCCGCGTCCGGGCGATGCCGTGGTCTCGCCTGATTGCGCTCCAACGCCTCCAGGACACCGACCTGCTGTATCGCTTCCTCGGCCGGCAGCGCGAGATCGCGCAACGCCGCTTCGGCAATCAGGATTCCACCCAGGCGGATTCATCGGAATCGTCTGGTCTACAGCCGGCCGCTGAGGCTGCGCCGGAGAATGGGTCGTCCTCGCAACGCGCCGGCACAACCCGCACGGTCTCGACTAGCACGCGCTAGCCCCCCCGACGGCCTGCTGCGACGGCCTGCTGC
>CAYFQN010000014.1:17754-21836 GCA_964345285.1 uncultured Rhodothermales bacterium
CGACGGCCTGCTGCGACGGCCTGCTGCCCCCTCTCCTTACCGAACGGATTCAAACTCATGGCCTTTTACGACACATCCATTCGCCGCCCTGTTGCTACCGCGATGGCGTTTCTCGCTATCATCGTGGTTGGTGTTGTCAGCTTTCGTTACCTGCCGGTGGACCTTCTCCCCGAGATTGAGTTTCCCCGGGTCACCGTTTACACCAACTATCCCAACGTGGGCCCCGAGGAGATCGAGAAGATCATCACCGACCCCGTGGCCAACGCCGTCTCAGGTGTGCCCAACGTGGAGCGGATGACCTCGCGGTCGGACGAAGGCGGCAGCCGCGTCAGCTTGGAGTTTGCGCAAGGCACCAACCTGGACGCCGCCACCAACGACGTGCGCGCTGCGCTGGATCGCATCCGGGACAACCTGCCTGTAGAAGCCGAGCCGCCCGGCATCTGGAAGTTCGACCCGAACAGCCAAGAAATCGTCTCCATCGCCGTGGAGTCTCGGCGCGATATGGAGTCGCTGACGCGCCTCATGGAGCGTGACCTGAGCAAGCGCTTCGAGCAGATCCCGGGGGTCGGTACGCTAAACATCCAGGGCGGTGTTTACCGACAGATTCGCGTCAACATCGACCGGGAGCGCCTCAACGCGTTCGACATGTCGGCAGCACAGGTTGAGCAGGCCATCTCGCAGTCGAATGTGACGCTACCGGGGGGCAACGTGAAAGAGGGGCTGAACGACCTGTACGTTCGCACGCAAGGCGAGTACGAGTCACTCGACCAGATCCGCAGCACCGTCGTGGCGATGGTCGATGGTGCGCCGGTGCGCGTCGGCGACGTCGCCGAGGTCGTGGATGGGTACGAAGACCTCCAGCGCATCGCTGAGCTTAATGGGGTGCCCGTCATCCGACTCGAGATCCAAAAGCAAAGCGGCGCCAACACCGTCACCGTGGCCGACGCCATCCGCGCTGAAGTCGACCGCATCAACGAAACGCGCTCCGACGTGCGGCTCACCGTGGTCAGCGACCAGAGCGAGTTTATCCGCAAGTCGATCAACAACGTGCAGAACTCGGCCATCTGGGGCTCTCTCCTGGCCATCTTGGTATTGTACCTCTTCCTACGCAACGGATCGACGACGTTCATCATCGCCCTCTCGATCCCCATCTCCATCATTGCCACGTTTGCCCTGCTGTTCTTCAACGATCTGACGCTGAACCAGATGACGTTCGGTGGACTGGCTTTGGGAGTGGGTTTGATTGTGGACAACGCGATCGTGGTCCTCGAGAACATCATTCGAAGACGCGAGGAAGATGGGCTCTCTCTCATCGAAGCCGCGTCGGTGGGCACGCGCGAGGTGGCCGGTGCTATCATCGCATCGACGCTGACGACGTCGGTCATCTTCCTGCCCCTGGTGTTTGCCCGGACAACGACGGCAGCGCTGTTTCAATCCCTGGCACTCGTCGTGGTCTTCGCGCTCGCCTGTTCGCTGCTTGTGGCCTTGACGCTCGTGCCCATGATGGCGAGTCGCTTCCTTACTGTGGACCCCGATGAGGACCCATCCGACGAGGGGGCCGAGGGCGCACAAAAGTCGTGGTTCCAGCGCGCCTTCGAGCGGCTCGAGCGGCGCTACTCCCGGATCATCCGCACCACCCTGTCCCGACGCAAAACCGTATTTGCGACGACGGCCGTCCTGCTTGCTGGCGCCATCGCCCTCTGGCCGATGGTATCGGTGGAACTCGCTCCTCAGACTGAGGCGAGCGAAATTGACGTCGACCTGGAAATGGCACAGGGCACCAATATCGCTGTCGTGATGGAGTACTTGAATGAACTCCAGCGCCGGGTGGAGCCGGTGCTGCCGCGGGATGAGATGGAAAACTTTGCCAAGCAGGTCCAGCCGTGGGGGGCCGAGGTGGAAATTCGACTTAAGCCCTCTTCAGAGCGCTCTGTCAGCGCCTTTGCCCTAGCTGACGAGATTCGGGAGGCCGTGGTGGGCCAGGTGCCTGGCGCGGACATTCGCGTTCGCGCCCAGTCCGGCCTGTGGATCTTGCGCCGTGTCTTCAGCTCCGGCGGCGGTAACGAGGCGCTCCAGGTAGAGTTACGCGGTTACGACATGGAACAGGCGCGCCGTATTGGTGAACGCATCAAGCGAACACTGGAGACCATTGAGGGCGTAGCTGGGGCCCGTGCCGGACGCCGTGAGGGCCGCCCCGAGCAGAACATCCGCTTTTTGCGCGACAAGATCTCTTCGCTTGGGCTTACCACTCAAGAAGTTGCCCGTGCTGTCCAAACCAATGTGGGTGGAAGCCGAGCAGCTGCCTTCCGCCAAGGGGGGGAGCAGTTTCCCATCATGGTACGGCTTCGCCCGGAAGACCGGCTCTCTGTGAAGGATATTGATAACGTGTCGATTCGTACGCCCGACGGCCGGGCCATCCCGATCTCAAGCCTCGTTACCATGAACCGGGGGCGTGGCCCGACCGAGATCCGCCGCATCAACGGCCAGCGCGTCACGTACATCTCGGCCAACCTAGAGAGCAGTGCCGTTCTGGGCGAGGTGGTAGAGCGTGCGCGCGCCGAGCTGGCGGACATCAACCTGCCAGAGGGCTTTTCGATCGTCTTCGGCGGCGAGTACCGCGAACAACAGAAGGCGCAGCAAGACTTTCTGATCGCCATCATCATGGCACTGGTGCTCATCTACATGGTGATGGCCGGCCAGTTTGAGCGCTTCCTTGATCCGCTCATCGTCATGTTTAGCGTACCACTCGTCCTCATCGGCGTCGTTCCCACGCTCCTCCTCACGGGAACAACGGTCAACATTCAGAGCGTGATGGGCCTCGTGATGCTGATCGGGATCGTCGTGAACAACGCCATCGTGCTGGTCGACTACATCAACCTGATGCGCCGCGAGCGCGGCCTGGACCTCTTCGATGCTGTCGCCGAGGCGGGCCGACTGCGCCTCCGACCCATCCTGATGACGACGCTGACGACCGTGCTCGGGCTGGTGCCCCTGGCCCTCGGCATTGGCGCGGGCGCTGAGATTCAAGCCGCGCTGGCCCGCGTCGTGATTGGCGGCCTCACGGCATCGACGCTCATCACGCTGGGCCTCATCCCTGTGGCGTATGTGAGCGTGGAGTTGACCGCGCAGCGCCTCCGCGGCGTGCTGCCCGACTGGAGCTGGCTCCCCGACCGCGGCCCCGGCACGGTCCGCCCGACGAAGGCATAAGACCGCGTTCCCGCCATACTTTCCCCCTTACCAGCAAGAGGCGCCCCGACGCGATCGGGGCGCCTCTTGCGCGTGTGGTCTCGGCAAATGTTCGGCCTGGAGGACGGCCGCCACATCGCCGGGGGCCTGTTATCCTTTAATTTCCGTGATCAGTTCAATCTCGCGGAGGACGCTCTGCACTTCGAAGCACTTTTCGAACGGGCCCTCAAACACGTTTGCCTTGCCCTTGGTATGCACCGTCCATGCCTTCTTTTCTGCCTCGGCCGTGCTGCACCCCGTTGCCTTCACCAGTTGAGTGATCACCTCATCGAACGTGTGTACGTCGTCATTGTAGAGGATCACCGTCCACGGCTCATCAAGCCGCTCCTCAGTGGTATCTTCCTCTTCAACCTGCACGTCCGTGTCCGGCGCGGCCGGTTCCGCGACGTTGCCCATAGTGGGAATGACGACGTGGTTGGAAGTGGTTGGAAGTGCCCATCGGGTATCCATAGTGGCAAACGGTCTCAGTGGATCGACGTCAAGCAAGCGAGAGGTTACGCCGTCTCGGTCACGGCATCGTCTTCAACGGCCTCCAGCGTGATGGCGTAGTTCTCCGTCACTGGGTTGGCGAGCAGCTTTTCGCAGGCTGCCTCTGCCACGTCGCGGGCGGCGTCTTCGTTAGACTCGTCGATCCAAAGCTCGGCCAGGGAGCCCATCCGCACGCGCTCTACCGCATCGTGTCCAAGATTGCCGAGTGCGTGGTGTACCGTCTTGCCCTGCGGGTCAAGAATGGAAGGCCGAAGCCGGATGGAGATGGTTGCTTTGAACATGCAGGTGGGCGGGTTTAGTAGGAGGGGATTGCGTAATGCGTGTCAGTGCTCTACTCAGTGCTCTAC
>CAYFQN010000014.1:21936-24858 GCA_964345285.1 uncultured Rhodothermales bacterium
TCAGTGCTCTACTCAGTGCTCTACGGAGTCACGGGGCAGATCATGCTCCGGATCGGGCGGTGCTTTCTCGCCAGGTACGGGCGTTGTGAGCGCATCGATAAGCCGGTAAACAGCCATGCCCAAACCGTGCAGGAGGTACACGGTGAGCACGACCAACAGGCCGACCTGCTGTAACACCATGATAGCCAGCACGGCCAACCCATACGCCGCCACTTTCTTTGGACGCCGCCGGATGTAGCTGACGGTGGGCTTGGGAATGGCGTCGAACTGGATCGTCGAGACCATCAGCCCGGACAGCAAGAACACGATGGGAATCAGCATGGACAGGTTGTTCATGCTGTACCGGCTAAACCACGTGGCATCGTCGAAGTTGAGGATCAGGGCCACGATGGCCATAGCCTGCACCGGGATAGGCAGCCCCTCGAAGTAGTCTTTTTTCTCGCCATCAAAGCTGAGGTTGTAGCGCGCCAGCCGTACTGCGCCACACAGGGCCGGCAGCGAGGCGACGATCATGCCCAGCGGGCCGAATTCGCTCAGGCCGAAGACGTATACCAGATAGGCAGGCGCTACGCCGAAGGAGACGACGTCGCTCAGCGAGTCGAGCTCCACGCCAAAGGGGCTCACTGCATCCGTGAGGCGTGCCATCATGCCGTCGAGCAGATCGAAGAACCCTGCCAGCACGATGAGCCAACAGGCTATGGTGAACGCGCCCTCATGAACCTGCGTGAGGGCCAGAAAGCCGCTCAGCAGGTTCATCAGCGTAAAGAACGACGGGAAAGCAACCCGCGGGGGCGGCCGGTGCCCGACCCGGTTGCGACGGCGTTCCTCGCGGTACGCGCTGAACCGTTTGCGTATCCGGCGCTGCTGCTGGCTCCGAACAGAGCGGCGGTCAGGGGAGCTACCCACAGCCAGTAAGGGTGACACGATCGCAGTCATTGGATGGTCGACGACTGGGTGGACACCGGCGAGGCAGACGCAGCATCAGACGACGGGAAGCGGCCAAGCACGGACTCGCCAGCGCGAACGCGGTCGCCCTTCTCGACGTGGACCGCAACGCCCGGTGGCACGTGAACGTCCATCCGAGAGCCGAACTTGACGATCCCAAACCGGTCGCCGGCCCGCACCGCGTCGCCCTCGTGAACGTGGTACTCGATCCGGCGAGCCACAGCCCCGGCAATTTGCTTGAAGAGCACTCTATGGCCGCTGGGATGTTGCACGCCCAGCTCGGACCGTTCGTTCTTCTCGCTGGCCTTCGGGTGCCAGGCGACCAGGTAGTCTCCGGGCACGTAGCGTTCAAATTCAATCACGCCATCGGCGGGGATGCGGTTCACGTGAACGTCAAGGGGGGAGAGGAAAATCGACACGCGCGTCGACGGGCCGTTCAGATACTGTGGTTCGGCTTCGTCGACAACGTCCACAACCTTACCATCAGCGGGGGCTAGGAGCACGTGCTCGCGCTCAGGCCCAGTGGGCGGCGACCGGTCGGGGTCGCGAAAAAAATACAGCGTGAAGGCGAGCACTGCAACAGCAAGTCCCATCGGGATAACCCGCCACGCGGGATCGAGTTGCGAGCCAATGAGCACCAGCCCCGCACTCAACACCGCGGCGCCGGCGATGAGCGGATATCCTTCGCGAGCGAACAAGTGATTTCGTGGCTTGATTGACGTACATTGAAAGCCGCGCTGCGGCTAGGAGCGCGGAGCATGTCGTACAGCATGAACACCAAGGCTGTCTCGCCACGTACCGCGACGACGTATAGATACGGTCATGACACGAGTTTCGTTCTACACGCTTGGCTGTAAGTTAAATTACGCCGAAACCCGTTCGATCCAGCGCGCCTTTGCGACGCGAGCCTTCGACGTCGTCCCCTTCGGCGCCCCGGCTGATGTCACCGTCATCAACACGTGTACCGTGACGAGCACCGCCGAGGCGAAAGCCCGCAAGATGATCCGACGGGCGCTCCGTGATCGCCCGGACACGTTCGTCATTGTGACGGGCTGTTATGCCCAGCTCCGCCCCGATGAGTTGGCGGCCATGGACGGCGTAGACGTCGTACTCGGCGCGCAGGAGAAGTTTCAGCTGTTCGACCTGATCGGCTCGTTTGCGAAGCAAGAGCAGACGCAGGTGAGCGTCTCGTGCATCGACGGTGCGCGTGCGTTTGGGCCGGCCTTTTCCAGCGGCGAGCGCACGCGGGCCTTCCTGAAGGTGCAAGACGGCTGCGACTACTCCTGCTCGTTCTGCACGATTCCCAAGGCGCGTGGGCCCAGCCGATCGCAATCTATCGAGGCCACCGTCGCACAGGCTCGCCAACTCGTTAGCGAGGGGTACACGGAGATTGTACTCACTGGCGTTAACATTGGCCTGTTCGGGCAGGACCGCGACACGTCCTTTCTCGACTTGATCCGGGCGCTTGACCGGGTCGACGGCGTGGCGCGGTATCGTATCTCCTCCATCGAGCCCAATTTGCTCACGGAGGAGATTATCGCGTTCGTGGCGGAGTCCGACACCTTCCAACCGCACTTCCACCTTCCCCTGCAGAGCGGTGACAACCACGTGCTGGGCCGAATGCGCCGCCGGTACCAGCGCGACCTGTATGCCGACCGCGTGGCCACCATCCGCGAGCACATGCCCGACGCCGGCATCGGCTGCGACGTGATCGCGGGCTTCCCGGCCGAGGACGAGGCGCGGTTCGAGAACAGCTATCGGTTCATCAACAACCTGCCCGTCACGTACCTGCACGTGTTTACCTACTCCGAGCGTCCCGGCACGACGGCCGTCGACCAGCCGGAGCGTACAGGCGGAGCGCGCGTGCCCCGGTCCGAGCGTTCGCGCCGCAACAAAATGCTCCGCACGCTCTCCAAGAAGAAAGAACACGCCTTTGCCCAGTCCCAGGCGGACCGCGCGCGCCCCGTGCTCTGGGAG
>CAYFQN010000015.1:0-2659 GCA_964345285.1 uncultured Rhodothermales bacterium
CCCACGTTATCCTCCGTGATGCCGACCTACATCCAACCCAACCCATGAATCCCTCTCTGCACAAAGCGTCGTTTTTGGGCCCCAAGGGCGAAAACGCCGATGAGCTGGAGCGCCTGCTACTGGAAGTATTGCACGACCACGTTTTCTGGCGGCGCAACTTCCACCCAAGCGACCCGCGGCTGATCGGTGAGCGGGACAAGCGCACGCCCGAGTACGACGAGATGACGGCTCGGCTGCGCGATGAGCTCTTCCAGATCCTGGCCGAGCTGAAACGCGCGGCGCCCCTCTACTCGACCCGGCAGATCGCCCATATCGTGAGCGACCCAACGCTGCCGGCGCTGGTGGGCTACTTCGCGGGGCTGCTCTACAACCAGAATAACGTCGTCGCTGAAGTGTCGCCCGAGACGGTGCGTGAGGAGCGCGAGTACTTTCGCGCGCTGGCGCGGATGGTTGCTTACCCGCCCTTTCTGCCGGAGACGCTCTCACCGGATGCCCGGGCCGAGCGGCGCCCGTACAGCTGGGGCCACCTCTGCAGCGGCGGCACCATTGCCAACCTGGAGGCGCTGTGGATGGCCCGCAACGTGCGCCTCTACCCGCTGGCCGTCCGGCTGCTGGCCCATCGCGAGCCCGACTTTTCGAGCCTGCGCGACTGGCCCGTGACGCGGCCCAACGGCGACGAGGCCCCGCTCGGTGCGCTTTCTACATTCGAGCTATCCAACCTCCCGAACGGCGCCATCACGGACCTGCATCTGCGTATTAAGGCGGCTATGAAAGAGGCCGACCGCGACACGGCGAAAGCCTTCCAGGACGCGCTCCCCAGCGTGCGGCAGACGGGCCTCGCCGCATTCCTCCTCCGCTACAACGAGGCCTTCCCCGACGACCGCGCCCGCCTGCCGAAGGTGTTCATCTCGCAGGCCGCGCACTACTGTTGGAAGAAAAACATGGACCTCGTCGGCCTCGGCGCCGATGCGCTCGAGACCGTGCCCGTCGACCGCCACATCCGCCTCCACACGGACGCGCTGGCGAAGAAGGTGCGCGCCTGTGCGGCGGAGAATCAACCCGTGCTGGGCGTCATCAGCATCCTGGGCACGACAGAGGAGGGCGCGATCGACCCGCTGCACGAGGTGGAGGCGTTGCGCGATGAACTCGCGCACGAAGGCCTCAGCATGTGGCATCACTGTGATGCGGCGTTCGGCGGCTTCTTCGCGGCCATGCTGCCAAAGAACGACGACGGCACGTTCCGCTCCGTAGATCACGTCGACCGCACGTTGGCCGGGCCGGACGGCCTCATCGATGAGGCCGCTTACCGCGGCATCGCGGCCATCGCAGAGAGCGACTCGCTGACGATCGACCCGCACAAGTTTGGCTACGTGCCCTACCCCGCCGGCGCCGTCCTGTGCCGCGACTATCACGTGCGCGATGCCATCTCGTACGCTGCCCCCTACTTGGCTACCGACGACCGCGCCGGCTTCGGCGGCTTCCTCGGCCAATGGACGCTGGAGGGCTCGCGGCCCGGCGCGGCGGCCGTCAGCTGTTACCTCTCGCAGGCCATGGTGCCCCTCACCGAAGACGGTCACGGCCAGTTCATGAGAAACTGCATCATGGTGAACAAGGCGCTCGTGGAGGCGATAACCAACCGGTTCATGGGCGACACCAGCTGGATTACGCTCCGCCCCTTCGCCCCCGCCGAAACGGTGGGTTATTGCTTCGTGCTGACACCGCGCGACGGACTCTCGTCGATCGACCAGCTCAATGCCTTCACGAACCGCATATGGGGCCGGATGACGGTAGACGGGCGCGAGGACATCAACCAGTACGACTTCCTGCTGTCGAAGACGGAAGTGAGCGTGGCGGACTACCGGCACGTGCTAGACGCCCTCTTCGCCGATCCCGTGCTGGATCAGGCCGTGGCTGAGGAGGCGTCGCTCACGCTCCTGCGCACGTGCCTGATGAACCCATTCCTGCACGACTGGAACGAGCGCACGCCGCCGTTCACCAAGCAGTTCGTGGACTACCTGCACGAGGTCGCACTCGAAGAGTACCTGGAGCATGTCATTCCCCCCGTCCAATCGCTTCCGGCCGGTGGGCGGCTGCGCGTGCTGGTTGTCGAGTCATCGCCCGATGCGCCGGACGCACTGACTCACCCGCTGCGTACGCACGACACCATCGCGGCCCGCGTCAACGTCCATGCGATGACCCCGAGCGCGCTGCAGGCGGATGACGAGATTCCCACGACCGCTCAGAAAGCTGTGATCCACGCCGATGGGCTCGACGGCGATACGCTGCGGGCGATGATCCATCGGCTCCAGGCCGAGGCGAACCTTTCGCCTCAGCGCATCATCGTGCTCGGCGCCGATCTCCCGCCGAACGTAACCGACGCGGCCCACGCGGCGGGCCTGCCCGCTACCAACCTGCTCGCCGACGCCGATGCGGACCGGCAGCTCAAGCGGCTGCTGCCCCGCCTCTACAGCCACCTCCAACCCGACGCGGCTCCCTCCTGATCTGATGCACTCCTGTCCTGATGAACCGTGCACGTTGACGTCGATCTTGTCCAGCGCTATAACCGGCCGCTGCCGCGGTACACGAGCTACCCGACGGCCCCGCACGTCTCAACCGATATGGGCGCCGACGACTTTGCCGCGGCCTCGTGGCGGCGGCC
>CAYFQN010000015.1:2759-24316 GCA_964345285.1 uncultured Rhodothermales bacterium
ACGTCTCAACCGATATGGGCGCCGACGACTTTGCCGCGGCCTCGTGGCGGCGGCCTTCGATGCGTACCTTAAGCAACCCGCCGCCCGGAAGCAGCCGGTCTACTCCCAAACGGTGTGACGCGCCGCTATCCCCAAATCAGAAACACGAGGAGCCCGGCGATCACGATGGTGCCCGTCGTGACGATCATTCCGGTTCCGAAGCTGAGAATCGGCGGCTGCGGCTCTTCCCACGACATGAGCGCTGTATTCAATTTGTCAGATTAGGTTGAAGGCGTAGCTACGCCAGGAGCCATGGCAAGGTTCGTCAGCATCGCACTCATTCTGCATGGAGCCTCTGCGGTGCCTTGAGACAGCGCGGCGTCAGCGCCGGATAGGGTCTGAGAGGAACGCCTCGATCTGCTGCACATCCTCCCGTCCGAGGGCTGATTCCAGGGCGCTGATCAACGTCGTAACGAGCGACGCACGGTGCAGATCATCTTGGTTGGGCGTACCGTGGCGCATCATCTGATACTGCAGCTTGGTATTCAGCATGATCCAGGTCGACTTGTACTTTATGTAGCGGATCGCCAGCGTCTCTTCGAGTTCCAGCGTGTCGTCAATCGTGTCTGCTGCCTCCATGACCTCGTCGCGCAAACCACGTATCCAGCGTAAAGCCGCCGAAATTTCCTCGCTATCAGGAAAGTCCTGCCGCCAGTTCTCCACGATAGAGTCCCACTGCTGTTCTAGGGCAGGGAGTGCGAATGCTTGTTGGAGCTTGCCTTGCATGGTTTGAGGTTGGTCTGTAATGGAATTGTTTTTGTTACGAGGAATCATCAAAAGGTCGCGGACCGGAGATGTGCTGTCCTGCTCCGCAAAGACTACACCCACCGTGCACTTGGTGTTGTTCGCCGTCCCATCTAACAGATCGTACTGTCATGCCGTCAATAACCTTCAATGTGGGCGCCGATACGGGGCCATTCACCGTTTCTGTCCATCCTTCCGACTCGGATTCGACCCCAAGCACTGTTTCAACGGGCGATGGGTCGGCCGTTTCACTTTCACCCAGCGCGGGTACATCTCACTCGCCATCGCAGCTTGCTAGCATGGAAGCGCAGATGAAGGAGCTGTACGCCGACCGGGAGCTGCTTGAGCGCGAGCTGGGCACATCCGACGCTGAAAAGATTGTGTCGATGGTCCAAAGTCTCGAAAATCAGCTCAAGACGCTGTATTACGAGAAAGAAGGGCAACAATTGATCGAGACGATTCAGACCAATCGGTGATCAACCGCGCCGATCATGCAGCCCCCTTCAGGGCACCACGTTGTATCTCCTTCAAGCATAATGCTCTAACGCGTCATAGGTCTGCGTTCTTTGTAGACTTGCGTTCTTAGCGGTGCGTCTCGCCGAGGAGCCGCACCTTACCAGTATACACTTACCATCACGGATCAACAGCTTAATCCCATGAATGCCGCAACTTCTGAAACGTTTGTCCCCTCTGACGTGATCTCTCGCATCGCGTCGATGAATCCATCAGCCCTCAACAACCTCGATTTTGGCGTTGTCAAGGTCGACGACACCGGGGTGATCGAGTTTTACAATCACTACGAGTCTGAGATGGCCGGTGTGGACCCGTCCATCGCCGAGGGCGGTAACTTCTTCACGGAAGTCGCGCCTTGCTCCAACAACCGCCTTTTCCGCGGCCGGTTCAAGGATGGCGTCGCCAATGGTCAGCTCGACGAGACGTTTTCTTACACGTTTACCTATAAGATGAAGCCGACTCTCGTCGATGTTCATCTGTACCGCGACCCGTCGTCGCAGACGAATTGGATCTTCGTCAAGAAGCAATAAGGACAAACCGTGGGGCTCGCGCTGATGCCTGGGCCCCACGGTGTTTTTTTGACGCCCGGTACGCAGGCAGGGCAGAGCACGCTACCCGCGGCGCGTACTGGGCCTGGCGCACGGCTCCGCTTCCACCAACCGATCCCGTCAACGTTCGTCTCGCACAGTTCCAGCCCTTCTCTCTGGATCGGCCGCCTCCCGTCTCATGTGGAAATCGCTCTTGTATCAGCGCTTCCGAGATCAGCCTTATCCGCTGATCGTTTTTGATCACGCGACGCTACCGGCCGCGTCGCTGTGGGTCAGCATGCGCCACTGGGTCGACATCTTTCGGCGCTACGAATTCACCGCCGGCGATCGCGTTGTTCTAGCCCTTCCCCCAGGGCCCGGATTCTTGGCCGTAACGATGGCCGCCCTCTGGGAACGCCTCACGCTCGCCCTCGCCCCCTCATCCGCCGACCTTCCCGCGCTGATGGCGGAGCTCGATGCCCGTGTAGGCATCGGCCCGCACGATCCTGCACCCGGCGTATGGGCGGCCACCTCTGCGGGGCTGCCTGTTGCCTCGTCGTGTGCTTTGCGCCCAGCCGCCGCGCCGTCTCACCCCAACGTGCGCTTTCTACTCCGCACTTCCGGTACGACTGGAGCCGGCCGCTGGATCGGGCTCTCCGATGCGAATGTGCACGCCGTGCTCAGCAGCCACAAGCCGGCTCTCGCCCAGACCGGTGACCGCGTACTTTCTGTGCTGCCTTGGCACCATGCCTTCGGTTTTGTGCTCGACCTGTGGCCCGCCCTGCTTGCCGGTGCCACACTGGTGCGAGACCCGAGCGGTGGCCGGAACCCCGCCTCGATCCTGCGGTGCTGGAACGCGTTTGATGCCACTCACTTAAGCGCTGTGCCCCTCACCCTCGAGCGTCTTATTGCTAGCGAGCGTGGCCGCCGTTGCCTCCAGCATCTCAGAGGGGGCGTCGTCGGCGGAGCCCCCGTCACCGGCACCCTCGCCGACATGCTAACCACCACGTCGCTGCGCGTTGGCTATGGCCAGACAGAGGCATCTCCCGGCATTGCCCTCGGTACGCCTGGGCACTTTCCCCCACGCTACATGGGACGGCCGGTTGGCTGCCAAGTGCGAATAAGCGATGGTGGAACGCTCCAATTTCGAGGTCCAAACGCACACTGCGCCCGTTGGCACGACGGGCAGATGTCATACACCGAGCCGGAGCGCTGGGTGGATACCGGCGACCGCGTACGCCGCACCAAGGACGGCTACTTTTTCGAGGGGCGGGCAGACACGACATTCAAGCTAGCCAATGGCCGCTTCGTGACGGCCAGTGTATGGGAAGGTCGACTGCAAACGAGGCTACCCGGTGTAGAGCACGCTCTCGTGTTTCCCACCTCAACCGCGCGTCTTGCGGTAGCGCTCTGGATGTACCCGGATGCACCTCTCCCGACGAGAGAGGCGCTGGCCACGCCCCTCGGAGACTTAGCGCGTTGGCTCGACGCCGTCCACGCCCCTCCGGCTTTTACCTATCACCGCACCCCAAAAGGAGACATGGACCGCACGGCTACTCGTGAAGCGGTCCATCGTTACCTGCACCGCCAGCCCATCACTTCATCGCCTTGATCATGCCGGACCCTTCCGAACCATCGCCCCCTGCTTTTCCCTCTCTCCTCGACGATTCCTCCGACATAGCTTTGCTCCGCCTCGGTCCCGATTGCTCGCTCACCTGTGGAGCTCTTGAGCAGGCGGCCCACCAATCGGAGCCTCGGGTCGTCCTCACGCCGCAGGCTGACGAGGCCATCCAGCGAGCTTATAGCGCGTTCCAGCATCTTCGGGCGGAGGGCGCGCCGATCTATGGGGTTACCACGGGGTTTGGCCCCTTCGTGGAATATGGCTCCTCGGACAGCGGAGCAGAGGTGCACGGTGCCGGCCTGATCGCTCACCTGGGAGCGGGTTACGGTACCCTAGCGGCTCCCTCCATCGTGCGGGCGACCATGATTCTGCGCGCTCAATCTGTAGCGCAGGGACACTCCGGCATTGCTCGCCCAGCACTACAGGCGTACCTCGACGTGCTACGCACTGGCCTCGTGCCCGCCGTGCCATCCATCGGTTCGGTTGGAGCCAGCGGCGATCTCACACCGCTTGCCCACATCGCTCGCGTGGTTACAGGCGAGGGACGCGTGTACACGCCAGACGGGCCAACTCCCGCCCGCGCTGTCCTGGATCGGCATGGACTCCAGCCCTATCCGCTCAATGACCGAGACGCGCTCGCCCTGGTCAACGGCACAAACTTTTTGACGGCGTACGCAGCCCTAGCCCTGCAGCGCACGCGGCGCCTCATTGCCCGCGCTGAACAACTTACAGGATGGCTGTACCGCCTCCTCGGCTGTCCCACCCAGGCGCTTGACGACCGTCTCCACGCAGCCCGCGGGCACGCTGGACAGCGAGCCAGCGCTGCTGCCATCCGCACCGAGCGCGCTCGCGGCCCCATCGCAGAGGCGAACCGCCCGCTCCAGGAGATCTACTCAATCCGTTGTGCCCCTCAGGTATTGGGGAGCTGCCGCGACCAAGTGAGCTATGCCGCACGCCTTATTGAGACGGAGATGAACGGCGTTACCGATAACCCTCTCACGTTCCCAGGCTCGGCCGGCGATGGCGCGACGCCCTGCGTGCTACATGGCGGCAACTTTCAGGGGCAGCAAGTGGCCTTCGCAGCCGACGCGCTCAACGCAGCGATAACCCAGACCGGCCTGCTCGTCGAACGCCAGATCGACGCCCTGCTTAACCCATCCATCAATGACAACGCGCCGCTGTTGCTCGCCTGGTCGCCAGGCGCTGATAGCGGCTTGGCTGGGGCTCAGCTGACCGCCACAGCCGCCGCGGCCGAGTTACGGGCTCAGGCGCAGATGCACGCCACAGCGACGATACCGACAAACGGCGGTAACCAGGATATCGTCTCGATGGGCACTATGGCAGCGCGGCGGGCCTTCGACCAGACTCGCCACTGCGCCATTATTCTGGCCGTGGCTGGCCTTGCCTTGCATCAACTCACGTTCTTGCGCCGCGAGGGCCGTGCACCCGGCACGGCCGTAGACAAGCCAGACTGGGTCCCACCTCTAGAGCCGCTGCGTGGCGACCGTGCCCTCCATGGCGAAATCACGTCACTGGCCGACGCTTGGCTTGCACCTAACTCGTGAGGCCAATTACACTGGTGTGCCAGGCTGCGCCTGGTTGGCATCCGGGGCACCGCTTTCTTCCTGGCGGTCCGGTCCCGTTGCATCGACCTCAAACTCGCGCGTGAGCGTACGGACTTCATCGGCAAGTTCGCCCAGGGTAGCTACGGCCTCCATCACCTTTTCCGAACGTCGGGCTGCTTCGCTAGACACCTGAGATATGGCTTCTACATTGTGCGAGATTTGCTCGCTCGTGACGGATTGCTCCTCGGTGGCTGTCGCTATTGTTTCGATGTGGCCTGACATCGTTTCGATGCCCCCGGCAATCTGATCGAACGCCTGCCGCACGTGGCCGATTAGGGCGAGACCTGACTGCACAGTAGCTTGCCCCTGCGCCATCGTATTGACAGCGTGCTCGGTATCTTCTTGAATACCGGTGATCATGGTGCCAATCTCATCAGTCGCCTGTGCCGTCCGCTCAGCGAGTTGGCGCACCTCATCAGCGACTACGGCGAACCCCTTGCCATGCTCGCCGGCCCGCGCGGCCTCAATGGCCGCGTTGAGAGCCAAGAGGTTGGTCTGGTCCGCAATTTCGTCAATAGTGACCACGATCTGCCCGATTTCTTGGCTCGAGTCGCCCAGCTGGCTGATCATCTGGGCGGCAGCCATGACGGCCTCCCCGACCTCCTCGACCTTCTCTACCATCTCAAGAATAATCTCACCGTTTTCCTGTGCCTGATTGCGGCTCGTGGCGGCCACTTCAGCGCTCCGCGTTGCCGTCTCGGCGTTTGCCACGATGGTGTGGCTCATCTCTTCCATCGCGGCAGCAACTTCGTCGGCCTGGCTTGCCTGGTCCTGGATACCGACCCCAAGTTGGTTAATGGTGGCCCGGATATCGTCAGCGGCATGGGCTGTGGCTTCCGCCGCGAACCCAACTTGCTCGACGGTTTCCCGCACGGTATGCACCGCTTCGTTAAAACCCGCGTACAGCTTGCCGATAGTGCCTTTGCGGTCTTCCGGCAAGCGGACGGTGAGGTCGCCGCTGGCAAGGCCCTGCATCTTCGCCAGCACTTTATCGACACTGGCCTTCAGTTGCTGCTGATGCTGCTCGGCTTGGGCTCGCGCTTGGCGCGCTGACGCAGCAGACGCCTTAGCCTCTTCTCGGCGTTGGCGCACGTCGTCGATTAGATTCTTCATCTGCGCAAGCATGGTGTTGAATGACTGCGCAAGGCGGCCCACCTCGTCTCCAGTACCGTCCAACGTCACGGTGGCCTCGTAATCGCCATCAGCCGCCTGTTGCACTGCCTGGTCGAGCGCCTGCACAGGGCCCACGACGAAGCGCCGGAAGAGCCCATAGCTCAACCCGGTAAGTAAAAGTACGAAAATGCCACCGAGCGCAACTACTCCCCCCTGCAGCGGTTGCACGTGCGATGCGATAGCCCCACGGGGGTACGCGGTCACAATTTCGTAGCCCCAGGCCTCGAAGTCCGCCCGACGTGTGCGCCATTCTTCGTCTTCGGTAGCAAGATCATTAGCAGCAAGTGCGCGACGTACCCGATTGGGTGCCCCGTTGTGAAAAAGGGGGTCGCCTCGCGTGTCTAACAGTACCGAGAGCCCACCGTCCTGGGTGCTTGCTGCTTCAATCGCGGCTTGTAACGCCACCATCTCTTTGAGTGCGTGCCCAACCCCCCAAGCTCCAATAAGGATCCCTCGTGTGTCATACATCGGCTCGTACCCGGCCAAATACTGCACACCGAGAATGCTGACCACGCCGTAGTACGATTCGCCAGCCATAATGGCAGCGTAAGCGCGTTCCTCTGAATCCAGTACGGTTCCGACAGCACGTTGCCCGTCGTGCTTTTCGATGTTGGTGCTTACGCGCACTAACGAGTCGCCGTCACGCACGAGGAGCGTGGCCGTACCACCCATGATGGAGGCGAGGTGATCGACCAACTCGTAGCGGCCGACGCTTGCCTGAGACCCAAGACGCAGATCGGGTACAGACGCGCCCTGCAGGGTCGTACGGCCGGCAAGGGTTGGATTGCCGCGCGCCGATGCCTCAGCCTTGAGCAGCTTTACACCGCTACGCAGCGCTTGCATCTTGACCGTGTTTAGCGTGCGAAGCCTCTCTTGGATACGCTGCAACCGCGTATCCGCCTCGGCCTCCAGGCGTGCCTGCACTTCATCGCCCAGTCGGTCGGAGACCAAGTAGCCAGCAACTCCCACACACAATAGGGTGATGGCGACGGTGGGAACGAGAAACTTGATTGTGATCCGGCGCCGAAGGACTCCTCCCGCGGCTTTCAGCTTCTGGCGGGCTTTATGCATCATGACTTTCGATTTGCAAGTGGTGCAGTGGCCTGGAGTTGCAGCAGGGTCCTAACCGACCTGGTCCGCCTTGGCGTAACGCGTCTCGTGTGACACTGCATTCTCCGCCAACGCCTGCTGCACGTATTATCGACCAACCTAAAGACGATTTAAGTCTTCGCCACCGGGGTGCGCACCGCCCCGACGACAGCAGCGACTTCAGCGCTCGACCGCCTCACACGCTCCAGTCCAACCGATCGATGGAGCCAGACTCCTTTCGATTGACTTACTTCCTTTCTTGTCGGTTTACCGGATCGCTCAAAAAGGACTCGATTTGCTGGACTTCATCTTTCGGCATGATGTCCTCTAACGTGGCGATCAGCGACGTAATGAGTGAGGCTCGGTGCAAGTCCGTGAAGTTGGGCGTGCCGTGGCGCATCATCTGGTACTGTAGCTTGGTATTCAGCATGATCCAGGTCGACTTGTACCGGATGTGCTGCATTGCCAGCGCCTCCTCCAGTTCGATCGGGTCATCGATCGTATCCACACTGTCGAGTAGATCGTCGCGCAGATCGCGCACCCAATCCACAGCGGCCTGAGCCTCGGCGGGTGCATCGTCGCGCCAATCAGCCACCACGTCGTTCCATTGCTGCTCTAATTGGGCATCGCCCAGAAGCGCTTGTACGGTGCGGTGCATGGCCATGTCTTCCCCAGACGTTTCCTCCTCGGATGTCCCAGTCGCTTGCGGCGCAGCATCTTCCTCCACGGGGTTTGAGGGACCTTCGTTTGAAGATGTGTGGGCTGGTGTCGCCGTGCTGTGAGGGGGCCTGCTGGGAACGGCATTGTCCGGATCGTCATCCCGGGCAGCCACTTCCTGTTGGGAAGTCGCGCGCTGTTCAGCTTCAAGTTGCCGCACTCGCTCGCAGAGAGCGTCACGCTCCTCGCGCAGCATGTACACCATAGAGATGATGTCGTAAACGCGCGAAGTCCCCAGCGCGTCCTCAAGAGCTTCGCGATCAGCATACAACTCGCGTATCTGAGCCTCCAAACTGCTTCGCTGCCCGACTGGCATGACGCCCTTCTTCGAAACCATTGAAGCGGCGACACCATCTCCCGAAGCAGCCCCCTCTCCCAATAGGACCGCCCGCGGACCCGACGCAACCGGCAACGGATCGAACGCTACAGCAAAAGATGACGCGTCCGCTGTTTCGACATGGATTTCGATTGAGGACATAATGAGACGATATTGATAATTAGAGTGACATGATGCCGCTCCAACGAGGTCGGCGATCCTCACGCCGGTCCACAGGCAAGCATCGACTGGTTGCCTTCGTTAGGGGCAGATGGTCTCGCTCACCCTAATGCATGACGAGCGATTACCCATTCTTTCTCCGAGTTATCGGATAGACAGCCCCCTGACTTAAGCCCGAGTGCAGGTCATAGAGGCCTCGGCGGACTTCTACCCTGTAGCTATTTCCCAGGTGAACCCGTTCGTCTTGTGAGGCATCTTCGCCGACGGGTCCCCCCTACGTGCGTCGGACGGGCTCTCTACCGGTCGGAAGGCCGTGACGTGGCGGGTGCCAGCCCCCCTAATTTGGGACGGAAACTGTATGGTGGCCATGGGCCTGTCAGCTGCAAGGTCAGCCCTACCCCTTCGAAGCGTTCATTTGCGGCCTGTACCTGTTCGCGCAGGGTTGCTACAGCGGGGCTTTCGACCAGCACAGCCCAATTGAAAACCATGGACTGATCGGCAGCGGCATGCAGGCTCTGCTGCATGTCAAGCACCCGCATGTCGGCAGCGAGGCGCCGCACCGTGTCCTGCAGCGACTCCGCCGTGCCCGCCACCCAGTCATCCACCGACTCACGCGCTTTCTGCTCCTTCAAGCGGCGCTTCAGGTAGGCTGCGCCGGACGGCTCTTCGCTATCCTCCTGATCGTCGGCGCGGGCCGCGAGATGGTCAGCGGCGCGATCGCGATCGAGAAAGGCCTTGATGGCCCACTCGCCCCTCGTTTCCACACGGTTTAGAAACGCGTCGAGGTCATCCCGGTGTGCGGCGACGATTTCCTCTAGGCGGTCTACCGATGAGAACAAGGTGCCGAAGCGGGCCGGATAAACGGGCCCTTCGTCCATTACTGCTTCAACGACTTGCTCGTGCATCACGGCGCGTGGCCCGACCCAGCGTAATGTTTCCATATTACGTTGAGCGTCTGGCCCCGTCCATGCGGCTCGATCTACGATTTCAACGATCGCGACGAGCTCGTCGTCGAGGACCAGGGGCCGAACAGGCTCCCCACTCATGCCTTCGGGGCATGCCGGCTCGGTGGCTGTCTGCACCAAACTATATAGGTACAGGGCCTGGTCGTCAGTCAGTGCGATGGGAGATGGTGCATCATTAGTCATAGGGTGCGGCGGAAGCGTTGCGACGGTTGCGCTGACGGTTCATGGTCTCGACGGCCGCCTCAAGATGGGCGTGGGTGATTTTGATGGCCGGCGCCGGGGGGCCATCGGCCCCGGCCTGGACAACTTGAATGGCCGGACGCATGGCCTCGAGCGCGGCTCGGCGGCATACGGCTTCTATGTCGGCGCCTGAGAACCCATCCGTGGCCACCACCAGCGCCTCAAGGTCAACAGCGTCTGCCGTCGGCTTGTCGCGCAGGTGCACGTGCAAGATAGCACGCCGCGCGTCGGCATCGGGACGCGGCACGGCTATAATATCATCGAAGCGGCCGGGGCGCAACAGGGCAGGGTCGATCCGGTCGACCCGGTTCGTGGCAGCCATGACCACGACGTCGTGCAGTTCCTCGATGCCATCCATTTCCACGAGAAACTGCGCCAGTACGCGGTCTGATACGCCGGCGCTCTGGGTGCCCTGCCCCCGTGATGGGGCAAGAGCATCAATCTCGTCGAAGAAGACGATACACGGTGCCGCGGCCCGCGCCTTGCGAAAGATCTCTTGTACCTTCTGCTCGGACTCTCCCACGAACTTGGAGAGCAGCTCGGCACCCTTCACGGAGATAAAGTTTGATCGCGTCTCTGTGGCTAGGGCGCGCGCGAGCAGCGTTTTGCCACAGCCCGGTGGGCCGACAAGCATCAGGCCGCGCGGAGGCGCCACACCGGCCTCGGTGAACAGGTCAGGGTGCTGAAGCGGCCACTCGACGGCCTCTTGGAGGCGCTCACGCACGTGCTCCAGCCCGCCAATGGCCGACCAGCGCACGTTGGGGACCTCCGTAAACACCTCACGCAGTGCCGAGGGCTTTACCTCACGGCGAGCTGCTTGAAAGTCGGGGGAACCAACTTGGATGGTGCGCACCTCGTCGTACGATAATGTATCCCGGCCGAGCCCAAAGTCTGGCAATGTGCGGCGCAGGGCCGCCATAGCCGCCTCCCGGCAAAGCGCCTCGAGGTCAGCGCCGACAAACCCGTGTGTCGTCTCAGCCAGTTGGTCTAGATCCACGCCGGCCGCCAGCGGCATGCCCCGGCTGTGGACCTCCAGGATTTGCCGTCGGCCTCGGCGGTCTGGGATGGGGATGGTGATCTCGCGGTCGAAGCGCCCCGCCCGGCGCAGGGCAGGGTCTATGGCGTTGGGCCGATTCGTGGCGGCAATCACCACGACGCCTTTGCGCGGCTCAAGCCCGTCCATCAGCGTAAGTAACGTCGCCACGATGCGCTTTTCGACGTCGCCCTCCACGTCAGCCCGCCGTGGCGCCAGGGCGTCGACTTCATCCAAGAAGACAATACTGGGCGCCTGCCGAGCGGCCTGTTCAAAGACCTGACGGAGTTGTGCCTCGCTCTCGCCATAGAGTTTGCGGACGACCTCCGGTCCGCTGATGGCGAGGAAGGCGGCTTCCGTTTCGGCGGCCACCGTGCGAGCCAGCAGTGTTTTGCCCGTACCGGGTGGCCCGGCCAGTAATACTCCCTTCGGAGCGTCGATGCCGAGACGCTGGAAGACGCCGGGGGCACGCAGCGGCAGTTCGATCATTTCGCGGACCCGCTGCAATGGCCCATCGAGGCCGCCAATATCTTCGTATGTTGACCGTCGGGCCGGTTGCGTCGACTCGGCGTCCCGCTCCTCAACAACGAGTGTGGTGGTGGGCACGATGCGCACTGCCCCCTCGGGCTGCACTGTGCCGACGGTAAAGTCCATCCAGCGGTTGCCAAAGAGCTCGACGCGTACCTGGTCGCCAGCCTGTACAGGTCGTCCGTCCACGCGCCGCCCGATGTAGCCAAGGTCCCGGTCGCTGGGCGCTGCCTCAACGGGCCGTAACGTGACGCGCCGAGCCTCGGGTGCCGGTAGCACGGAGACGGCCACCGTGTCGTGTACGCCAACGTGGGCGTTCTGGCGCACTACGCCGTCCATAAGAACAGCGCCCTGCCCGCGGCCGGCTACCGGGGCGGGCAGCACGCGTGCCACCGCGCGACGCTCGCCTTCGACAGCGACGACGTCGCCCAGCTCGGCGCCGAGCGCAGCAATGACATCCGGGTCGACGCGCACCACGCCGCGGCCCGCGTCTTCGCGCGAAGCCTCGGCCACTGTCAGGTGCACGGCGTCCTCTGCAGCAGTTTCTGGCCCGTCGTCGGCTACACTAGACACTTGATCTTAATAATTCCGTTGTTTGCTTGCACAGTCTGAACCTCAGTAGCCACGCGGGGCAGCAGCACCTCGGTAGCGTACTGGCGATCGTCGGTCGTAGCCTCTACAGCCAGCACGTCGTCAGTCAGCTGCACATCGATGTCGCGCGCTGTAATACCCGGCATCTCAGCGACGACGAGCACATGGCCGTCCTCGTCAAAAATGTCGACAGGTGGAGCCTGGCGCTCTTGAATGGGTACCTCGCGTTCTTCCGACGCATCAGCATCAGGCGATACGGGCGAACGGCGCGAGGCGCCCTCCGTGCGCACGGATGCATCGCGTGCAGCGTCCTGGGCCGTGCGGATGCGGATGTCAACGATAGCTTGCGGGCCATCGTCTGAGCCCACCTTCTTCGACCATCGTTGGCCCTGCTCGGCCAGGTTGTTCAGCTTTTCCACAGCGGCGCCAAGTTCGTCGAACAAGCGCCCGATCCCAAACGCCTCATCGGGTTGCTTCTTTCCATCGTTGGCCATGCGGTTCGGTGCGAAGAGTGAAAAAGGGTAGAGTCGTTGCCCCGTTGCCCACTACATCTCCACCTGGGCGAATGTGTACGGTGCTGTGTGGTCCGTATAGTTGAACACGAAGTGCTCGCTGAACTGCGCAGCAGCCGTGTGGATTGCCTCTTCCAGCTCGTCGACGCGATCACGCTCCACGAGGCAGGTAATGCGTACCACTTCGGATTCGTCACGGCACTGATCGACATAAAGCTGATCGCTCACCATGCCCACATGTTCCTCAACCGTTGCGCGATGAGCGGCGCGCTCCGACTCCAGCACGGAACTGAACAACTCTCCCAAATGCATTTTCTCCTGGCGCGTCGGATCGCGGTCACCGTGGCGGAAGTACTGATCGCGGGTCGCGCGCAGTTCGTCGTTGTGCCTCACAAAGTACTGGAAGATGTCGTCCACTTTCCAGGCCACACGCACCTGCACCTCCACGCGGTCGCGCAGTTGCTGGATCTTGCGGACCAGTTCGTCCTGATGGGTGCGAAGGAAGGCGCGCAGTTCGGCGGCGCTGTCAGCGATGGAGCCAAAGGCCATGGGCAGCAGGTCAATCTGCTGGTCGACGAGCGCATCGATGGCGTCGTGGTGAGCCTTGAGGTTACGACGGCGCGGCCGTACGCGACCATCCGACAGGCTGCTCGCGATGACAGCCAAGTCGCCGTCCTCAATGGCATAGAGGAGCTGCTTTCGGATGCCGCGCACGCTCGTCTCGCCGAGAGCGCCGGCTTGGGTGATGGCGTATAAATATTTCTGTGACGCGTCAGAGGAAGAAGCGGACATAATCTGGCGGAAGGACCGGTTGATGGATAGGTATATGGGGAGGGAACAGGGCGGGCGCAGATGCTCAGTAGCGGTATTCGAAGCCGTCCGCGTCCGGCGCACCGGACGACGCCTCGGTGCGCTCAATTTGGGCTTTTAGTGCGGCGGATTCTTGTTCGATCTGCTCGATGCGGCGCGTACAGCGATCCACCTGCTCGCTCAGGGCATCGCGGATGCGACGCTGGCGAACGCGCGCCATCTGCAGGGCAGCCAGTTCGACGTACACCTTGTGCTCGCTGTCTCGACGTTGCGCCCGCAGGCTGGAGGGGGGCCGCAATGAGGGCGCACGGGGGTGTGCCCTCGGGCCCGATCGCTGATTGTCGTTCGTAGGGAGCGATTTTTTCATGACACTGTTGGCTTCAGTTGCGGAAGAGAGCCGGTGAAAATGAGACGGTGAATCAGCTGCCAAAGACAGCCTGGATGGCATCGCTTACCTGCTGCCGGACGACGGCCTCGTCCTGCTGAGCGCGCGCTGTCCGACTGGGACGCAGCACGTCGACGCAGACATCGCGAAAGAAGTCGCTTTGTGGGTCGATGTCAGCCTCGTTCTGGGCGAACACGCGTGCTAGCACAATGGAGGCACGTACCGAGGGGCCCTGTGGCCCGTCCATTTCGGCCCGGATAGCACGCACGACATCCACGAGGTGCTCAGCAGCCACGGCGCTAATGGCTGACCGCGACTGTGCAATCTGCACCTCGGTCTCGCGGTCGGGATGGCTCAGTTCGACGGTGACCAACCGGTCCAGCAGAGCGCTCTGCGTATCGTGCGTCCCGGCATACTCGGCCGTGTTCGAGGTAAAAATGGCCCGAAAGTTCGGGTGTACGCGGATGTAGTCCTCTCCCGTGCCACTGCGGCTAGGCAGGTTGAGGATGCGCTCCTCAAGAATACTGAGCAGGACGTTGTTCGCCTCCGCCTGCGACCGCGTGAACTCGTCGTAGATAAGCGTGTAGCCTTCGCGGCAGGCCTTCGCGAGGCGTTTCTCCTCCCACACCTTGGTCACCTGCTCACTCGTCTTAAGCACCGAGCGGATGAAATTATCGACGACTTTCGACTTCCGGTATCCGATCTCGCCGCCAACCAGGTCAGAGCGTCCGAACTCGTTGTCACCGTGCAGCAGCACGGCAGGCTGATCCAACTGAGATGCGATGTGGAAGGCTAGGCTCGTCTTCCCCGTTCCGGCGATGCCGGTTAAGTGAACGGGATACCCCGCATGCAGGTAAGCGAGACAGCGTTTGTTGACGCGTTCGATGGCGTCGGTCACGACGAACTCGTCGCTCGGCTCGGGGATGAAGACCCCGGTGCGTCGTCGAGCACGACTGGCAGCGGGCAGGCTAGCTCTGGCAGTCGGGGTGCTAGCGTTGGTATACTCCATAGCTGGCGGTATTAACGGCAGTACAGTTAGATTCGGGCACAGACGGGACGGCATAGAGAGGGTGCCCTCTTCGTGAGTGGCAGCGAATCCTCCTTAACCGGCCTCTTTCACCGCGCCTTAGGCGCAGAAGGCGTGCCATCAGCTGGCTCTCCTTGCGCCGCGCTTTGGGCCGCAGTGAGCGCCGTGGTTCCCTCAAGGAAGGGGGCGAGTAAAAAGGAGCGAAACGCAACCGAGCCGAATGGACTGACTCGTACTGCCTTCCGCTCCCCCTACTCCCACGCTGCAGAAGCCACACCGGGCCGCGCAGCGCACCATGTCAGCACATGGATTATACAGCTACAGGGTGTTATGCAGGCGGCGCCGCAGCCGTAGCCGTCAGGCCGATGCCTTCCGCGTACTTCAAGTACGTTTCCACGGAAGCAACAACGACGCGCGCCTCTACTGAAAGGAGTTCGATCCCAACGAGCGATACGCGCACGAAGGCGTCAATCACGATCCCCTTATCGAGAATGCGATCCACGACTTCGGCCAACCCGCTGGAGTCGGTTGACTTTTTAACTTCAGCCATTGTGTAACCTCTTTATTTCTGTGATGATGATGTGCGTTGTGGCGAGCGATGAAAGAGCCCTAAACAATCGGCTCTTTGGCAGGCACCCAAGCGGAAGGACAAAGGCAGGGACAGCTCGTTCGTGAGCTCCCTCGGCCCTGCCCTTCGCAAAGCGTACAAGGTTGCGGTAACAGCCGGCACGGCACAGAGAGCAGGGACCATCCCCAACCTCATGCCTGAACAGGCCGTTGGACATCACGGCATCCTATGCCTCGGCTCGTCCACCTGTCTCGTGGCGCCCTCTAAATCGCTCTGTAGTTAGCACTTTTCTACTATTATAGTAGCGTGCATAGTAGCGTGAAAAATGACACAGGGCTTACTAGGCTATGATGTCGCATTGTCTCTACAGCAAAAAAGAGACCAGGCCGTCTCTGAGAAATTCTTTTCCATCGATAGGTGCGGCAAGCCGGCTTTTTTTGCCGTCCGTTTCTTGCCTCCAGCGTGCAGCCCTCTCAGTACATGTCGGGCCGGTTTCGTTCGGAGCGAACGACATAGCCGGCGAGCTGGCTGATGGAGCTTTCCAGCCGCTCAATGCGGTTGTTGAGGGCGTCCAACTGGTCGGCCGTTTCGGACGTGGTTGGGGCCTCGGATGCTGCTTCCGGCAGGGGGGCTGGTGGGGTGTGCGCCTTCAAGTAGTCAGCGGACTTCCACCAGTCGATGCCCATCTGGTCAGCCTTGTCGACAGAACAGATGACAAGCCGAATCTGAATGGTGAGCAGCTCAACGTCATTGAGGTTCACCCGGATATCGCCCGCGATGACGATTCCCGTCTCCAACACCCGTTCTAGAATGTCGGCGAGGGTGGCACTACGCGGGCCACGCATGTTCTGAAGTTGCTGGGCCATGACATGGGGGTTCAGGGATGAAGAGGAGCCGAATCGGCCGGCTCCAAAGACTATCGCTGGGTGATGCTAACTCACATGGATGGTGCCGAGATTGAGCCCTAAATCATCATATTCGAAGCCGAATTGCTCACAAAGCTCTTCAAGCTCTTGGACCTGGCACATCAGCGTGCGCCCCACGCGCTCGACCTCCTCCTCGGTCAGTGATCCAGATTCCATGCGACGAATCGCCTGTTTTTCGAGGAGGTCGTGCAACAGCTTGATGAGGGTCAGTACCAGATGAGCCAATCCATTGGCGGGTGACTCTCCGTCCAGTGCAACGCGCTGTGCCGCTTGCTGGATGTCGGTTGCCGTAGGCGCGCCGTTTACTTCATCAGCCGGCCCGAAGAGTTGGCTTAGTGCATCGGCACGGAGTGGATCCGAGATGGGCGCATCAGGGGACGGGTCGTTAATCATCACGGGCCGGGACGGTTGAAGAGGACGGGTACTGAGATAGCGCATGCTCATCGATAGCCCCATTGCGCAAGGCTGTGTCCACAGCGCTCAGGAGCAGGCGGATGTCCAAGTAGAGCAAGTCGACATTGGCTACAGAGATGACGATGTCTCCGCGCAACACAGCGCCTGTGTCGAGCACGCGATCAAGGGTTTCTGCGAGAGTAACATCGGTTGCCTGGAGAGGGTAGCTGGCGCTCATATCCTGCTGGAGTTACGTTGCACCGCCATCTAACTTATCTATCTAACTTATCTATTTATTCAGCACTATCTGTTTCCTTATTCAATGCCGCATCTCACATTCCATCAGTCCAGCCGCGCTTCTCAGCAGGAACTAGAGTGTCCAGCAAATAGAAATACATTCTTAATTATGTTATGAACACTGACTAGTATACTGGCGCCCCTCGCCGCTCTCATTGCTTACGGCGTGCTGTCGATTCGTGCAAATAGCAGACCTTACTGGGGATCATTCAACGATCTGCGCCAATCGGTGTGATAGCGCCGGATTGGGGCTTGCTGCCCCTGTAGCTATCTATCAGTTCTTCGAGCGGTCGTAATTGCCAGATCGCAGGGCGGAACTTTCTTCCTGTAGCTCATCCCTACCTGGATTCCCGAGGTGGTGTGGTGCCATTCTGCCCCCTCTCGTGCTCCTGTTGCTCCAACGCTTCTAATTGGTCAAGCCGGTCCAAAATAGCCTCTTCACGCGCATCAAAGGCCTCCTCCGTGATTTGACCGGCCGATAGCTCCATGTACAGGTTATTCAGTTCATTGCGAAGAGCTTTCTTTTCGTTTTCTAACTCATCTTGGACGGCGTCATGGATAGCGGATGCCACGAAGTGTAAGCCGTGGACGGGGGCCATCAGGATATCATCGAGCAAGAACATAGGTCGGTGGCTGAGCTGGGAATATGTGCTGGGAAGTGATGTCGGTAATCCTGCGAGCGCTGATCACCTACTTGCGCGCACTTGTCGACGGGCCTGCTCTACCCACGAGTCGACATCGACGAAAGCCGGCAGTTCGCTGAGCATGTTGCGAATCTCATCGGGCGAGTGTGCCGCCAGATCCTGGAACGTGACGATGCCTGCGTCGCGGAGCTGAGCTGCTGTTTTAGGACCGATCCCCTTAAGCACGACGACTTCGTTTTCTCCTGAGTCCTCTGCACCATCTGCACTTGGAGAGGGTGCCCTCCAGTTGCGGTGCAGGTCTTCCATCTCATCCTGGACGTCCTCTAGCGTCTGCCGCGCCGTGTTCAACACGTTATGGGCAGTAGACTGAACCTCTTCTACAAAGGCATGTCGCTCGCCCCCGCTCGCCTCGCGCAGAGAAGCCAGCTGCATCCGAATGTCGTCCAGTAGCTGCCGTACCTCTTTGCGATTGCGAGCGACGAACGCCTCGGCATCTGCTAGGGCATCGGCGCGATCGACCCGGTTCTGCGCTGCGGCCTCCTGAAGCTCCACCTGGAACTGCTTCATCTGCCGTCGCGCTTCCTGCGTCACTGTTTGCACATTGCTTCGCAGCGCGTCGAGTTGATGGTGGCGTTGCTGGCGATCCGCCGCCGCCTCCTCGGCCATCGATGTTCGGAAGGTGCCGAGCATGGTAGCCACTTCCTGTCCTATGCCCCGAATCTCGGCGCGAAGGGCGTCCAAGTGGTCGGCACGAGCGGCTCGCTCAGCGTTGGCCTCGCGCCTGAATTCATGCATAAAGTTGGATGCCCTACTCATGGTATGTTCGGTAATTGTGGATGGATGCGCGATGGAACCTGGTACCGGTCATGGCCCTGCATATCAACATAGACTGCACCCGACCACTAGATGATGACGGCAACGATGGATTCCAGTCGCCACGGGCTGCGGCTGTATGCCCCGCAAAGAGCCTGCCCGTTTTAAGCGCACAGACTCTTCACGTCCGTTCTGCCGGACGACGAGGTGCTTGCTTGGCTCTTCGCGCTTGGTGATGCGTGTAAGGTAGCCGCTGTTCTCGTATGACCTTAAGCGAAGCCGGACCGGGCTCCTTGACACTCGCTCGCTCTCGCAGGCTTATCACCGTACTATGCCCCGCTGTACCCTCTGCGATTTACCAACGCCCGAGCCGCCCATCACGGCGGATGACGTGGACGGCACATTCTGCTGCCGCGGCTGCCTCGACGTGGCCCGGCTGCTCGACGATCTCGATACGGACGAGGCCGACGCCGTCCGTGCTCAGATGGCGAACCGGAATCAGCCCACCACCGTGCCCGACGATGCCGCGTCGGCGTTCCTGCGCATCGACGGGATGCACTGCGCAACGTGTGAGGCGTTCATCGAAACGATCGCCCAACGCACCGAGGGCGTATACGCCGCCGAGGCAAGCTACGCCTCCGACATGGTCAAACTGCGATACGACGCGGATCAGCTCGACGAACCGGCTCTGTGCGATGTGCTGACGCACGGTGGCTATCGCGCCGACTCGCCCGACGCGCCGGTCGACGACACCGAGACGCAGAACACGGTCGTCCGGCTGCTACTCGGCGGGTTCTTCACCATGATGGTGATGGTGTGGTACATCGTCTTCCTCTACCCCGTGTACTTCGGCGCAGAGGGGCTCATGGACCTGGGTGGCGCGGACGGCCGCTACGCGTTCAGTAATATCTGGCTGTTCACGACGTTCGTGCTCGGCTTCACGGGCTGGCCCATCCTGCGCGGCGCGGCCATCAGCCTGCGTGTGATGACCCCCAACATGGATCTGCTCGTCGCGCTGGCGGCCGTAAGCGCGTACCTGTACAGCACGGGCGCGATGCTGATGGGCCAGATCGACCTGTACTTCGACGTGACGGTCGTCATCATCCTCGCCGTATCGATCGGTAACTACTACGAGGGACTCATCAAGCGCCGCGCGACGGGGCTCCTGAGCGACCTGACGCGCGAGCAGGTGGACGAGGCGCGTCGGCTGGAGGGTGATGGGCCCCGCACGGTCCCGCTGGCCGATCTGCAGCCGGGCGACCGCGTGCTCGTCCGCGCCGGCGAACGCATCCCGGTGGATGGCACCGTCATCGAGGGAAGCGCCGCGGTGGACGAGGCGCTGCTGACCGGCGAGGCGCTCCCCGTCACACGCCGCCCGGGCCATGACGTGATCGGCGGGGCCGTCGTCACCGAGCATGCACTCACGATTGAGGTGGGCGAGGCCGTGGAAAGCACGCTCGACCGGCTGGTGCAGCTCATGTGGACGATCCAGTCGAAGCGCCCCGGCGTGCAGCGGCTCGTGGACCGGATTGCTGCGGTGTTCGTCCCACTCGTGCTCGTGCTCGCCACTGGGGCAACCGCGTGGCAACTACTGGCCGGCGCCGCCTTCGGGCCCGCACTACTGACGGGCCTTGCCGTGCTCATCGTGTCGTGCCCCTGTGCGCTGGGCCTCGCTACGCCCCTCGCCATCGCGTCCGGACTACGCGAGGCCCTGTCACGCCGCATTGTGATTCGTGACGTCTCCGTCTTCGAACGCGCCTCCGCTATCCGTACGCTGGCGTTCGATAAAACCGGCACGTTGACAACGGGCCACATGCACCTGCTCGACACGCTGGCTTCCGACGAGGCCGTACAGCGTGCCCGGGCGGTTGAACAGCACTCAACGCATCCGGTGGCGCAGGCTATCGTGGACGGCGCGGCGCAAAACGGTCACACTGTCACTCGTGTGCGCAGCGCGTCGCGCGGCGTGGAGGCCGACGTGGACGGCACGCGCGTGCTCGTCGGCCATCCCGATTGGCTGCAGGCCGAAGGATGGTCGGTGGCCGAGGCGTACCGGCAGCGCGCCACGGAGGCACAGGCCAACGCGCAGGTGCCCGTCGCTGTGGGCTGGGACGGCGTGGCACAGGGCCTCCTCGTCGTGGGCGACGACTTGCGCCCCAACTGGGATGCCGTGATTGACCGGTTGCGTACCGCCGATCGCGAGATCGTGGTACTCACCGGCGATAGCCGGGCGGCTGCCGACCCACTGCGCGCGCACGGCGCCTTTGATGAGGTGTTTGCGGAGGTGCGGCCCGAAGCCAAGTCGGAAATCATCCGGCAGCTCCGCACGCGCGGCCCGATTGCCATGGTGGGCGACGGCAGCAACGACGCCCCGGCCCTCGCCGAGGCCGATCTCGGTATTGCCTTCGGCCCCACGGCCCTCGCCGCCGACTCGGCCGACGTGGTCATCACCGACAGCGAATTGCGCCGCGTGCCGCAGGCGTTTGCCCTCGCCGGCCAGACGCGCCGCCGCATCCGCCAGAACCTGGGGTGGGCGTTTCTCTACAACGTCGTCGCCATCCCGCTCGCCATCGCGGGCGCCATCAACCCACTCTTTGCCGCGCTCGCCATGGCCTCCAGCAGCTTGCTCGTCGTCGCCAACTCCTCTCGCGGGATGGATGCGGAGCGTTGAGAGCTGTTCGCTACCGCACCATCTGCACGGGGATGCGAGGCAGGCGGAAGCGGCGGGCGTGCACCACGGACGAGTCCGGCGTCACCTGAATCCGACCGGATGCTACGATCGACTCGGGGAAGTCGCTGGGCGCCAGCTGCCACTCGGCCTGGAGTTGCGTCGAATCGCCCGGCGGGCACGTCACGCGGAACGCTTCCTCGTGTACGCTGCCGCTGCGGGTCAGCACGCCGAATGTGGTTAATTCATACGGCTGCTCGGTGGGGTTCTGGAGGGCGATCGTTATCCGGAACGTCCATGTGTCGCCCGGGCGAGCCTCCAGCGATAGCGCCTCGATGCGCTCAGTGGGCGACGCGTCAGGCAGCATCTCATCCCCCACCTGTAGCAGCGGCAGCTCAGGGAGGGGTTCGACGGTCTCTGTGTCTTGGCCGCCATCGCGGTCCAGCACGTACGAGCGAAAGAGTGTCATGCCCTCAATGCCGAAGGCAACGCCGAAGGCCATCAGCAGGAAAAACCGCACCAGCCATTTCTCGAACGACGAGTTTGCATCCTTCTTCGCGTCGGGCGATCCGTCGGGCGATCCGTCGGGCGATCCGTCGGGGTCTGCTTGCGG